>NZ_JAVKGO010000005.1:0-164316 GCF_031432315.1 Serpentinicella sp. ANB-PHB4
AGGTTTATTAAGTGCACCCTAAAACACGTGGAGTCTCATTATTATACTAAAATAGGCTCTAATGTAATAATGGAGCGAGATTAAATATAATCCCACCCCAACTATTGACAAAGAGCCAAAAGAATATAATAAAAACATGTCCAAAAGGGACATGTTTTTATCTTTATAGATTTGTGTTTTGCTTATTGTAAGCTTCAATTCCTAATTTTAATATCTCCATTGCTCTTTTTAAATCTTCAGTATTTAATACATATGCAATTCGAACTTCATCAGATCCTAACCCTGGGGTGGCATAAAACCCTTCTGCAGGAGCTACCATAATTGTTTCACCATCTACATCAAAATCTTTTAACATAAATATAGCGAATTTTTCTGCATCATCTACTGGTAATTTTGCAACAACATAAAATGCTCCAGTTGGTTTTCTGCATATAAGGTTTGGTATTGTATTTAATGCCTTATATATGATATCCCTTCTAGTTTCGTATTCCTGATTTACCGTATCAAAATATTGACTATCTGTCTTGTATAATTCTACAGCTCCAACCTGCTCTAATGTTGGTACACACAGTCTACTTTGACATAATTTAAGTACATGGGAAATGAAGCTTTTATTTTTACAAGCTACTGAGCCAATACGTGCTCCACAAGCACTAAAGCGCTTCGAAATACTATCTACTATAATAACTCTATCTTCAACTTCTTTTATATGTGCGAAACTAACAAATTTTAAAGAGTCGTAAACAAATTCTCTGTACACTTCATCTGAAATAATAAACAAATTATTTTTTAGTGCAATGTCAGCTAACATTCTTACCTCTTCTTCTGTGTAAACCACACCCGTTGGATTACCAGGATTCGATAGGATAATAGCTTTTGTTTTTGGTGTTACTAATCCCTCTATATGTTCTTTGGATGGAAGATGGAATCCCTCTTCTGCCTTACATGTTATTGGTACTACGTTAACATCTACTGCAGTACTAAAACCATTATAATTTGTATAAAATGGTTCAGGTACTAATATTTCATCACCATCATCTGCTACAGCAATTATTGAGAATAGTAGTGCCTCAGACCCGCCATTTGTAATCAGAATATCCTCTTCTGAGAAATCTATATTATGATTCTTATAATAGCTAACAACAGACTCAATTAGTTCTGGAATTCCTTCTGAAGCTGTATAAGCAAGAACTTTCTCATCAAACGCCTTAATAGATTGTATAAATTCAGGAGGTGTTACAATGTCAGGTTGTCCAATATTAAGATGATATACCTTTTTACCTGCCTTCTTTGCTCCTATTGCGTAGGGAGCCAATTTTCTTATTGGTGACTCTTGCATAGATGTAATTCTATTTGAAAATTTCATTTGTTAGTCGTCCTCCTTTTATTTTAATAAATAAATATTTGTTTATAATATATTTTTTAATTATTATAACTACATAATACATTAATTCATTAAATAAAAAAACCAAAATTGAACAATTATTTAAAAAAATTTGTATTTTTATATATTTAGTGGCAATAATACTAGACATATTTCTATTAGAAGGTTAGGAGGTTATATAATGAGGATGCCACAGCACATTGGAGTTATTCCTGATGGTAATAGAAGGTGGGCCTTAAACCGTGGTTTTACAAAAGATAAAGGTTATTCATGGGGACTAGACCCAGGCTTAGAGCTATTCAATTTATGTAAAAAATTAGGCATTAAAGAAATTACTTATTATGGGTTTACTGTAGATAACACTAAACGGCCTACGATGCAAAGGGTAGCTTTTACTCAAGCGTGTATAAAAGCTGTAGAAATGTTGGCAAAAGAGGATGCTTCTCTACTTGTTTTAGGAAACACAAAATCCCCAATGTTCCCTAAAAAACTACTTCCTTATACAGAGCGACAGACTTTTGGAAAAGGTTCAATCAAAGTCAATTTCCTTGTTAATTACGGTTGGCAGTGGGATTTAGCAAAGGCAAGCAGTCAAGATAACATTTCAAAAGCAAGTCTCAGTAAACATATTTACTCCTCTGATATATCAAGAATTGATCTCATTATCCGATGGGGAGGTAGAAGACGTTTAAGTGGCTTTTTACCAATTCAATCTGTTTACTCAGATTTTTATGTTATTGATGAATATTGGCCAGATTTTAAACCCCAGCATCTGTATGATGCTCTAGATTGGTATAATCACCAAGATATAACACTAGGTGGATAACATAATAAAATATTAGTAGTCTAGTTCTAAGAAGAACTAGACCACTAATATTTTTAAACAGTTTTAATGTTACCGTTTAATTTTATTTATTATCAATTAATAATAGTGTGTCTCCCATATCAATCTCTTTACTTGTTAAGCTGCCTGATTTAAGTTCTACAACATAACTAGCCTCTTTACATGAGGCTCTTTCATTAGGTTTTATATTTTTTAACATCTTGATTACTTTTTTATTTTTATCTAAAAATATTAAATCGATATTAAATTTCATACCAAAACAATGGATTGCATTACAAGGGTAGAGAACTATACCTTCGCCTATTTCTAAATTCTCCCGTCCTAATAAACCTTTCAATCTTCCCCAAAAAGTATTAGCAAGTACTACTTTTGAAGCGACTATTTCATTATTTCTTTCATTTATTATTTTATAATTCTTTTTCATTATTACCACATCGTTTCCAATAATTGAATAACAGCTGGACCTAGAAGAACTAGAAATAAAGTAGGGAAAATAAAAAATACCATTGGTATTAACATTTTAATTGGAGCTTTCATTGCTTTTTCTTCTATTCTTTGCTTCCTTATTTGCCGCATTTGTTTTGATTGTATTCTTAAAACATTTCCAATACTAACACCTAACTGATCTGCTTGAATAATTGCACTTATAAAGGTATTGAGGTCTTCTACCCCTGTTCTATATGCTAAACCTCTTAAAGCCTCTCTTCTATGTTTTCCCATTTTCATTTCCTGTAAAGTCTTATTAAACTCGTAGGAAATAGGTCCTTTTGTTTTTTTTACAACTTTTTGAATAGCAGCATCGAAACCTAAACCAGATTCTACACTTACAGTCAATAAATCTAGCACATCTGGTAGTTCTTTTGAAATTGCATCTTGACGATTTGTTGTTTTTATTTTTATTGCCAAATCAAACAATATTCTACTTATTATAAGTCCCCATAATAGACTTAAAATTTGATAAATTGTACTTATATTATTTAGATATACTACTAGAAATACACACATTGCAAATATTATTGTAAATGTATAGTAAAGCGTCATAAGTTCACTAGGGGTTAAATCACCGGGATTGCCTGCTAAAAGTAATTTTTTTTCAAGAATGTCTTTTCTTCGAATTGGTATTATTTTTTGTGTAATATTTGATAGCCATTCTAAGATTGGTTTGACTAGTCTTTCAAAAAAGGATTTTTGTAATTCTTCATCGTAATTTCGTTTTAGATTTTTGTTGTTGCCTCTTAACTGATATAATCTATTACTAATTAAAATTTTATTTTCAAATAAAGTTATCATAATCCCGTATGATAAAAATGTTATAAATAGAAATGTCAGCATGACAATTATTATCATAAAAAAACCTCCTAAACTTCAATATCTATTACTTTTTTAATTAACAGTACACCTATAATTTCTGATATAAGTCCTGCAAATAAAATTAACCAACCAACCTTAGACTGTATCATAACATTCATATATGAAGGATTAATTAGTAGTAATATAACAAATAAAATAGGAGGCATTAATCCAATTACAAGTCCAGATGCACGCCCTTGTGCAGTCAGTGTTTTTATTTCTCCTTTTATACGTATTCTTTCTCTAATAGTAAAGGATATGTTGTCTAATATTTCAGCTAAATTTCCACCTATCTGGCGTTGTATAAGTACTGCTGTAATTAATAGTTCTAAATCATCACTTTCTACTCTTTTTGTTAAATTAATAAGTGCTTGATCTATTGTAGTTCCGAGATTTATTTCTCGATTTGTTTTCTTAAACTCTAAAGCTAAAGAGCCATTCATCTCTTTGCCTACTAGATCGATTGCTTGCTGGAAACTATATCCGGCTCTTAATGAATTCGCCATCACCGTTAAGCAGTCTCCAATTTGTTGATTTATTCTTTCTATTCGTAATCTTTTTTTACGTGTAATTATTATCTGAGGAATGACCAAAGCAAGCAATGCCATTACTAATGCAGAGGCTATTCCTCCTAGTAATACCAGTCCGACAAAAGTACATATTAAAATCCCTATTATATTTAAAGCTAGAAACTCTTCAGCCCGCATTGGTAACTCTGCTTTTAATAATTGTCCCTCTAACTTCTTTGTATACGATTTAGCAACAAAAAAAGAACCTAAGACTTGCAGAATATTTTTTCTATTCAATTTTAGTACTTTTTTTGTGTTTTCCTCATGAACAATTTGTTGAAGCATCGTATAGTTTTTTAACCGTTTACTTATCACTTCTTTTTTTGCACTTATTAGATGGTATGCTCCCATGACCCAAAGCACTACAGTAATAAATACTAATGTTGCAATGATCGGTTCCATATGATCCCCCCTTACCTTAATCTGAAGGTAAAAAAATCTCCCTTGGCAATTTTATTCCCTGTTCCTCGATTTGAGTTAAAAATTTAGGAACGATTCCGGTGGCTCGGTGCTCACCAACTACATTACCGTTTTTGTCTGTACCTTTTTGGATAAAAGTAAATATATCCTGAAGTACAATAGTTTCTCCTTCCATTCCCACAACTTCCGTTACATGAGTAATCTTTCTACTCCCATCTTTTAACCTACTTTGTTGGACAATTACATCTATCGCTGCAGCAATTTGTTCTCTTATTGCTCTTACAGGTAAATCCATCCCGGACATTAGAACCATCGTCTCTAATCTAGATAGCATATCTCTTGGAGTATTCGCATGCCCAGTTGTTAACGAACCGTCATGTCCAGTGTTCATCGCTTGAAGCATATCTAATGCTTCACCAGCTCTAACTTCACCAACAACGATTCTATCCGGTCTCATCCTTAGTGAATTTTTCACTAGATTTCTCATCGTAATAGCTCCCTTACCTTCTATATTAGCGGCTCTTGTTTCTAAAGTAATAACATGGTCTTGTTTAAGTTGTAGTTCTGCAGCATCTTCTATGGTTACAATTCTTTCATCATTAGGAATAAACGATGATAGTACATTTAATGCTGTAGTTTTTCCACTACCCGTTCCTCCAGATATTACAATATTTAATTTAGATCTGACACAAGCTTCTAAAAACTTTGCAATATTAGATGATAAAGTGCCAAATCTAATTAAATCTTGAATTTTAAAAGGATCTTTAGAAAATTTTCTTATTGTGATACATGGACCTTTGAGAGAAAGTGGAGGTATGATTGCATTTACCCTAGACCCATCCTTCAATCTTGCATCAACCATAGGCATGCTTTCGTCAATTCTTCTCCCTATAGGAGAAACAATTTTATCTATAATATGCATTACATGACTTTCATCTCGAAATACAATATCAGTTTGTACGATACGACCCTTTTTCTCTACATATACTTGTTTTGGACCATTTACCATAATTTCTGATACATCCTCATCTTCTATCAACCCTTCTAATGGTCCTAATCCGATTACTTCATTGACTATCTCTAATGCAATAGTCTGCCTTTCAGAATAAGGTAAAAAACCTGCATCTCTATCGAGGATATTTTTTACTATATCATTAATACTTTCATCTAATGTTTCATCTGTTAACCCCTTCTTTTTTATTTCTTTGTTCATCTCATCAATGACTTCTTTATGAATCTTAATTTTTAGATCTTCATACTTATCTTTTTTCTCTGATTTAGGTGAATCAGACTTCTTACTTTCTTCATCCCTTACCTTTACTGGTATCTTTTCTTTTTCTAATCGCTGTAGTAATGACATTGTATCCCCCCTTTATCTAAAGAGTTTTTTTAAAATAGACCTTTTCCCACTAGACTCTTCTAAATCTTTTTGATAACCCTTATCCTTAATTACCATTTTTGAAATTTCCTCAATCGACTTGCTTATTTTGCTATTTGTTTTATTCGATACAAAGGGAATACCTCTATTTGCAGCTCTTACTACCAGTTTTCCATCACTAGGCATATGATTTGCTATATAAAATTCTAATGTTTTTTCCACATCAAAAGGTGTAATACCAAAATCTTCTGATGCTCTATTTAATATCAGTTTAGTTTTTTCTTTATGATGCAAGGTTTCTAATAGATCAATACTTAGTTTCATATTTTTTACTGCTGGTAAATCCATGGACATAATTAATAGTATTTGATTAGATATATCTAATGCACTTAAGGTCGTTTCATGAAAAAAAGGTGGAGTATCAATAATGATGTAGTCATAATGCTCACGTAATACAGTTAAGATTTCTAATATATTTTCAGGAGTTACCAACTCAGAATCTTCTGGTCTAATTGGTGCTGGAAGCACTTTTATCCCAGACATATGTGTAATTAAATAGCTTTCTATTAAATCTATATCTAACTGATTTCTCTCTTGTACAAGCTCTGCTATACTTTTTTTTGGTAGAATATTTAAAAATACTGAAACATCACCAAATTGCAGGTCTAAGTCAACTAATACTACCTTTTTATTTGTATCTTTAATCATCTGAACTGCTAAATTAACGGATAAAGTTGTTTTTCCTGCTCCACCTTTAGTGCCAAATATAGTTACTATTTGGGGCACTTTATACTTATTCTCCTTTTTATTAGAATTTGCTTGTAATGTTGCGATTTTCTTTTTTTCGTTATGATAAACCCGTCTCACACTATTAATAAGTTCCTCTTGATTGAATGACTTTACTAAATAGTCTTTAGCTCCAGCGTGAATGGCTTTTTTTGAGTATTCTATATCGTTCCTTGCACTTATTAGTATCGTAGCTATGTTTGGATAATTTGCTGTAATTTTTTCAGTAGTCTCAACACCATCCATAACTGATAGGTTTAAATCAATTATTACAACATGGGGTAAAAGTTGTTCAGTTCTTTTAAGTGCTTGCTCTCCATTAATTACCTCACCAATGATTTGGATATCATCGTAACCTAATAAAAATGTTTTATAATAACCTTCTTCTTTTATATAATCACTGGCTATTAACACTCTAATTTTTTCCATAATCTTCACACCCCTTTGACTCGATACTTTAATTATCTTAAAAAATCATTTATTTCAAAAGGCTCCGGATCGCTTGTTGTATTATCAATGGGAGATCTTAACATTAAACTAATTGTTCCACGCTGTGTTGCCATTTGTAAAGGTAAAGACTCTTCTAATGTTACTGCTAAAGTAGCTGTTCTTGCCTCTGTAGGATTTTGAGCATTTTCTCCGACTTTTATATTTAAGTCTCTACCTATAGCAAGAACCTCTATATTTTGAAGTACTACTACAGAATGTGGTACCTGAACTTCTTCCCCTATAGCTATCGTTGTTATAACGTCAACCTTATTTCCAGGCTTTATCAATCCTGAAACACCACTAACTTCATCTACTGGAACTGACATAGCTCTCTTTCCTTGTGGAATCATATATGCCAGTCCTTCTTTATAGTCCCCTTTTTCAATAATGTGACTTTGAAAAATACTTTGACCTTTACTAAGTGTTGTTAAAGTAATTTTTCCAACAACTTCTTTTGAGCTTGTAATCTGATTTGAGTCCATATATTGTACGGGTATGGTTTTTCTTTCAATCATGTTCATAGTTACAACGGTTCTTTCTTGTATATTTTCTTTCGCCACAATAATTTCTATATACTCAGTATTATCAACAGACTGTTTTAAATTGTTTAAATAGGAAAAAGTCATCAAAGCAGTTGCTAATCCAAAAACTATAGCTAAAAGAAACACTACTTTATTCTTCATCGTCGATCCCCCTTTAATAACTTAATAAGATAGTTTTGTTCCATATAAACCATAATCTTTTCCATTTATATCTATTTCACCTGATATTGTTGTTTTTATAAATTTACCTGTTATAATGCTTTCGTTACCTTGACCTTTTACTTCATCAACTAAAAATATTGCAAAACCTAAAACTTCAACTTGTCTATGACTCTTAAATTCTATGACTGGCACCTTAAGAAGTCTTTGACAATTTGGGTCAAAATTATCTGAAGTACAATAAGGAATATGATTGCATTGGGCAATTCTGTAATCTATTGCTCTTTTGGTTGGATTTGACATGTTTCCTGTTTCTACATCTAAAATGTCACCAACGCGAATGACGCCGTCAAATCCATAGGTTAAGTTATCTTCATATATCCTTGCCCCGGGCTTTGAAAGAGCAAGTGCGCCGAACCACCCTGTATCTCCATCACCGGCACCCACTTTTAAAGTGTATTGATGCCCAAAAGTGAAATCATAGTCTTCTACCCCTAATGGTACAGCCCCTCTTAGTCCAACGATTGGGGCAACATCTGCTATAGCAACAGCTTCTACTTGTCCTGTTGAGAAGCCTAAAACCTTCGCAAATAGAAATTCTACCCTACGTTTAGTCGTAACTTTAACGGAATGATTATTATTAATTATATCAATTAAAATAGTACTTTCATGTAGCCCATTTTTCTCTCCAAATGATTTTCCAACCTCAACAGCTCTGTATGGATTATGTGGAAGTTCTTGAACTGCTGCTAACGCAGCTGAATCAGTGGCATTTGTTATTTGAAATTTATTTAGGTATAATAGGCCCGCATCAACTACAAGGGCCACAAATCCAATAAAAACAATCATTAGTATTGCTACAATTATTAGTGCACTACCTTCTTCATTTTCAAGAATTCTATTTATTTTTTTCATCATATCCACCTCCTACTCCATACGCATGGTAATATGAGATTTGACATTATATGAATCACCTATAAAAATCGAAATGATGGGTAGGTGTATTTTAAGAGGATACTCAACCTGTATAGAAATACCATCCCCTCTACTTCTATATATTTCACCTGGTGTAATATGAATATTTACTTTATCTTTATTTAGATGTAATGCAGAGGTTCGTTCCTCGACTAAAGCCTTTATCTCTTCGTCTAATGCACCCACTGCTGCTGCCCTAGCACCCTCTCTTGCACTGTGGGTTACCATTAGATATGTGCCAAAAACCCTACCAAATTCTATTATTCCAAAAACTAATAGCAATAGGATTGGTAAAACTAATGCTAACTCTACTAATGCTTGCCCTTCATTATTTTTTTTAAATAGGTTAATCATCTAATCACCCCAATATTATAAGCCCAACAATTGCACCAATAGCAATAGGCACACCATATGGAAACGAGTATTTTTTTTCATCATTGTTAAATGACATTACACTGAACTTAGATGTAATCATTACTTTAACTCCCGTTAATAAACCTTTTGAAGTACTTAACAAACTCTTGTAATATATTAGAATGCCCAGTGCTATAGCACCACCAGCTACACCCATAATTATAAATGTATAAAAAACAAATTCCGGTCCCTTTATGGCTCCAATTGTAGCTAGTAATTTGACATCTCCACCACCTATGCCATTGTAATAAAAAGGAACAATTAGTAATATCAATCCCAATACAAACCCGGATAAAGTAAGTAGAGCGCCCTCAAAGCCTAATTCATATATATTTAATACCATTCCGAAGATTACTCCTGGTAATAATAGACTATTGTATATTTTTCTTTCTTTTAAGTCAGTTACTAGACAAATTAGTACTATTAATATAAGTACTACGTTAATCATAAGAAACACTTCCTTTTGTGAAAAAATTGGCCCTACTGATTCAGTAGGGCCTTTTCTAGAGCATTATCTCATCACTATATCTCTGTGCTGTTGGTAATAGATTCAAATATTTCCGTTAGTTTTCCTCTAAAGGCTACTAATACAGTTATAAGTACTACTGAAATGATCCCTATGATTAGCCCATATTCTGTCATTCCTTGACCTGCTTCTTCTTTCCATAATCTTTTAAATAATTTCATAAATCTTACCCCCTTAAAATTTTGTTTTTTTGCTCATCTTACGCTCTTGCTTAGGATGAACAGCCGCTGGGGTACATTTCGAAAAATGTTTACCTGTTAACAAAATACCCCACTCATCAGTTGACGAGTGGGGTTGTTAGTACAGGATGCTTAATGATATACCCTCGCAACTGGCTGGCATAGTGGAAACCACCTTAGCCCCTTTAGCTTTGCGTCACTACCTTTCAGTAGCTTTGCCAATGATTATTTAGTTGTGCTTTGTTCTTAGTTACATTATATTCATATAATGCATTGGAGTAAATCAATCATTATACCTAAATTTGATAAGCCTAGAGTACTAATATTTTTTGGGATTAACGAAAGATATTTCTATCTTTTCTCTTTTTGATGAAAGTTAATACCCAAAACAGGGTTATCACAATGAATGCTACTGTTATGCTTTTTCTTATTAATCCAACATCATGGAAACGACTTCTTATTCCCCAAAATCCCCATGCAAAAACTAACCAAAATATCATATCTTTTCTAAATAACAGTAGAAAGGATATAAGCATTGTTACGAGTCCTAATAATACAATAAACCAAGCTTCTTTAGATAAACCCCATTGATTCCAATCTAACGAGTACAAAAGAATATCTAAATTGGCAATTGTTGCAAAACTAATCCATGAGAGATACATAGTAAAAGGTACTTTAACTAATATATTATCCGTTAATTTCGCTCTGTACCTGCAGGTAATAATATTATAATAGATTTTTACTAATGTTATAGTTAAAGCAATCATTGTAAAGAAAGCGTATACAATAACTTCGTAGTGCCACAAAACTAACCATAAACTGCTTAAAATATTGCTTAAAGAAAACCAGTACCCTACTGCGACTATATATGGGTTTCTTTTATTCCTTCGTTTAAATTGATATATAGTAAAAGATAATAACAGAAGATATATTAATCCCCAAATTAAGAAAGTAAATGAGGCAGGCACAAAATAAGTAGGGAATTTATCTGCTACTTCACCCGTTGTTTGATTATTAAGTTTTAAATAATTAGCTAATATATTTGTAATAATTAGTAATATAAAAGTAACTAAATTAACCCATCTTCTCGTGTACTGTATTCTCACCTTTATATCTCCCATCTATATTACTTAATTTCAAATATTCAAAAAGTATTTTTTTGTCGATAATATCTATACACCTAATAAAAATTATTGTATTATGGAATAATACATATATGTTCTATAATGCAAAATATATAAAAATGAGGTGCTTAATAAATGAAAATTAAATCTATAAAGAAGCTTAAACTTTATGGCTTCAATAATTTAACAAAAACTTTGAGTTTTAATATTTACGATATATGCTATGCCAAAACTGAAGAAGATCGTAAAGGTTATATCGAGTATATTGATGAGCAGTATAATGCAGATAGACTTACTAATATTTTGACCAATGTTGCAAATATTATTGGAGCAAATGTTTTAAATATCGCTAAGCAAGATTATGATCCTCAGGGTGCTAGTGTTACTATTCTAGTTTCTGAAGAGGAAATTAATCATGAAAATACAGAACACTTTGATGAATCTGATGAAGCCCCTGGCCCACTGCCTAATTCTGTTGTTGGACATTTAGATAAAAGTCATATTACTGTTCACACATATCCAGAAAGTGATCCAGACAAAGGTATCAGTACTTTCCGTGCTGACATTGACGTTTCAACTTGTGGTAAAATCTCACCACTAAAAGCATTAAACTATTTAATCCATAGTTTTGACTCTGATATAATTACTATCGACTACAGAGTTCGTGGGTTTACTAGAGATGTAAGTGGGAAAAAATATTTTATTGATCATAAAATAAATTCTATCCAAAACTACATCGCACCTGAAACTAAGTCACTTTATCATATGATGGACGTAAATATTTATCAAGAAAATATATTTCACACTAAGATGATTCTAAAACAATTTGAACTTGATGAATATTTGTTTGGAATTTCAAAAAAAGAACTTCTTCCAAAAGAGAAGAAGAAAATAAAACAAGCTTTAAAACATGAAATGATGGAAATATTTTACGGGAGAAACATAAGTAAAGTTTAAATTATAAAACTGTGGATTATAAAATCCACAGTTCTTATTTTTATATTTATCAATACAATCACTATTGTTTGTATTGTGGTTCCTGACTTTGAATAAATTGATTTCTTTTCTCAAGGGTTTGATATGCATTATCTAAGTTCTGAGCCAGTTGTTGAAAATCTTGTTTAGCTTGTTGATCTTCTGTTTGTAAAGCAAAGTTTTTAAGGGAAGCAGATGCACTTTGTATTCCTGACATAACTTGCTGCATTTGCGTAGCTACTGTCATTTGTAAATCACCTCCTTTCCGAAATTGCACAATTAACCTTTAGGCTTAAAAATTAAAGCAGCTAAAAATCCAAAAATAATTGCTGATGATATACCGGCACTGGTGACTTCAAATATTCCAGTTAATATACCCACAAACCCTGACCTCTCTAGCTCTGCAAACGCACCTTTTACTAATGAATTGCCAAAGCTACTTATTGGTACCGAAGCTCCCGCTCCTGCAAACTCAATTAATGGCTCGTATAAACCCAATCCACCTAAAATTGCTCCTGCTACTACTAGGGATACTGTAGTGTGTGCGGGTGTTAGTTTAAACACATCTAACATGATCTGTCCAATTACACAAATCCCACCACCTACTATAAATGCCCAAATGAATTTTTCCATATATATCACCTCTTTACATTTCAATTGAAACTGCATGAGCTATACAAGGGATACTTTCTTTTTGCTGATATGATATTGGAGATAATAATGCCCCCGTAGCAACAATTAATATCCTGTTTAATTCGCCTTTCTTCATGCGATTTAGATAATGACCATAAGTTACAGTTGCAGAGCAACCGCAACCACTACCTCCAGCAATGACTGGCTGGTCTTTACTATATATTAGCATTCCACAATCAGTAAATTTTTCTTTTGGTATTTTAAATCCATGTTCTATTAATAGATCTCCAGCAATTTGATGTCCTACCTTTCCTAAATCACCTGTTGCAATCACGTCATAATAAGATGGGTCAATATTAAAATCTCTAAAATGTGCTTCTATTGTGTCTACTGCAGCTGGTGCCATTGCAGCCCCCATGTTAAATGGGTCAGAAATTCCCATATCTACGACTTTACCAATTGTTGCAGAGGTTACTTTAGGACCGTTTCCTTTGCTTCCTACAACCGCCGCTCCAGCTCCTGTTACTGTCCATTGAGCAGTAGGCGGTTTTTGTGCACCATATTCAGTTGGATACCTAAACTGCTTCTCAGAAGCAGCATTATGACTTGAAGCTCCTGCTATTACATACTGAGCTGATCCGCTATCTATAAATTGAGCTGCTAGGGCTAGTCCTTCCATCGAACTTGAACATGCGCCAAATATACCTAGATACGGAATTGCTAACGTCCTAGCCGTAAAACTACTTGATATAATTTGGTTCATTAAATCGCCACTTATTAAAAATTGGATATCTTCTTTTTTCATTTGTGCCTTTTCTATTGCAACAGTGCACGCCTGCTCTAATAGTTTTTGCTCTGCTTTTTCGAAACTATCTTGTCCTAACCATAGGTCATTATGGATTATATCAAAATCTCTGGCTAAGCAACCTTCTCCTTCAAAAGGCCCTACTACAGCAGATGATGATAAAATAACTGGTTTTGAATCAAAAGACCAAGATTGATGACCTTTAAGCATCTACATCCCACCTAACCATGTAATTGTCATTTTTATTAGCGCAATTATAAATGCTGAAAATACCCCATAGGTAATAACTGGTCCCGCTATTTTAAACATATTTCCGCCTACTCCTAAAACATAACCTTCACTTTTGTGTTCTATAGCTGCAGCTGTCATCGTATTTGCAAACCCTGTTACAGGTATAATTGTACCTCCGCCAGCAAACTGCGCTATATGGTCATAAACCCCCAGTCCTGTTAGCAAAGATGCGATCATAATTAATACAGCTACTGTAGGATTTGATGCAGTTACTTTATCAAAATCAAAATAAGTCATAAACATCCACTGCAAAAACTGTCCAAATGTACAAATAGTGCCACCTACTAAAAATGCTTTAATACAATTTTTTACTATTGATCTTTTGGGTTCCCTTTCTTTTGCAAACTCTTGATATTTTAGTTGTGTTGTTGTTAATTTTTTATTTTTTTTATTAGACATTTCTTCACCTCTATTTCATTAAATGTGGTTCTAATAAGTCTATTACTTTTCCTAATTTTTCAGCATTTAATGCATACATATTTTTTGCATTCTTGTCTTCAGTTTCTAATGAAAAAGATGTTAAATCCGCCTGACATTTCTCTAAATTTGCATATAACATTTCTCTTACAGTAGGTTCTGGTATTTGCAATGCATCATCAAATAAGTCAACATATAAATCACCGGAAGAATCTACTTGTGCTATATATACATTATCTAAAGAAACCCCCATGCCTTCTAATTGTGTATATAACCAATTTTGATTTAATCCAATATTGCTTAGTGACTCATCTATTACATTTCCATCTAGGATAACCGTTTGCGGCGCAGTTTGTTTGCTCACTTTTTTTCCTATTTGTTTTGGTGTAATTGGCGTATTTTCGGATTTTAATAGAAAATTGATTTCGCCTGTTGTTTCCATGATTGCAAATTCAACATCCATAAAGCTAAATACTTCTTTCGATCTTAACTCTTTTAATAACTCCTCACCAGTCAAGCGTGCTTGTTTTAAATTTTCTTCCATGATCTTTCCATCTTTAATTAAGACCATCTCTTTTCCATTTATCCAATCATGAATCATTTTACTCTTTAAAGATAAATAATCTAAAGCAAAAGAAAGAATTACCCAAACTGATAATGCAACCATCCCTAGAGCAACATTATCTATTACATTTACAGATATTAGCCCAGCTATAATAGCTACTACTAAATAATTTACTAAATTAAATGCGGTCATTCTTGCAACATTTCTTTTGCTAATAATTTTCACAAAAACTAATGCGACAAAAAATAATGCAACTGACCTTAATAAAATTTCGATCCAATTTCTCATATGTTTTTCCTTTCTTAAAACCCTTTATACTGTGGTTCTTCATATTCTAGTTTTTTAAGCCTTTCTTCTAAATCTTTTATAATCTCATCAGTCATTTTTACAGCTTGTTCATATGTATTTTTTGTTTCGTCATTTTGTGCTTGTATTGCATAGATTTTCATTGTGCTTTTGCTACCTTTTAGATTTGCAATTGTTTTTTTTACATTCACTCCTATAGTCATTGTTTCCCTCCTAGTTTACAACGTTATAGTATGTAGTATGTTGAAATTTTATTTGCCTTAATATAAATTTGATTCATTACAAAAAATAACAAAAGCTATACTTAATTAAGTATAGCTTTTGTTATTTCAGTCTTATTTATTAATTTTAAATGAACTTTTTAATGAAACAATTCTGTTAAATACTTTTTTGTCACTTGTTGTATACTTTGGATCTACACTAAAATATCCATGTCTAAAAAATTGAAATTTATCATGTAATTTGACTTCCTTCATATTTGGTTCTACATAACCTTCTAAAATTTCTAAAGAATTAGGATTTATCTGATCCATAAAAGTATTTGTATCCTCTTTTTCTTCATCTGAAATAAGTGGTTCATATAGTCTGAATTCTGCTGGCACAGCATTTTTCGCATCTACCCAATGTAGTGTTCCTTTTACTTTTCTACCGGTAAAGCCTGAGCCGCTTTTCGTTTCTGGATCATAAGTACACCGTAATTCTACTATGTTTCCTGCTGTATCTTTAATTACTTCTTCACACTTTATAAAGTAAGCATGCTTTAGTCTTACTTCATTACCAGGAAATAGTCTAAAATATTTTTTTGGAGGATTCTCCATAAAATCTTCTTGTTCTATATATATTTCCCTAGAAAACGGTATATCTCTCTTACCCATTGATTCATCATCAGGATTGTTATCCGCTTCAAGCATTTCTACCTTATCTTCTGGATAATTTGTAATTACAACTTTTAATGGTCTTAGTACTGCCATAGTACGAGGTGCAGATGTATTTAAGTCCTCTCTAATAAAATGTTCTAGCATTTGATTATCTACAACACTATTACTTTTTGCAACACCAATCTCACGGCAAAAATTTCTTATGGATTCGGGGGTAAAACCTTTTCTTCTTAATCCTGCGATAGTTGGCATTCGAGGATCATCCCATCCATCTACTATATTTTCATCTACTAACATCTTTAGTTTTCTTTTGCTCATAACTGTATTAGTGATATTAAGTCGTGCAAACTCTATCTGTTGAGGTTGCTTATCCATTTCACATTCTTTTACAACCCAATCATACAATGGTCTATGATCTTCAAATTCCAGCGTACAAATAGAGTGAGTGATCCCTTCAATTGCATCTTCTAAAGGATGGGCATAATCATACATAGGATACAGACACCATTTATCTCCAGTATTATGATGTTTAGCATGTACAATTCTATAAATCACAGGATCACGCATATTCATATTTGGTGATGCCATGTCAATTTTAGCTCTAAGAACTTTTTCTCCGTCTTTAAACTCCCCATTTTTCATACGTTCAAATAAATCTAAATTCTCTTCTACTGAACGATTTCTATAAGGACTTTCTTTTCCTGGCTCTTTTAGTGTACCTCTGTGATTTTTCATTTCTTCTGCATTAAGATCACAAACAAAAGCTTTACCTTTTTTAATTAGTAAGACAGCTCTATTGTACATTTCTTCAAAATAGTTAGAAGCAAAATATAGGTTGTCCCAATCATAACCCAACCATGAAACATCTTCTTTTATAGATTCTACATATTCGGTATCCTCTTTTGTAGGATTTGTATCATCAAAACGCAGATTTGTTTTACCTTTAAACTCTTCTGCCAATTCAAAATTAAGTACAATAGATTTTGCATGACCAATATGTAAATAGCCATTTGGCTCAGGAGGAAAACGTGTGATAATCTCATTATGTTTATTTTCTTGCAAGTCCTGTATAACAATATTCCTTATAAAATTTGAACTATTTGTCTTGTTGTCCATAATGATCCCCTTTCTTAATATGTATCTATTTTTGTTTTATAATTAAATAAATATATCATAAATAGTGTATTTTTTCTATAAAAACTCATTTATCTATATGTCCTTTTATGTAATTGAAGTTTCTCAATATTGTTTTTTTCCCCCGCCAAGAGAAAGCTCTATTTTTATAGCGTCTCATAAACTCTTTATTTGATATCCCTTCAAGGTCTTCATGTTTAAGGGAATATATTAAATCATTTTTAAACGCTTCTATTTCTGTATGCTTAACTCCTCTATTATGTGGACATACGTCCTGACATATATCACATCCAAACACCATGTCAGTTTTTTTTAATATTTCTATTTCATCTTCCGTTAAGTCCCCTTTAATTTGAGTTATATATGCTCTACATTTTCTTGGGTCAATATCGAAATTACCAAGTATAATTTGACCAGGACATTTCTTAATACAGGTTTTACATTGATAACATGTTTTATCCATTGGTTGATCAGGTTTAAAGTCATAATTATTTAGTATGTAACCAATAAAAAAATATGAACCATAGTCATCAGTAATTAAATGGCTGTTTATACCAAAATAGCCTAGGCTAGCTAAATAAGCTAAGTATCTGTCAACTAATGGTCCTGTATCTACAAAAGACATGTACTCAAAATTTGCAATATTATTTGTAAGATAAGTTCCTATTTCATTTAACTTGTCCCTTACTATCATATGATAATCTTGAGCATATGTATATTTTGACAGGTTAGCTTCTTCTTTTTCTCCAACATAGTAAGGGAATAAACATACAATTATAGATTTTACATTTGCCATTGTTAATCTTGGATCCGTTCTTAGGTTAATGTCTAATTCTTCAAAACCAGTTAATTGTTCATTATCTTTTCTCATCATTAACCTTTTGTATAAATCATTATATGGACCTATTGGCGCGATTCCAACTTTCTCAATATTTAACGCTTTGCAAAATTCTTTTAATTTCTCTTTCATCATTTTATCTTACCCCTATTTCACTCTACAATATATATTCTATTTAATAAATTATATATTGTTTTATTATTTACCAATGCTCACTATATATAAACTTGTCGTGCTGCTTTATAGCACGACAAGTTTATATATCATTAAAAGATAGCCAAAATTCTCCGTAGGCATCAATAATATTCATTATATCATTAAAAGGAATTTCAAAAGAAGGAAAACCTAAAGCATAAGGACCAATTTCATAAACTCCGAAACAAATTTTTAAACTATTTTCAGTAATAAAGAAAGATTGGTTTTCTTTTATTCCTTTATATTCATCTATCCAGTATTCTTTTTCATTCTCTGAAGCAAGTATTTGTTTTCTGATTATTTCGCTTAGAATACGCATATATGATCTGCCTATAAACAAATCTTTAAGTTTATAGAACCTACCCGTTTCTAAATCAGTATGTGCGTACATCTGTGATGGGATACCATGAGCTGCATCAACTGGATAATCATATCCCCACAACTTCAAACTTACTAAATTTTTTTTATAATATCCTACAGTAAACCCACCACTATATGAAGTATTTTTGCTAAGGGGTTGTTCGTACGAATTGACAAATGACATTTTCTCTAAACAATCATTAACATAATTCTTTATAGTTTTATCCTCTATGCCCCTAATATAAGGATAATTCACAGTATAGTTTTTCTTGGGTACATATTCTTTTATTTCAATCTCATACTGCTTAGTTAGTGTAATAATATTATTCGGTCTGTATATTGTCCTGCCTTTCTTATCAATGTAAAATAATTCATTGTTTTTATTAACTTCTATTAAATCCTGAAGCATCCTCATTGAACAAGATGCATCTAAAGTCGGTAAATGATTTGATCTTTTGCCTTCTCTATCAATAAAGTAGGTATTATTTTGATCTGTAACAGAGGCATATCCATTATAGTACTTATTTATGTTCGTAAACATAAAATCTGTCAATAATCGTCCATTATTGTCTGCTACTGCATAAATTGTAGTTGGTATTGATTTTTGCTCATGGGTTTTTCCAATAGCTATTTTTTCTTCATTAATTAAGGTTATGCTATTATAGTCGCCATTTAAAATAATTTTACCATGTTTGTCAATTATTCTGTGCTTCAGCATTCCTCTTTCTTTATTTGCAACAATTGCTACTCCCTTTATAAAATCCCCTGCAATATCAAATTTCGGAGGAATTAGTATTTCACCACTCTCGTCCATATATCCAAACTTACCATCTAAACTTTCTTTATAAGAAACTACTCCTTCACTTAAATTGCCCATCAGCGCAACACCTTCATAGCTGTGTAGCACTTCACCATCATAATTTATCATAATAAATTTTCTTTCTGATACTTGAGCAATTGCTTTTCCATTTGCAAATGGACTGACACTCATAAATTTCGGCTTCACAACAATATTTCCATTTTTATCAATAAAACCATACTTAATTTGGTTAGACGTACTATCTATATGTCCAAAAGCTCCACGATTTTCTATGATATAGTCGAGATATCCAGTAGTCTGAAAGATTACTTTTCCTTTTGTATCTATAAGTTTTGAACCTTCTTTATTCCACACCACAGCTCTTTCATTGTGAAATTCAGAAATACTATCAAATACTGGTTTAACTACAAAGTTTCCTGTATCATCAATTATTCCAGCTTTATTATTTATTGATACTATTGAAAGATTGTTATCTTGAAAATCCTGAGCAGAATCAAAAATTGGATCAATGGTAATGCTTCCTTCGTTATTGACATAGCCCCATTTAATACCACCTACTTTATTAACTGATGCAGGATATCTAGTAACTGATTTAGATCTTGTTCCTTTATTTATTATATTATCATTATCATTTTTACTAATATTGACCTTAGTTTTTAACAAATTAAAGTCTTCAATTGAAGGATACTCTCCCCTCAATGCTTTTCCTCTTTTTATCGATTCTAATGCATCCTTTTCATTTCTTGCCTTTATCTGTGCATCTGCTAAGTAATACCAATATATACGATTATTAGGTTCTTTATCCACTAGTACTTCATAATAAGAAACAACATTAGAAAAATAATCATGGTAGACAGTATGATCTGAAACTAATTGATTTCCTGAACTTTTAAATATGTCAACCTCATAGGCGCTATCTTCTATATGTTTCCATATTATAAGACAATCTTGTTTTGACTTCTTATTTTGTTCTATTTCTACTAAACTATATTCTACATTTCTTGTAACGTTAAGAAGTTGATCTTCTTTAAGAACATATATATTTAGATCACATTTGTTATTTGAGTTTTTCCAGCCTATCATTAAATTAATTTGTTCATCTATTATATTAGCAACATTTAAATAGTCTAAATCATGACTATTGCCTCTAATAATACTAACTCTTTGCCAATACTCACCAATATCTTTTAGTACCATAACTAAGGCTTCATTGTTGTATTTGTAACTTACAATCACTTCTTGATTACCATCGCCATCTAAATCATAAGTTTCTATAGCATTTATTCCTAATGGTTTTTTGGGAATTATTAGTTCTGCCCCTTCGGGTAGAAAATGCTGTACTACATCCCATAACATAACATCACCTCATTTTTCCTTTATATATTATTTTATGGGATGACTACTAGGTGTGTGACAATAACCAGTTATTAAAGTTTATATTAAACAACTTAGCAGATATTTTTGAATTAAAATGACCTCCAAGTCAATTTAACCTTAGAGGTCTCTTTTATTGCGTAGCCAGTATTTTATTTCTGTCTACCTTTACTTCTACTTCTTGATTTGTTACCAAACTTCCCTGTGCCTTTTGATTTAAAATCACCTTTTCCTCGGGTCCCTCTGTTGTTACTTTCACTATTACGCTGCTTGTTATTTGAAAATTTCTTATTACCTCGTTCATTTTCTTCTCTTGAAGTTTTTTCCTGTTTTCTTCCACCTCTACTTCCCCTTGGAGATTTAGGAGAATTTTTGGCTTCAATATCTTTTTTTTGTTTCTTTATCGTCATTTTTATACCTTTTTCAATGGTAATCAACTTTTCTTTATCTCTTGGTGTAACAAAAGTTAATGCAACTCCTGTATGCCCGGCTCTTCCTGTACGCCCTATACGATGAATATAGCTTTCCGTATCCTCAGGAACGTCATAATTAACTACATGGGTTACACCGTCAACATCCAGTCCTCTAGCAGCAATATCCGTAGCTACAAGGTACTGTATTTCAACATTTCTAAATCTTTTCATAACTCGTTCTCTTTTTGCCTGACTTAAATCTCCATGTAGTTCATCTGAGTTAAAACCTTGTTCTAGTAGTAATTCATTTAGTTTACTTGCTCTGCGTTTTGTTCTACAAAAGATTATCGCTAAAAAAGGATTGTTTTCTTTAAAATAATTAAACAATTCTTCCTGCTTTTTCCTATCGGTTGTTTCTATAATAACTTGTTCTATTTCTTCAAGGGTTACTTTATTACTTTGGATCTCAATTTTTTTAGGTGTCTGCATATACCTAGATGCTAAACGTGTAATTGCGTCGGGCATCGTTGCGGAGAAAAGCATCGTTTGTCTACGTTTTGGAGTTTGGGCAATTATTTCTTCTACTTCGTTTAAAAAGCCCATATGTAACATTTGATCTGCCTCGTCTAAGATTAGAAACTTAAGTTGTCCAAAATTGATTGTTTTCCTTCTTAAATGATCAAGTAATCTCCCCGGGGTAGCAATAACCATGTGTATATCCCCTTTGAGTTTGTGAATTTGCTTTTCTACATCTTGACCTCCATAAGCAGCTAAAATGTTGATTCCTTTTACGGATGCAAGTTTCTGAACTTCTTGTGTAATTTGAATCGCCAGTTCTCTTGTAGGCGTAATAATTAAAGATTGTACGCCACCTTTATTTGTATCAATCATATCCATAGTTGGCAATACAAAAGCTAATGTTTTTCCCGTACCTGTTTGTGACTGGGCAATTACATCTTTTCCGCTCATAATAATAGGGATTACCTGCTCTTGGATTGGTGTTGGGGTAATTATCCTTATTTTTTTTAGCTTATCTGTTAACGCTTGACTTACTCCTAGTGTTTTAAAATTCATATTTAACGACCCTTCTTATGTATATTTTTTAAATAGCTGATAATTGCTTATTTCTATTATTTATCATAACTAATAAAATCATTCTTAATTACCATCAAATCATTTTATCATAGTAAACTTGGTATTAACAAGCAACTAGTGCAATTTTTGCTGTTTTAATTATATATTATCAGAACTAGAATTGTTTCCAAGTTTACATAATATTTTTATTGTAATATAATAGGGCATACCAGTTGCCTAAAACTAACAGCTGGTTGCTGAAACCTGAATAATCAGGTACGGAGGAACCAGTTAAAGGGGTTAATCCATATTTATTTGGTAGGGAAGCCTTCTTTCCCACACCCGTCAGCTAACTTCGTAAGCACAAAGGAGGAGGTATACTATGTTGTTTAAAAGTCATAAAAGAAAGATTTTTTCAATGCTTTTCATTATGTTTCTAGTATCAACACAAGTTGTAGGTGTATTTGCTAATAGCTATACAGTTCTAAGATTTGGCAGTCGTGGAAGTGAAGTTATAAGATTACAGCAAGAACTTAAAAACAGGGGTTATTTTGATGCTAACACTACTGGTTACTATGGCCCTATTACTGAAACAGCAGTTACTAATTATCAAAGAGATAATCGTTTAATAATTGATGGAATTGCTGGTCGTCAAACTAAGCGTTCTTTATACAGCCAAAGAAATACTGTATTAAAATTTGGTAGTCGTGGGAGTGAAGTTGTAAGATTACAACAAGAACTAAAAAATAGAGGTTATTTTCATGCTAATACAACGGGATATTACGGCAATATTACCCAGACCGCTGTTATAAATTTTCAGAGAGATAATAGTTTGATCATTGATGGAATAGCCGGTCCTCAAACTCAAGGTGCTTTATTTAGTCAGTCTGCCACTCCTGTAGTTTCACGTGGGACAAGTAGATCTAGAAGTTTTACAGAAGATGATGTGTTCTGGCTTTCAAGAATTATACATGCAGAAGCACAAGGTGAACCTTATCAAGGGATGGTTGCTGTAGGAAATGTAGTATTAAACAGAGTAAACTCAAGTCAATTCCCTAACTCTATTTATGGTGTAATTTTTGAATATTGGGGGAATATTCCTCAATTCAGTCCTGTTGAGGAAGGAACAATTTATAATACACCAGGTGAAGCTAGCGTAAGGGCTGCCCGTGAAGCTCTAAATGGGGCAAGACCTGTTGGAAATTCGACATACTTCTTTAATCCAGACAAAGCCGAAGGTCGCTGGATAGTAGAAAACAATACCTATGTTACAAGAATAGGCGGACATACTTTCTATCAGTAAAAGATAGATAGGCAAAAACGATAAAATTGAACAAATTTGTTCTTTAATATGAAAATAAGCTGTGAATTTATTCACAGCTTATTTTCATATAATACTGTTTTATTTATTTTTGTTTAACTCAGCACGATCCTTAATATACATTTATTACCTTTGTTACATAATCGTCTTGACCTGATGTAGCTTGTACCATCATTGAGCGATTGTTATTTTGTATATTTACTTTATATACTTCATTCCCCTCTTCCTCATTTTCTTGTTTCTTAATAGTTATGTGATCTCTACTTGCAACATTATAGGCTTCGAGTACTTCGGCTACTCTATATTCTAATTCTCCAGTAGGACATTCTAATCTCTCTATCCGCTTAATTGCATTTTCAATATTAGTCATTTTATTTCTCCTTTTTCCTTTTTTATCATAATTCCCTTAATTACATATTTTATTACTTTACAAATAACTACTTTTATTATAATTAGTTTAATATGGTATACTAATTATAAATCTCAAAGGATTGGAGTGTTTTTATGAATTGGACAAGTACTGATGCAGCCAAAACTTCAATTAGAATGGCTATTTCATCAAGAAATGATGAAGAAAAACTCATACAAGAATTTAAAAATGATGGAATATATGCTGCTGCAGTAGATTTTGGTGGTAATTTAATAGCTTCTATACCAAAAATACTGGAAAGAACGATTGTCGCTTCTAAACGTAGTGGCGTTACAAAAGAAAACCATTTACACGATGGGGCAATTGTTGGGGCTTGTAGAGAAGCTATTATGCAGCTTGAAGCAAAAGCCAATGGCCTTAATGTTGGAGGTAAAATTGGAATAGCCCGTTGTGGCGAGCACGTTAGTGTATGTATTTTTATGAATATTGGTCTTCTTCACCTTAACGAGGTTGTAGTTGGATTAGGGCATCGTTCATTACCGAAATTATAAAAATTATTTGACAATCTAAGAATAATTATTATATACTAATACTAATTTATATATAAGTGAACTAATTCAAGAAAAGAGTATTTATGTAGAATTGTAGAATAGTAGTGTTCAACCGTAGCGAATAATTTGTATTATAACATAATGTAGAATGGGTAATATGGTAGGAGATAATGACAATGAACCTTTGATTAAAGGTTTCTATTGTAGTACTTAATTTGTTATTAAACTCTCTGTTCCCAGGGAGTTTTTTATATTTAACTAGTTTTTAGTTTAAATCATAATTTTTTAGGAGGATGGTAGTATGGTAGAGAAAAGAAAAATGGTAATTAAGCTTTTATGTTTTATGATTATTGGTGTATTAATGATTGGATGTGGTTCTGACACTGATAATGACTTAACTAGCGTTACAGTAGAAGATCAAATTAAAATTGGCATAAGCCAGATTATTGAACACCCTGCACTTGATAGTGCACGCCAAGGATTTATAGATGGTCTTGCTTCTCAAGGTTATAATGAAGGTGAACAAATTGATATAGATTTTCAAAGTGCACAAGGTGATATTTCTATTGCCCAAAGTATTGCACAAAATTTTGTTTCACAAAATAAAGATATGATTTTTGCAATTGCTACTCCATCAGCACAAACTGCTTTTCAAGCAACAAATGATATTCCAATTTTAATTACTGCTGTTACAGATCCTGTAAAGGCAGGTATTGTTAACTCTTGGGAAAAATCTGGAACGAATGTTACTGGAACAAGTGACAATATTGATTCAATCAAACATTTTAATCTATTAAAAACACTTGCACCTGAAACTAAAAAAGTTGGTATATTGTACAATACTGGTGAAACTAATTCAGAAGTTCAAGTTGCTCAAGCTAAAGAAGCTGCTGCTGATTTTGACTTAGAAATTATTACTGCTTCTGTATCCGATATAAATGATGTCAATCAATCATTAGACTTTTTGTTAGATAGAGTTGATGCACTATACACTATTCAAGATAATGTTGTTGCTTCATCTATGCCTTTAATTGCAAATAGTGCTAATCAAAAGAATATTCCTATTATCGCTGCGGATAAAGCGCATGTTGATGCTGGCGCCCTAGCAACTAAGGGAATTGATTACTATCAACTTGGTTTTGAAACAGCTTTAATGGCTATAGAAGTTATTAACGGTGAACTACCATCAGAAATGGGTATAAAAAAATCTAATGAGTTAGATATAGTTATTAATCTGGATACAGCGGATGAAATTCAACTTGATATATCTGATGACGTAAAAGCATCAGCTACATTAATTAGAGACGGAGTGAAAGTTGAAGATGAATAGTTTTTTGTTAAGTATACTAGAACAAGGATTAATTTTCTCTATAATGTCTTTAGGTGTATTTATTACTTATAAAATTTTACATTTTCCTGATTTATCAGTTGACGGTAGCTTCCCTTTAGGTGCTGCCGTCTGTGCTACTTTACTGGTTAATGATATTAATCCATTTTTAGCCTGCTTTATAGCTCTAATAGCTGGCATGTTAGCTGGAGGTATCACGGGAATTCTTCACGTAAAACTGAAAATTACAAATTTACTTTCTGGTATTTTAGTTATGATCGGTCTGTATTCTATTAACCTTAGAGTAATGGGTGGCAGAGCTAATGTTCCACTGTTTGCTCAAGAGACAATCTTTTCTGGAGGATACCCACCAATTGTAATGATTCTTGCTTTTGCAATTATTGTTAAAGTATTTCTTGATTTATTTTTTAAAACAAAGTTTGGTTTCTTGTTAAAAGCAACTGGCGACAACCCCCAAATGGTAACCTCTTTAGGTGTTGATATAGGGAAAATAAAAATTGTAGGACTTATGTTATCAAATGGTCTTGTAGCACTTTCCGGGGCAATAATGGCTCAATTTAGTAGGTTTTCTGATGTTGGTATGGGAAGAGGTATTATCGTCATGGGCCTTGCTTCTATTATTCTTGGTGAAACGATTTTAAAGCGTTTTTCATTTAGTATGACTTTAATGGCTTTGATTGGTACGCTATTGTATAGAACCAGTATTGCATTTTCATTGAGAATGGGTCTTCCGGCTACGGATTTACAGCTAATAACAGCAATAATCGTTATTATCGCTTTAGGTTTAAATGGACGAAAATTTAGTTTATTTAATAAATTAAAAGATAAAAAACTAGGGGGTGTTCTTGATGCTACAAGTAAAAAACCTAGTAAAAACTTTTAACAAAAATACAATTAATGAAAAATTATTGTTTAATAAATTTAACCTTTCCATTAATGAAGGTGATTTTGTAACTATAATAGGTAGTAATGGAGCAGGAAAATCTACTTTTCTTAATATTTTAGCCGGTTCTTTAGACTGTGATAGCGGTTTTATTGAAGTGGATGGTAATGATGTAACTAAGTCTTCCGAATATAAAAGAACTACAATAATGGGTAGAGTGTTCCAAAATCCCTCTTTGGGTACTGCTCCTTCTATGACTGTTTTAGAAAATCTATCAATGGCCTATAATAAGGGAAAACGATTTAACCTAACTCGTGGGACTTCAAAAACCCATATTCCCCATTTTAAAGAACTATTAACGCAGCTTGACCTTGGTCTTGAGAATCAGCTTAACACTGAGGTAGGTCTTTTATCTGGTGGACAAAGACAATCGCTTTCATTGATTATGGCAACGATGTCTAACCCTAAACTACTATTGTTAGATGAGCATACAGCAGCTCTAGATCCAAAAACATCTGAAAAAATAATTGAATTAACTGAGAAAATTATATTAGACAAAAAGATTACAACTTTAATGGTTACACACAATCTAAACCAAGCGATTGCACTAGGAAATAGATTAATTATGTTCCATAAAGGTAATGTTGTTCTTGATATACAAAGAGATGATAAGAAGCACCTTACAATTGAAAAGTTACTAGGTTATTTTGATGAAATTAAATCAAATGATTTGATTAGTGACGCTATGTTATTTTCATAATAAAACTAATTTTTTGCGAAATAATAAACCCCACATGTTCTCCGTTATAGATCATGTGGGGTTTATTCATAAATTTTTAATAATTAACTATAAATCTCTATTGGTTCATGTTATGATATGCTATAATTTTACTATTAACTACCCAGATAATTTAAATAAGAAGGTGATTATATTGAAATTGAAATCTTGGTTTATTTTACTCTTTTTTATAGGGCTTGTTTTTTATCTATCTTCTATACCAGGTTTGCAAGTCCTTCCTTTACTTAAACAACTTAATTCACTTTTAGGAAGTTTAGATTTAAGTTTAGTTAGGTTTTCAGAGTGGTTAGCTAGTATAATCCCTTTAAATTTTAATGAACTCGGCCCTTTTAGAACAGTAAGTGAAGATTTTCTTTTATATGCTAATGATAATCCAGCAATTATTGAGTTTGTTTTAAGAAAAATTGCTCATGTAATTATGTTTTTCTTCATCACAATTGCTTTTTTTCTATTAGCAAGCCAGTACACCAAGAAACCTCGCAATGCGATTATAATTGCGTTTTTAGGCGGTACTACTATGTCTTTTTTAGATGAATATAGACAAAGCTTTGTGCCAACTAGAGTTGCAAGTTTAATGGATGTATTTATAAATTTTATTGGCGTATCAATAGCAATAATGGTTATTCTTTTTGCTCTTTTTATTACCAAAAGTGCACGTATTCAAGAGTACTATTATAAAAATTTTAGAAATAAAAACAACTTAGCTCAAACTGAGCAAAAGGATCAAGTAACAGAAGATGCTATCCAAAACCAAGATACACAGGTTTTTGATACATCCTTTTCAGAAAAAGTAAAAAAAGAAGATTAACTTCTATTAAATAGCTTGTTGATGTTTTTTAAAATAATCGATATTGTACCATCAGGATTATTGATAAACTCAATCATGTCTTTATTATTATAATAATCTGATGGTAACTTTATCTCTATACCACTATCGGTTTTAAACTTTTGGGTAATTAACTTTTTAGAAAAACTATCATGTTCTGTAAGTTTCACTTGATCTTCATTTATCCCTGCACTTTTTACCTCTTCCATATACTCTTCTTTAATCTCTTGATAATCTCCAAATACTTCATTAGCCACATCTGAAACTTGTATCTCATGGTTTTCCTTTAATTGAGTTGCTAATGTTTGATTTAGTTTAACTGGTGTTTTAAAATCTTCATCGAAGTACTTTTTGTTTAGCTTTTTTGTCACATCGCTTATTATTTTAAATTTTTCATGACTTGATAAATCAAAACTGCAGTTCAGAAATTTTGTTGATAAATAAAAGTCTTTTTCATCATCAATTTCATATAATTTTTCTAGTAATTTAATGCTCATATCCGAAAAGTTAATAATAATACTTTCGTCTACTTTTTGCGTGATGTTAGGCAGTGTTGTCATCTGTCTAATAATATTATTTGCCACACCTTCTTCTGTATTAATTACATGATGGATATAGCTTGGTTTGTAGTTAAATTTTAATACGGCCAGATATTCAGCCATGTCCATTTCAAATATACAAATAATTACGTCCCCCGGCGAAATATTTGCATTCTTTTTCATAATTTCAAATAAATCTTCTGCTAGTTCAATACTAATCCCAATAAAACTTTCTGAATTTGTTCGTAGCTTTTCACATAAGCTCAATATTTTATTATCAGGATTATCAAAAACCCCTTCTTTTACTTTACTATTATTTAAAACTTTTAAAATATGCTCTTCCAAATAATAAAAAACCTCTTCATTCTTTTCTAATTCCTTTGTTGAGATCACTGGAATCTGTACACTATTATCCAAAATATGTAAAATTGCTTTTTTTACACGTATTGGGTTTTCTCCATCCAATCTAATAACCTCCTTCAATTTTGCTCCATTAGAATAGTATTACAAATTTAAAAAACAATCAATAAAAAAACATACTGTATTAGTAGTATGTTTCGTTATAAAGAATAAAAATTAAGGAAAGACAAAGTATTAGCTTTCTTGCAGTAATTGAACAAAACGATCAATATTCTTTTCTATAATATTTGTTTTATCATGCTTTGTTTTTGCAATAAATCTTGTAATTAAGCGATCCATAAATTTCATTTTTTTGAGCCGAAACGCGCCTCCAAAGTTTTCTATTGCCACGGCCTTTTCTAATAATATATCTGGAAAAGCTTTGTTTAACTGTGTCTTTACCATATCTTCATCGCCCATACAGCTTATAAATAATCCTAGTTTTTTTTCTTTTAAGATATCTTCATGCTTCGATGCAAATAAGCTAACTTCTTTATTGATCATCCCTACATAAACTGGTCCTCCGATTACAATAGCATCATACTTTTCTAGATTACTTACATCAAAATTATTTATAAGATTGAATATTTCTACTTCACCTTTTAGTTTCTCAGATAAAGTTTTTGCAATTTTTTCAGTGCATCCATATTTTGTACCATAAAGTATCAAAGTCCTCATCTTTTTATCCCCCCCATTTATATAATAATTAAATTTCATTGGTCTTTAATGTATCTTTTACTGTTTTTACAACTATCTCATGTCCTTTAGGCGTAAGGTGTACCCCATCTGTAAAAATTGTTTTCTTGTCCATTTCAGCTAAATAATTCAGAATTTGTGCATATATATCTATATACTTTATATTATTATCTTTCGTAAAGCCTAATACCCAATTGCGATATGATTCTATTTTATCATTTACGCTTATAAAATCCGTTGTTGCTGACCAATATTTATTGGCCATTGCAGGGTCTACTTGTGGTTGAATTCCTATTATAGGTGTTATACCATTGTTATTGCACATTCGCACCATATATTCTATGTTTGAGCACACTACATCAACTGAAATACCCATGATAAAGTCATTAGAACCACCCATAATTATGACCTCAGTTGGTTTTTGAAAAATAACATCATTTTTAAATCGAGAGACCATTCCTTCTGTTGTATCACCATTTATCCCTCGGTTAAAAACACGTTCGCCTAATGTAGGCTCTATTAGGTTTACCCATGCCTGAGAAGACTTTACCCCAAAACCATAGGTTAAACTATCTCCTATACAAACTAAGCTCACATTGTCACCTTCTTTTCCTAAACATAGCCTTTTTCACTTCTTAAGGCTTTTATTTGTTTTTGTATGTATTTTAAATCATATGAATCAAAATCTTTTTTTCCATTTATAACAATGACTTCATCATCTAATCTATATTTTATATATAAAAATCTTTTTTCCTCTTCTTCATTCACATTTTCACTATTAAATGAAGGATAAAGCTCATATTTCCATTGTCTTCCCTCTTGGTATACAATATAATTCATCACTCCTTCTTCTAAACCTTCTTGTAATTCTTCTGCTAATTCCTGTATACGCATGCATAAAGTCTCCTTTAAAGTTTTTATTTATTATTCCCCTACTATTTTATAACAATATCTGTTGTCTAATCAACGCTTCACTTTTTAAGATAATAGATTGTGTTGCTATATATGGTCTAACATAAGAGGATAAAATATTGCTTTTTAGACAATCTAATAAAATATAATAAATTTTATTTAAAAGGATGTGACAGAGTTGAAATTAAATAGTAAGATACACTGTCCTCAATGTGAGGGTAAAAACTTTGTAGCAAAGTATGAGTCTACCTATGTTTATTCCTACAAAATTCAAAATCCAGATTCAAAAGAAGTTAATCCAGTTATTAAAAATGAAGAGGCTTTACCTTTTTTATTTGATAATAGAGAACAAAAAAATGCTAGTCAATACATTGAGTGTGATGACTGTGGGGAGAAATACCCATGCGAATTTACAATGGATGCAAAGCAAATAGACTTTACTATTTTGCAAAAGGCAATTCGAAGCGACCATGTTGATCAACCATATTTTTTTGGGTAGTAGTGTATAAAAGAGCCGTCTTATATAAAGTTAAAAGACGGTTTCTTTTAACTAAATTCATCCCATATGCGTCATGTAAATCAAGCCATATTTCTTTAGATGATTTTTACTTAACTCGTAATTTGGTAGCGTATTTTTAACTAGCTGCCAAAATTCTTTTGAATGATTTAAATGAATTAAATGACATAATTCATGTACCACCACATATTCGATTACAGATTTAGGCGCCATAATTAATTTCCAGTTAAATAGCACATGTTCCTTTGAAGTGCAACTACCCCAGCGTTTTTTTTGATCTTTAATTGTGATTTTTGTAGGTTTCACCTTAAGAACGCTTTGATAATCCAATATAATTCCCTCTATACACTCCCTAGCTTCGTTAAAGTACCATTGTTTTAGTGCTTCTTTTATCGTCTCTTTATCTGTTGATCCACTGTGTACTTGTATCTTGCCTTCAATTTTTCGCACTTCTGGTATTGTAATTTCTTTATCTAAGACCACATCTAAACTACATACTTCTCCTAAGTAATAGAGTGTTTCGTTATTCACATAGTCTATACTTTTCTGTTCATGTTTAATATCTTTTAATTCTAATTGTTTTCGTACTATCCATTTTGATTTCTTCTTAACAATTTCAAGGACCTTTTCTTTAGATACACCCACAGGAGCAATAACTAGGACTTCTTCTTTTCCCTTTATCTGAATTGATAAGGTTTTTCTGTTTCTATGAACTAATTCGAACTTTATAATTTTATTTTCGTATTCATAAGATAATACCATTGTTGAGCACCTCGGTCTAGTTGAAAAACTCACTGTTAAACAGTGAGTTTTTATTTCTTATTTATCTTTTTCTTTTTTATAATCTTGTCTACATCAACAACTTTTTGGTTTACTATACTCACTGCTTTGACATCTATATTTAATTGCTTCATCATTTTATACATGATGAATTTTTCTCGATCTCTCACAATATTATAAACGACACCATTGGTATTCATTCTACCAGTACGACCAGCCCTATGTAAATAATCTACTGGATTAAGGGGTAAATCCATATTAAATATATGTGATACATTTCTAAAGTCCATCCCTCTAGTAAATATATCTGTAGTAACTAACACATTTAACTTTCCATTATTAAAAGAACTTAAGTAATGTTGTCGATCCTGGTTTTTTGTCCTTGTTTGTATTCCAGCTACAGCTAACCCAAGGGATTTTAATTCCTTAACAAATCGGTCTACATTTTCATTTTTATTAATAAAAACTAAAGATTTGGCTGGCTTTAAAACATGAGTGAGTTCTGCAAGGGTTTCCGTTTTCTTTGGTGCTTTACTTATAATATATAGATGTTCTATTTTTGACGGAATAGGCTTAGCACGATCTAAAGATATATGCTCTGGACTTTTCATAATATCTCGTAGCGTTGTTAGTGCTTCTTCTGACAAGGTAGCAGAAAAACTAACTAGCTGTCTATCTTTAAGTGTACTAGAAATAACTGCGTTTACTTTTTCACGTAGTCCTTGCTGTAATATTTGATCCACTTCATCCAAAGCTATCATCTTAACACCATGCATTTTTAGTTTTTTTAATCCAATTATATGTAATAGTCTGCCAGGTGTGGCTATAATCAGCTGAGGTTTGCTTTTTAACTTATCAAGTTGTCTACTTATATTCATTCCTTCAACCAAAGACATACAAGTAATTTTTGTATCTTTTATAACCTGCTCTGCTTCTCTATGAATTTGTAGACTTAATTCTCTACTTGGTGCCAATACAAGCATTTGAAGTTCTCTTTTCTCATGATCAATTTTTTCAATCATAGGTAACAGATAAGACAATGTTTTTCCAGTACCGGTCTTTGCTTTTCCTATTACATCTTTCCCTTCCAAAATAAAAGGAATCGATTGTGCTTGAATTTCTGTAGGGTTTGTTATTCCTTCTGCCTCAAGATTTTCTATTATAAATTGCTTAAGATTTAAGTCATTAAATTTTTTACTCAAATTATATTTCTCCTTTTGTGTATGGTACATACCTTATTTATATATTACCTAAAGCATTCGTTTCATATACTCGATTACTTTCAAACTATATTAAAACTAATTCAAACACTCCATTAAAAATCCTTGTATATCATCCATTAAGTCTAGATTTATATCTTGGACTAGAACACGATCTATCTTTGCATAAAAGTCTTGCTTCACTTCATATGGAATATTCTGTTCATAATCATTATAAAGTTCACGGTATTCAATATTAATTTCATCAATATAGGCTATAGCATCATCAGAGCGCAAAAGATTATTGTGTCCATTACGACCTGGATCACTTAGTGATCTTGTTCTGATATTAGGATTCGTCATTTTATCGGTCTTCGATATAATAGAACTCCCTTTATATTCTATTAGGTCATCTTCTGTCCCATGTAAAATTAATACTGGTACATCTGATCCATTAATAGCATCAACTGCATTGAATGAAGCGACTTGACCGAATAGCATTCTTTGGTATAGCCACAAATAAGGCCGCTGCGTATGAATAAAATTACCCATCATACGTTGTCCTTGTTTTAAAATCATGTCCATAGGACTATTGGCTCCAGCAACTGAGACAACACCATTAATTTCATGATCATAGTGCAATATATTAGCTACTGCATACCCACCCCAACTGTGACCAAATAACACTATTGAAAGATTATCAAATTCGGATTGACCACTTACATATGTAAGTGCAGCATCTAAATCTATTAACCCCTGAGGAAATCCCTTTGTTGTTTTCCCTTCACTATCAAAACTACCTGTTGCATCATAGGCAAATACTCGCCAACCATTGTCTACAAAATATTTAATTTCAGGTAAATATATATCTGCGCCGCCTCCTAAACCATGGGCTAATACAATAAGTCCTTGTTCTTGATTCTGGCCATATACATAGCCCTGTAATCGATTGTTTCCTGATTTAAAGTTTACTAGCTTCCTTGGGTACGCTTCCTCAATATCTGAATATCTTAAGTGGGCTGTAATCGTCTCATCATGTCTATCATATCTTGGGAACTGACCGTCATAGATCACCTTTACAACGATCATAGAAATGATCGAAAAAATAAGGATAAAACCTATAATACCTACCCCTAAGATTTTACTTATCTTCTTTTGTTTTATTTCTTCTAATTTCATATGATCACCCACTATACTAAATTTTTAAATCATATACTTTATAGTCTATGTGCTTTATTCAGTATAGCATAACTAGTTATAAATTATTAGTAAAATATGTATTTGAATAGTATATAACAAAAAGTAAAACCACTATAAGTGGTTTTACTTTTTATGTTCGTACGGAATTTATTGTTTTATCCTCTTCTACAATTTTTCTGTAGCCTATGTAGGTTATTAAGAAGTAGGTTGAATACAGTAAAGAGAATATAAATAAGGTGATTAAGTAGTAACTAAATGATGCAGATTCAAGTTTTGTTCCGCTTATTAGTAGACTATTTAATCTTATGGATAATATTGAGCTAAATAAGATAGGTAGTATAAGGGGTAGCGTGAAATACATAAGTAGCTGTAATAAGATTAGCTTCTTACGTTCTTTTTTATCTGTACCTAATTGAGATAGTATTTTGTATCGATGTTTATATTTTGCTGCATCACTTAATTGTTGAACTGCCATTACGGTTAAAGCAACACTAACAAATACTAATGCAACATAAAAAACAGATGATACTAATAATATTATACCGGACTTGGCTTCGTTATCAATGCCTCCACCCTTTACCAGTATGTTGTCATATATTACATATCCACTATCTACTCCCATTCCATGATCAATCGTTTCTCTCCTAATGTTTGTGTTTGAAATTGTCCAGTATTCGGAATCTTGATTAACGTACTGAAGTAGTCCTGTATATAAATCTTCGTTGGGTTCTTTTGCACAGCTAGCAGCAAATAAAGAATAGTATACTTCTTTATTTGATACTGCTTCATCAGGTACCACTATAATAAACCCAGCACCATTTTGACCATTTTGAGCGAAGTCTTCTGAATAAATTCCTTTATTATTATATATATTATTATTTATTTTAATTGTTGGATTTTGTTCTATATAGCTTTCATAGTAGTCCCTTACAGATGGCACTGCATGAATAATATATTGGTTTGGTCCCATCTGAACTTGGTCTAAGGAAAGCATATTCCTTAATACATTGTAATCGCTTAATTTTAAGTACGTATCGTATTGAAAGTATCCACCTGATATATCATTATTAATTAACACATTTGTAAAGGAATTAGATTCTCCTTTATAAACCCGATAAACTATACTTTTACCATTTTCATCAGTTAACCAACCATTTTCATTCATATAGGATTGTACATCCGCAAAGGATTCATCTTGATTATGAACTGCTATACTTACATCAAAGGGCACATATGATTCTATTTCTTCTTTTACATTACTTAAGCCAACAGCTACATTACCCAGTAATAGCGTCAACGTAAAGAGTAATGCTACATTCCCCATAGTAATACCCATTGTATTAATTTTGGATGTCAGTTGTCGGAACAAAAACATGTTTATTTTCTTATACTTCAGGCTTTTGAATTTTGAAAGCATCATCACAATTACTCCAGATATACCTATGTAAAAACTATAAATTGAAATTACTATGCAGATGATAGTAATAAAAATTTTTGTACTTGTAACCACCACAAGCCCTAAAATTAAAGATAAAGCAAAAAGAAACCAGCTAATTGATGTTTTCTTAAGTTTTATGGTTTCATTTTGCTTATCCATATAGATTAAGTCGTGGATTTTCATTTTTTTAAGTTTACTATTATTTCGCATGACAACAAAAATCATTATGGCGCCATAATAAAGAATTGTTAAAAATAGTGCTTTGATGCTAAAGTCCATTGCTAGTTGATAGTCTTCACCAAAAAAACCAATTACAATATATGATAGCAGTTGAAAAAGAAAAACTCCTCCAAGTGCACCAAAGACAAAAGATATCCCACCCATAAAGGTATTTTCCCAAAGAAATAACTTAGATACGTCTTTCGTTTCCATGCCCAATATTAGATATGTCCCAAATTCTTTGCTTCGCCTTTGCAACATAAATTGGGTCATGTAATTAATTAGCCAAGTTACTATTAAAATGACTATAAATGAAAAAACAGCAAGTAACATTAAATATTCAGTCATATATGTACTGATTTCTCTTATGGACTCAGAAAATAGCATACTATTAAATGCAAACATTAATGCTACAACAATCGTTATCGTAATAATATAGGTGTAGTAATCTCCAAGGGAACGTTTTACATTGCGTCTAGCTAATTTCATTAGCATCCGCATCACCTCCCACTAAGGACAATACATCTATAATTTCATGGTAAAATTGTTGCCTTGTTTTTGCACCTCGATTCAACTCGTTGAATATCTTTCCATCTTGAAAGAATAAAATCCTTTTACTGTAGCTAGCAGAAAATGGGTCATGAGTAACCACTAGTATTGTTGCATCTAAATCCTCATTCATCTTACGTATTGTTTCTAGTAGCATCTTAGCTGACTTTGAATCCAGTGCACCTGTTGGTTCGTCGGCTAAAATTAGCTTTGGATTGTTAATTAAGGCCCTAGCACAGGCACACCTTTGCTTTTGACCACCGGATATTTCATAGGGAAATTTTTTTAGGATCTCAAAAATGCCCAATTCCTTTGCAATTTTTTTCACTCTATCATCAACATCACCAACATCTGTACGGTTAATGGTTAATGCCAAGGCAATGTTTTCTTCGATTGTCAGCGTATCTAGTAAGTTAAAATCTTGGAATATAAAGCCTAGGTTCTCCCGTCTAAATTTTGCGATGTCTTTATCATTTATTTGGTTTATATCTTTGTCATTTATGATTATATTCCCTGCGCTCACTTTATCAATGGTAGAAATGCAATTTAGTAGCGTAGTTTTACCTGAGCCAGATGCTCCCATGATCCCTACAAATTCGCCTTTATTTACTTCTAGGCTTACATTATCCAAGGCTTTTGTTATATTACTTTTCCCCTTTGAACCATAATATTTTTCTATGTTGTTAATCTTTAAAATTTTAGTCATATCAATCACCTCAATATAACTATACAATATTATTTTTGTAATATCTACCAAAATTTACCACTATTATAAACTTATTATTTAGTACAAGAGTGAACAAAGAATTTCAAAAAAAAGAAAAATCCTTGAAATCAAGGATTAACTATCTATTGTATCAGAATTTAGTATTCTTATTTGGTGGAGGCGAGGGGAATCGAACCCCTGTCCGAAGGCTCTTTACCATGAGCTTCTACGAGTGTAGCTACTAATTTAGATCTCGTCTTTCCTAACACCTAGTAGCAAGTTTTAGAATCGACCAGCTCCAGTTATACAACTTAAGGTCAGAGCACCCCTTAAGACGTTCCCCGCGGTTATGACGTTTCTATCCGGGCTGCGGGACACCTGGTAGAAACGAGCAGCAACTAGGCTGCTAAAGCGTAATTATCGTTTGCGTTTATATTTATTGCCCAGTTTTTTACGTGATACCAAGCAAACACGACTCGCAACTCATGACTCCAAACCCCCGTCGAAACCTGTACGCCCCCGGGTTATTGTTTTTGCCTTTCTCTTAATTCTTTTTGAATTCTTCGATTGGCATCTTTTTTAGCAATATCTGCTCGTTTGTCATGTAGGGCTTTTCCTTTACCAATGCCTAATGCTATTTTTACTCTACCATTTTTTAAATAAGCACTTAAAGGTATAAGTGTGTACCCTTTTTGTTGTATATACCCTATTAGCTTTCTAATCTCACTTTTGTGAAGTAGAAGTTTTCTAATTCTAATCGGATCGACGTTAAAGATGTTACCTTGTTCATATGGACTAATATGCATATTGTACAAAAATACTTCGCCATTTTCTACTCTGGCATGGGCTTCTTTTATATTTACTTTTCCTTGCCTCATGGATTTTACTTCAGTACCTTTAAGCTCAATGCCTGCTTCGTAGGTCTCTTCTATAAAATACTCATATCGAGCCTTTTTATTGGTAGCTAAGAATTTTTGTCCTTTGCCTGCCATAGGTTTCACCTTCTTTAAATTGATAGGAATACATCGTCGAATAATTATTATAACATAATCAGTTGGTTATTGCAATCTTTGGAGATTATGTATATCTGCTACTTCACTTATATGCTTTTATATAATCTAAGATTAGAAAACTAAAGTCGTTAAGACTTTAGTTTTCTTCTTTGCTTATTAAGTTAAAATCTATTTCTCGTTGTTTTATATCTGCTCTAGCTACTTGAATTCTAACCTCATCGCCGATACGGAAGGTCTTCTTTGTTCTCTCTCCTGTCAAGCTATGGTGCTGGCTATTGTAAATATAATAGTCATCGACTAATGAACTTAGCCTTACCATACCTTCAATTGTATTTTCAAGCTCAACAAACATACCAAAGGAGGTAATACCTGAAACAATACCAGTGTACGCTTCCCCTATTCGTTCTTGCATGAATTCAACCTTTTTAAGATCTACTGTTGCTCTTTCTGCTTCATCTGCAATTCGTTCTCTTGCTGAGGACTGATCTGATATATAACTAACAACAGATTTTAATCTCTCTTCTCTTTTTTTCGAAACTTTTCCTTTTAAATATTCTTTTATAATACGATGTATCATTAAGTCAGGGTACCTTCTTATTGGTGATGTAAAATGACTATAGTATTTTGCTGCTAGCCCAAAGTGTCCCAGGTTATTTGGCGCATATCTTGCTTTTCTTAGTGATCTTAGCATTAGTGTATTTATAACTGGTTCTTCTTTTTTTCCTGCTACTTTTTTGAGTAGTTCATGTAAAACTTTAGGGTGTATTTCTTCATGAATACCTTTTAAATGATACCCAAAGTTATGAATAAATTGATTAAACTCTTCAATCTTTTCTAAGCTAGGTTCTTCATGTACTCTATATACAAAAGGACTACTTAACCAATAATAGTGTTCTGCCACTGTTTCATTACAAACTAACATGAATTCTTCTATTATTCTATTGGCAATTCTACGCTCATACTTTTTAATTTCAATCGGTTTGCCATCTTCGTCTAGAATTACTTTTGATTCTGGAAAATCGAAGTCAATGGCACCTCTATCTTCTCTATTTTGATTTAATAGCTTACAAAGTTCCTGCATCATTTCAAAATCTTCTACAACATCTTTATATCTATCCATTAATTCTTGATCTCTATGTTCTAATATATTCGATACGTCTTCATAAACCATTCTTTCATTAATATTAATGACACTCTCATGAATTTCGTGGTCTATTACTTTACCCTTTTGATCAATTTCCATCAAGACGCTAAGTGTTAATGTATCAGTATTAGGATTTAAGCTACAAACGCCATTTGAAAGCTTTTTAGGAAGCATCGGTATAACACGATCTACTAAATATACACTTGTTGCCCTTTTAACCGCCTCTTTATCTAAGTAAGTATCTTCCCTTACATAATGAGCAACATCTGCTATGTGTACTCCTAATCTATAATTTCCATTACTTAGTTTTTCTATTGATACTGCATCATCTAAATCTTTTGCATCAGCCCCATCGATCGTAACCATTTTTAAATTACGTAAATCCGTACGCCTTGCTAGTTCATCTTCTGGTATTATTTCAGAAATAGCATTGACTTCTTCCATGACTTCTTCTGGGAAATCAGGGTCTAAGTTATAGTTTCGCATTATTGCTAATATATCGGTTCCAGCATCGTCTTTATGTCCTAATACTTCAATGATTTTACCTTCTGGATTACGTCGAGCTTCTGGCCATTTTGTAACTTTACAGACTACTTTGCTTCCAGTAGTGGCTGTTCCTTTTTCACCTTTTGGTATGAATATATCCATGTTTAATTTATTGTCATCAGGCACAACAAATCCAAAGTTTCTGCTGTCTTCATATGTTCCTACTATTTCTTCGTTATTTCGATGAAGAATTCTTATAACTTCGCCTTCACATTTTTTAGTGTTATCACTCATTACATTTACTCGAGCAATAACCCGGTCTTGATGCATAGCTCCATTCATATAATTTGATGGGATAAATACATCGTTTACATCGGGTAAATCTGACACAACAAACCCATAGCCTTTTGAATGGCTCTCAAGTCTACCCACAATGAGACCCATGCGTTCTGGTACGCCATATCTCTTTTTTCTGGTCTTAATAATTAATCCTTCTTCTTCCATTTCCTTTAAAAGTTTTTTGAAAACTTTTCTTTGTTTTTTATCTATATCCAAGGCAGCATGCAATTCTTCTTCCAGCATTGGACTATAGGCTAATTCGCGCATAAATTCAACAATACGTTCTTTTATAGTCAATTTATACCCTCCTTTTTTTATCTTCTTATGTATATTATTCACAAAAACTATTACTTTTAGTCTTTTATATAATTATTCTACTTTTCCTGGGCAATGAGTCTAATTTACAGTCATTTCAAAATATAATATATCACAAAATATTTTAAGATTTTATTTAAAATTAGTAAAAAAGGAATGCCATAGTTAAACTTCTTATTATTTATTTTGTGTTTGAAAACTACCATTCCTATTAATACCCCAGTAGCACCAAAAAATAACGCAATAATTAATAAATGTATCTCTTTCACTCGCCATTTGTTATGTACTGCTTTATATTTATCAACAGCCATAAATATAAAAGCACCTATATTTATTAATCCCAAAAGTAGTATAAAATAAAATAAATACTTTAAACCTGTTTCTTGAGCTAATAAAGTGTCTAGCATTTCACACGCATCCCTTATTATTTAATTTTCTATACCTAATTATATAAATTAAAAACCAGTTAGAATATTTTCTATACTAACTGGTTTAATTCAATATTAATAAAAGCCCTTAATCCTTGATCAAGGGCTTATTATTAATTTATTTTATTCAAAGAACTTTACAATCATTCCACCATATTGTGCAAATAAAGGTGCAAATACAACAGATACAATTGTCATTAATTTAATTAAGATATTAATAGAAGGTCCTGATGTATCTTTAAATGGATCACCAACTGTATCGCCAACTACTGCGGCTTTATGTGGCTCACTACCTTTACCACCGTGGTTTCCTTCTTCAATGTATTTCTTCGCATTATCCCATGCACCACCTGCATTTGCCATCATAATAGCTAGTAAAACCCCTGCTACTAATGCGCCTGCAAGTAATCCACCTACTGCATCTGCCCCTAAAAGTAATCCAGTTGCTATAGGAGCAACAACTGCTAATACCCCTGGAATAACCATTTCTTTTAATGCTGAAGCTGTACTTATATCAACACATTTTGCGTATTCTGGTTTTCCTTTACCTTCCATGATACCAGGGATATCTCTAAATTGTCTTCTTACTTCTTCTATCATTTCAAATGCAGCTTTACCTACTGCTTCCATTGTCATCGCTGAGAATAGGAATGGTAACATTCCACCAATTAACATACCCACAATTACTGATGGACTAGTTAAGTCAATAATTTCTAAATTAACTGCTGCTGTATATGTTGCAAATAGAGCTAGTGCAGTTAATGCTGCTGATCCAATTGCAAAACCTTTACCAATAGCAGCTGTTGTGTTACCTACTGCATCTAATTTATCTGTAATCTGTCTAACTTCTTTAGGAAGTTCACACATCTCTGCAATACCACCAGCGTTATCAGCAATTGGTCCATATGCATCTACTGCAATTGTCATACCTGCTGTTGCAAGCATACCTACAGCCGCTAAAGCGATCCCATATAGTCCTGCTACACCAAAGGCTATTAGAATACCAACCGCAATAATTAATATTGGCCATGCAGTTGACACCATACCTACTGCTAATCCACTAATAATTGTTGTTGCTGGACCTGTTTCAGATTGTTGCGCAATCTTTTTAACATGTGCAAACTCCCCTGAAGTATATCTTTCAGTTATATTTGCAATTAATAATCCAACAATTAAGCCTGTTACAATTGCTAAAAATCCTGTAGCATCTCCAAGTAAATTTGTACTTAAGAAGTATGCAGCTACAACTACAAGCCCAGCACTTACCCAAGTACCCATATGTAATGCTTTAGATGGATCTGTATTTTCATCACCTTTAACGAAGAAAGTTCCAACGATTGATGCAATAATTCCTGTTGCAGCTAATAATAATGGGAATAGCGCCCCGTCCATACCATGTGCTAATAAACCTAATGTAATAGCTGAGATAATTGATCCAACATATGATTCAAATAAGTCAGCACCCATACCCGCAACGTCACCAACATTGTCACCAACATTGTCTGCAATAACTGCAGGATTTCTTGGGTCATCTTCTGGTATACCTGCTTCAACTTTACCAACTAGGTCAGCACCTACGTCAGCTGCTTTGGTGTAAATTCCTCCACCAACACGTCCGAATAATGCAATAGAAGATGCACCTAATGCAAATCCTGTTACCATTTCAATAGCTTCACTAGGATCTCCAGTTACATTATTAATAAGTATAAATAAACCACCAACACCTAATAATCCTAATCCAACAACAGACATTCCCATAACTGCTCCACCTGAGAAAGCTACGCTTAATGCCTTGTTCATTCCGCCTTCTTTTGCACCGTTAGCAGTTCTTACATTCGCTTGGGTTGCTACACGCATTCCAAAGAATCCTGCTAAACCTGAGAATAATGCTCCAATTAAGAAACTTATAGCAGTTAACCAGCTATTTAATCCAAACCCTAATACAAGGAATAAAACAATTGCAAATATTACAAGGGTTTTGTATTCTCTAGTTAAAAATGCCATTGATCCTTCTTGAATATAAGAAGCAATCTCTTTCATTCTATCATTTCCTGGTTCTACTTTGTTAATTTTACTTGCTTGCATGTACGCAAATAACAGGGCAATTACACCTGCAACTGGCGCTAAGATCATCCAATTCATCTCTTTAGTTCCTCCCTTTGTTATTATTCAATTTTATTGTATAGTAACTAAGGCTATAGCAACAATTACAAAAAGTACTGCAGCTACAACTGTTAATTTACTAAGCATACCTTCATAACCTTTGTTTTTTCCACTCCATGTTTGCTCAGCTCCACCGCCAATTGATCCAGTAAGACCTGCGCTTTTACCTGTTTGTAGTAATACTGTTGCAATCAAAATAACTGAAACTATTAATTGAATTACCATTAATACATTTCTTAACATGTTTACACCTCCAGACCGTAATTAACACTCATATTTTAACACAGCATATCTTTAAAATCAAGGATTATACTAGTACTCCCTAGAAGGCGTTCAGATTATAAAATACATCGTCTCCTAAATATTTTGCTGTTTCATCTAAGTAATCTTCTATTCTTAATAACTGGTTATATTTTGCTACTCTATCAGTTCTTGCAGGAGCGCCTGTTTTTATTTGACCAGCATTTACTGCAACTGCAATATCTGCAATTGTTGAATCTTCAGTTTCTCCTGAACGATGTGAGATTACAGCAGTATACCCAGCTCTTTTTGCCATTTCAATTGCATCAAGGGTTTCTGTAATCGTACCTATTTGATTAAGTTTAATTAATATTGAATTAGCTGTTCTTGTTTTGATCCCTTTTTCAAGTCTTGTAGTATTTGTTACAAATAGATCGTCTCCTACAATCTGAACTTTATGACCTAATGAATCAGTCATAATCTTCCAACCTTCCCAGTCATCTTCACTTAATCCGTCTTCTATAGAAATAATCGGGTACTTTTCTATTAAATCTGCATAAAACTCAACCATTTCAGAGGCTGTTTTTACAACTCCTTCACCAGCTAGTTTATATACTTTATCTTGTTCATCATATAATTCTGTTGCTGCGACGTCTAATGCAAGTTTAATATCTTCATTCGGACTATATCCTGCTTTTTCTATCGCTTCTATTATCACCTGTAGTGCTTCTTCGTTAGATGAAAGATTTGGTGCAAATCCACCTTCATCACCAACACCAGTCATTAATCCTTTGTTTTTAAGCACTAATTTTAGGTTATGATATATCTCAACACACATTCTAAGTCCATCTTTATATGTTTTAGCACCAACAGGCATTATCATAAATTCTTGAATATCTACATTATTATCCGCGTGGGCACCACCATTTAAAATATTCATCATAGGTACTGGAAGTTGTTTCGCATTCACTCCGCCTAAGTATTGGAATAAGGGCATTTCTAAGTCTTCTGCAGCAGCTTTAGCAACAGCCATTGATACGCCTAGTATTGCATTTGCCCCTAAATTCGCTTTATTTTCAGTGCTATCTACTCTAAGTAAAATTTCATCAATACCAACTTGGTCTATAACATCCATCCCAATTATTTCAGGTGCGATCACTTCGTTTACGTTTTCTACAGCTTTTAATACACCTTTTCCAAGATATCTTTCAGTATCGCCATCTCTTAATTCAACTGCTTCAAAAGCACCTGTTGATGCCCCAGAAGGTACTATAGCACTGGCCATAACCCCACTTTCCAAGTATACTTCTACTTCAATTGTTGGATTCCCTCTAGAATCTAATACTTCTCTTGCATATACATCACTTATAATTGACATTATGTACGCCTCCCCATTTTTCTACTTTATTTTAAATTTTTTCTAATATAAGACTATTTCCTGTCATTTCCCCAGGTTTATCTAAGCCCATTAAATCTAATATAGTTGGTGCTATATCACAAAGACGTCCGCCTGAACGTAAGGTTTTTACTTCTTGATCAATTAGTATTAATGGTACAGGATTTGTCGTATGGGCTGTAACTTTAATTCCTTTTTCTTCATTGATCATCTCTTCAGCGTTTCCATGGTCAGAGGTTATAATAAGTTTTCCACCTAGATTTGTTATTTTATCTACAACAATGCCTAAGCAGTCATCAACCACTTCTAGTGCCTTTATTACCGCATCCAAATCACCTGTATGACCCACCATGTCTGGATTCGCAAAATTTAATACTATTAGATCATAATGATTTCCACTTAATAATGATGTTAACTCGTCTGTAACTTCTTTAGCACTCATTTCAGGTTTTAAATCATATGTTGCTACATCTGGAGATTTAACAAGCTTTCTATCTTCATTTGGATATTTTTTCTCAATACCACCATTAAAGAAATAAGTTACATGTGCATACTTTTCCGTTTCAGCTATTCTTAATTGTTTTAACCCTTGATTGCTTATGTATTCTCCTAGGGTATCTTTATGTGTTTGTGGAGCGTATGCAATATTAACATCTTGTATATTTTTATCATACAAAGTCATTGTAACAAAATGAAGATCTAAATTCACTATATTTCTTTCAAAATCGGCAAATTTTTTATCGACAAGTGCACGGGTTAATTGTCTTGCACGATCTGGACGAAAATTAAAAAATATAATTCCATCGTTACTGTCAATCATTCCATCGTTTTCAATTTGTATTACGGTTGGTTTAACAAATTCATCTGTTTCCCCTTGCTCGTATGCATATTCAATAGCCTCTGTAGCGCTTTGTGCTTTTCTTCCTTCACCGTGAACCATTGCATCGAAAGATTGCTTCGTTCTTTCCCAACGAGTATCTCTATCCATTGCATAATATCTGCCACTTACTGTTGCAATTTGTCCTAACCCTACTTCTGTAACTTTATCTTCCAATTGTTTTATGTACTTTAATGCACTTTTCGGTGGTGTATCTCGCCCATCTAAAAAGCAATGAATATATAATTCTTGTATACCTTGTTCTTTGGCCATGTCTACTAGCCCAAGAATATGATCTATGTGACTATGCACCCCACCATCAGAAACTAATCCCATTAAATGAAGCTTTTTAGAATTTGATTTTACATGTTTCATAACATTTAGCAAAGTATTATTTTTATAAAATTTCCCAGTTCTTAACGCTTGGGATATTCTAGTTAATTCTTGGTATACTATTCTTCCTGCTCCGATATTTAAATGTCCAACTTCTGAATTGCCCATTTGTCCCTCAGGAAGCCCTACATCTAATCCACTAGCTTTTATATTAGTACTCGGGTATTTATTAAGCAATTTTTTGTAATTAGGCATGTTAGCAAGACTAACGGCATTACCAATTTTATTATCACTTATGCCTAAGCCATCTAAAATGACTAAGGCTACTGGATCGGTCATATCGTTTCCCCTCTTCTTAAAAATTGATTATTGAAATAAAGTCATTTGCTTTTAGACTTGCACCCCCAACAAGAGCTCCGTCTATATCCTGCTTATTTAAAATTTCTGTCGCATTCTCAGGTTTAACACTACCACCATATAGTATGCGAATTTCTTCTGAAATGTCTACTCCGTACTTATTTTCTAAGATTTCTCTTATAAAACCTACTACCTCATTTGCTTCAACTGGGGTTGCAGTCTTGCCTGTGCCTATTGCCCATATTGGTTCATATGCAATTACAACATTTATGATTTCATTCTCATCTACATTCTCTAAAGCCCTTAAAACCTGTTCTTTTATTTTATCTTTTGTTTGTTTTTTTTCTCTTTCTTCCAAAGTTTCACCAACACACAAAATAGGCTTTATGTTTTTCTCAAGTGCTTTTAATACTTTTTTGTTTACAATGGAATCCGTCTCAAGAAAGATTTCTCTTCGCTCTGAATGCCCTAGTATTACATACTCAACATCTAATTCTTTAAGCATGTCTGCACTAATTTCACCAGTGTAGGCTCCCTTGTTTTCCCAGTGCATATTTTGTGCACCAAGTTTTATGTTTGATCCTTTTATTAACGTTGATACTTCATTTATTAAAGTAAATGGACAACATATTAACGTTTCAACATCCGAATTCAAGATACCTTCTTTTAATTCTGTAATTAATTTGTAAGAGGTTTTCATATCCCCATTCATTTTCCAATTTCCTGCAATTAATGGCTTACGCATGTTTTTCCTCCTCTTAGATGTTTTCTATCGCTTCAATTCCTGGTAGCATTTTGCCTTCAAGTAGTTCTAATGATGCTCCTCCACCAGTTAATATATAATTCATTTTATCTGAATATCCTAACATTTCTGCAGCGGCAGCACTATCTCCTCCGCCAATAATTGTTTTTGCATTGCTTTTTGCCATAGAAGCGGCTACTGCCTCTGTCCCTTTTGCAAAAGCTGGCATTTCAAAAACACCCATTGGGCCATTCCAAATTACAGTTGATGCACTGCTAATTTTTTCTTCGAATAACTTCCTAGTTTTTTCTCCAATATCTAATCCCATCATATCTTTAGGAATATCCTTGATCGATGTGATATAGTGCTTTGCACTTGCATCAAATTTTTCAGCAACAACAACATCAATTGGGAGTAGCAGTTCAACATTATGTTCTTTTGATTTAATTATTAATTCTTTAGCTAAATCAATTTTATCTTCTTCTAATAGCGACTGTCCCACTTCATACCCCATTCCTTTAATAAATGTGTAGGCCATTCCGCCTCCTATTAATAAAGTGTCTACTGTATTAAGTAAGTTTTCAATTACGCCAATTTTGTCAGAAACTTTAGCTCCTCCTAAAATCGCTACTAGTGGTCTTTGAGGTGCATTTAATACCTCATCAATTACCTTTACCTCTCTTGCGATTAGATATCCCATTGCTGATGGTAAAAAGTCTGCAATCCCAGCTGTTGAGCTATGAGCTCTATGTGCAGTGCCAAAGGCATCATTTATGTAAATATCCCCTAAAGAAGCTAGTTCTTTAGAGAAGTCAGTATCATTTTCTTCTTCTTCTTTTCTAAAGCGCATATTTTGTAAAAGTAGAATTTGTCCAGGCTTTAAATCTTTTGCAATTAATTTAGTTTTATTTCCCAGCACTTCATCATCGTCTGAAAAGATTACAGATTTATCTAATAATTGGGATAGTCTCTCTGACACTGGTTCCAGGGAGAATTCTTTTTTTGCTTCCCCTTTTGGTCTACCTAAGTGAGACATAAGTATAATAGAAGCACCTTTTTCTAGTAAGTGTTCAATAGTTGGCAAAGCTGCTCTTATTCTGCGATCGTCAGTTATATTTTTATTGTCTTGCATTGGTACGTTAAAATCACATCTTACTAGTACTTTTTTATTGTTTACATCTATATTTTCTACAGTTTTTTTATTAAATGTTTTCATAAAGTAGTCCTCCTATAAAAATATACATATCAAAAGCCCGATTCTATAAAATATAAAATCGGACCCTCTGATTATAATCCTTTAGTAACAATATGTGAAACAAGATCTACTACTCTTACTGAATATCCCCACTCATTGTCGTACCATGATACAATTTTCACCATGTTATCTCCAGTTACTATTGTTGATAATCCATCAACAATAGAAGAATTAGGATCTTGTTTGTAATCAACAGATACTAAAGGCTCCTCTGAATATTCCAAAATACCTTTTAGTGAGTTTGCTGCTGCTTCGCTAAGGGTCTTATTAAGTTCTTCTTTTGTTACGTTTTTATCTAGTTCAACAACTAAATCAACAACCGAAACTGTTGGCGTTGGTACACGCATTGCCATTCCACTTAGTTTTCCTTTTAATTCTGGTAACACAAGTGCAACAGCTTCTGCTGCCCCAGTTGTTGTTGGAATAATTGATTGGCCTGCAGCTCTGGCACGTCTTAAATCACTATGTGGTAGATCTAATATTTTTTGGTCATTTGTGTAAGCATGTATTGTTGTCATTAGACCTCTTTTGATTCCATATGTATCGTTTATAACTTTTGCAACAGGTGCTATGCAATTTGTTGTACATGAAGCATTTGAAATAATATGATGGTTCTTAGCATCATACTTGTCTTCATTTACACCCATTACAACGGTTATATCTTCCTTTTTAGCAGGAGCCGTAATTACTACTTTTTTAGCTCCTGCATTAAGGTGCTTTGTAGCTTGCTCCTTACTTCTAAAAATACCAGTAGCCTCTATAACTATGTCAATCCCTAATTCTTTCCATGGTAACTGTTCAGGATCTCTTTCTGCTGTTACTTTTATTTCTTTTCCATTTACAATTAATCCCTTTTCAGTGGTTTCAATTGTACCATTAAACTTGCCATACAAACTATCATATCTTAATAAATGTGCAAGTGTTTCTGCATCTGTTAAGTCGTTAATGGCAACAATTTCCCAGTCTCTCTCTTGTTCTAAAGCAACTTTAAAAGCATTTCTACCAATTCTTCCAAATCCATTTATTGCTACTTTAATACTCAAAACATAACCTCCTATAATTTTAATTAAATTGTTATAATTATATATATTTAATATCGCCTTCTTCTTGATGAAGGTGGGATATTTAAATCGTCTCTATATTTTGCTACTGTACGTCTGGAGATGTTTATTCCTTTTATCGCTAATTGTTTTGCAATTTTATCATCACTTAATGGTTTCGAAGCGTCTTCTTCATTTACAATATCTTTTATATAATTTTTAATACTTTCTGAAGCATATTCTTCTCCTGAAAATCCTTCTACACCACTAGAGAAAAAGTATTTAAGTTCAAATACACCAATTGGTGTCTCGACATATTTGCCGGTTGTAGCTCTACTTACAGTTGACTCATGAACTTCTATTTCTTCTGCAACTTCCTTTAGAGTCATTGGTCGTAGATGTTTTTTTCCTTTTTCAAAAAATTGTTTTTGTTTCTTCAATATAGATTGAACAACATTATAGATTGTTTGTCTTCTCTGTTCAATACTTTTAATTAACCATGCTGCTGAGTTAAGTTTATCATTTAAATATTTTACTGCCTCTTCGTTTTGTTCTTCACTCAACAGAAGTTTCTTATAATCATCTCTTATAATTAACCTTGGCACTTTATTATCGTTTACTTGAGTCACGTATTCATCGCCAATTTTTGTTATGATCACATCTGGTATAACGTAGTTATTGTTAATTTTCGAAAACTTTCTACCCGGTTTTGGTTCTAAGGTTTTAATAAAATCACAAATTTCTTGGACTTCTGTTGTTTTTATACCTATTTTCTTTGCAATGAGTGGATATTTTCTTGATGCTACTTCTTCTAAATAGTTCTCAACGATTGTAAATACTTTTTCGTTTTTCACTTCTAAATTTCGTAATTGTAGTAATAAGCACTCGTTAAGATTTCTTGCAGCAACTCCTGAAGGGTCGAAATTTTGAATAATATCAAGAACATCACCTATTATATTGACATCTGTTTTTAAGTCTTTTGCTATTTCGTCTAAGGGTAATGTTAAATATCCATTTTCATCAAGGCTATCTATTATATATTCTCCTATTTTTTTATGGTTATTATTTAAAAAGGTTAAGTGACATTGAAATAAAAGGTGTTCTTGTAAGCTTGTCTCTTTTGATGTTACACTCTCAAAACTAAATTCGTTCTCTTCATCTGCTGAATTTGTTTGAACACTATAACTAGAACTATCCTTTTTTACGTATTCTTTCCAATCAATTTTTTTACTTTCTGCATCTGCTTCTCCATATGGTTTTTCAGCAATATCAACTTCAAGTACAGGATTTATTTCAAGTTCAGTCTCTATAAATTTTTCTAACTCCATTGATGTAAATTGTAGAATCTGTATTGCTTGTTTTAACTGAGGTGTCATAACTAGTTTTTGTGTTTGTTCTAAGTGCAAGCCATAGCCCATTCTCATAATATCACCCTTTATTCGTCATTAGACCTTCGGTAATATTATATCATTAAAAGTTAATTTAATAAAGCGTAATTAAGATGCATTTGGCATATTTATTGCATAATCAATCTTCTTTTTCATATGGTATTCCTAATGAACCTGGTGCTACAGATTTACCAACAAAACCAACTAGGGCAATCAAGGTTATTATATAAGGTAACATCGATAGCAAATTCTCTGATATGTCTAACCCTACTGTGGCACCACCTAAGTATATTCTAAGTCCAGTAGCTAGGCCAAAAATAAGACAAGCAATTAGTGCCCCTTGAGGTTTCCATTTGCCGAATATAACTGCAGCTAGTGCAATAAACCCTTGACCAGAAACTAAAGTAGCTCTAAAAGTAGAAACTATTGCTAAACTTAGTGACGCGCCTCCAAATCCTGCCAATACTCCTGATATTATAACACAAAAATATCTAATTTTGTAAACATTAACACCTAAAGTATCCGAAGCTTTTGGATGTTCTCCTACCGCCCTTATTCGCAGTCCGGTTTTTGTCTTGTATAATACAAACCAAACTATTGCGACTAGGACAAATGCCATATAAACGGTTATATATTGATTAAAAATTAGATCCATAACTGAGTTTCGTGCAAAAAAATTATTTAATGGTTCTGGCAACCTATTGTTTAAGAGGGTAAATAAATTATTAAATGGACGGGGCATCTTATTCTCTAATGGGATAAGAGGCGTCATTGTTGCGCCTTCAAAAATAATTCTACTTAAAAACAATGCAATTCCAGGCCCAATAAAATTTATTGCTATGCCTGAAACAACTTGATTTGCATATAAAGTTACAGATGCTAGTGCATGTATAAGCCCAAATATACCACCGGCAATTCCCGCGATACAAAAAGCTGCCCAGGGATTCCCTGTAAGTACTCCTGCTGCAGCACCAGCAAATGCACCTATTGTCATCATGCCTTCTAATCCAATATTAATAACCCCTGATTTTTCAGACATTACACCACCTAATGCTGCAAATATAAGAGGTGTAGAATACATTAAAGTGATACTGATAATAAGTGCTATATTATTAATCATTCAATATTTCTCCCCTTACTTCGCTTTGACTTTTTAAGTACGATATCCAGTAGTCTATAACTACCTATATAAAAAACAATTGCGCCTATTACAATACTTATAATTTCTGTGGGCACACCAATGTTTTGCATATTTCTTCCTCCGTATGATATGCCACCAAATAAAAATGCTGAAAAAAGAACGCCTATAGGTGTATTATTTCCAATGAGTGCTACTGCAATCCCATTAAACCCAAAGCCTTCCATCGTTGCCAATACACTTACTTGTCTTGAAACACCCATTACATGTAAAGCTCCTCCCATACCGCCTAGTATCCCGGCTATTGCCATAGAAAGAACGATGTTTCTATTAACATTGATTCCTCCATACTCAGCTGCATCTCGATTATAGCCCACTGCTCTTAGTTGAAATCCCAGTGTGGTTCTTTTTAAAATGAACGAAATTACTATAACTGTTAAAATAGCTATGCCAATACCCCAATTTACTCTTACGGCTGGTCCAACAATGTCTCGTAGCCATCCGATCGCTATGGATGCACTTTCTTGAATACGATGGGAAGATTCACTAGAAGGTCTTCTAAAAAAGTCAAATTCAAGAAAATAATTATTTAAATATAAAGCGATCCAGTTAAGCATTATTGTCGCTATAACTTCATGTACTCCAAATTTTGCTTTTAAAAAACCTGCAATTGCTGCCCATAATCCTGCGGCTAACATTCCAGCAATAATTGTTATAGGTATGTGAAGAATAGCGGGTAAGTTTAATAGATATCCCGCCATAGCTGCTGCTAAAGCACCAATTATAAACTGGCCTTCAACACCAATATTGAATAGACCGGTTCTGAATGCAAATGCTACAGACAGTCCTGTTAAAATAAGTGGTGTGGATTGAACTACCGTCCATGCAATATTACGACTTGACCCTAACATCCCTAAAAACATTAGTTGATATGCACTAAATGGATTAAATCCTGCAACTAGTAAGATCATTCCACCGGTTATTAATCCTAATGCTATAGAAATTAGCGTAAGTTTTAAGTCTTTATTTAAAATTAGATCTAACATCTTACCTTTAAAACGTTTTCCTCTAGACATTATTTTTTACCTCCAGCCATTAGTAAACCCAGTTTATCTTCATTTGCTTCTGCTATATCTAAAATATCAACTATTTTTCCTTCGTAAATTACTGCTATCCTGTCTGATATACTCATTATTTCATCAAGTTCTAAAGAAATTAATAAAACAGCTTTTCCTTTATCTCTTTGATTGACCAAGGATTTATGTACGTACTCTATAGCTCCCACATCAAGTCCTCTAGTAGGCTGAGTTGCAATTAGTAAATCGGGATCATTTGTCACCTCTCTTGCTATAATTACCTTCTGTTGATTTCCACCGGATAGGGCTTTTACTTTTATATTTTCGTTTGTAGGTCTTATATCAAATTTCTTTATTAACTCTTTAGAAAAAGATTTTATTGCTTGTTCATTTAAAACAAAGGTTTTTGAAAAAGGTTCTCTTTCATAATTTTGCAAAACAATATTTTCTGCAATACTAAAATCTAATACTAGTCCTCTTCGTTGTCTGTCCTCTGGTATATTACTTACACCTGATTTCATTATTTTTTTAGGTATTTCATTTAGTATTTCCTCACCATTTATTTTAATTGAACCACTTAAAGCCTTTCTTAATCCAGTTAAAACCTCTACCAACTCCGATTGTCCATTTCCCTCTATTCCAGCTATACCTAATATTTCGCCCGATCTAACTTCTAAGTCAAGTTCCCTTAAAGCTGGAATGCCTCTGTTATTCATTGCTGACAGCTTTGAAACCTTAAGTACACTATTGCCAGGTGCTTGTAGTTTTTTCTCTACTTCAAAGCTCACTTCCCTACCTACCATCTTAGAAGCGAGTTCATCCGAAGTTACTTTCTTGACATTTACAGTATCTATCATTTTTCCTTTTCGTATAATTGTACAAAAGTCAGCAGCGTCTTTTATTTCTTTAAGTTTGTGTGTAATCAAAATAATTGATTTTCCTTGTTTCGTTAGATTTTTCATAATAATAATAAGTTCGTTTATTTCTTGGGGCGTAAGTACAGCCGTAGGCTCATCCAAGATAAGTATTTCCGCACCTCTATATAACGCTTTTAATATTTCAACTCTCTGTTGCATTCCTACACTAATGTCTTGGACTTTATAATTAGGATCTACTCGCAGTCCATATTTATTGGATATTTCACTTACATCATTTTTTGCTTTATTTATATCTAGCTGATTCCATTTACGTACTGGCTCCATCCCTAGTATAATATTTTCAGAAACAGTAAAATTAGGTATTAACATAAAATGTTGATGCACCATACCTATTCCTTTTTCAATAGACAATGCCGGACTATTTTCCTGAATTTTCTCGCCATTTATATATATCTCACCAGAAGTTGGTTGATGTAATCCATATAGTATGTTCATTAATGTCGATTTCCCTGCACCATTTTCACCTAAAAGTGCATGTATTTCACCTTTATGAACTTTTATACTTATATCATCATTTGCAACAAAGTCTCCATATTTTTTAACTATATTTTTCATCTCGACCATTTTATTTGAAAAATCAATATTTACTTCCCCATCCATATTCGTCCTCCTTAGTGCTATAATAATGATTTTAGTCTTATACTTTCCTATTTTACAAAAAAAATATCCCAGAGTAGTAATCTGGAATATTTTCTCATAATTCTAACGTGCTTCGAACTCCTCTCTAGTAGCAGGAACATCAATTTCACCGTTTATAATTTGTTGTTTTGCCTCTTCTACTCGTTGTAAGATTTCTTCAGGTACATTTTTATCCGATGTTGGTGCAATATCTACACCACCCTCTGCTAATCCATATACTATGGTTTGTGCGCCTTCAAAGGTGCCATCTTTAAGTTGTTCAGCAACTTCATATACTGCCAAATCAACACCCTTCATAGCAGATGTTAATACATGATCTGGAGCTAAGTAATTTTGATCTCTGTCTACACCAATAGCCCACCTATCTTGCTCCCTTGCAGCTTCAATCATTCCCGTACCAGTAGCTCCAGCAGCATGAAATATAATATCCGCTCCTTGTTGATAGAATTGATTGGCAATTGATTTACCCAATGCCTCATCATCAAAACTATTAGCATCCTGATATAATAACTCTGCATCAGGGTTGGCATCCATTACACCAGCATAAAACCCATATTGAAAACGACGAATAACATCTGAGTCCATACCGGCTAAAAAACCTATTCTATTCGTTTCAGTCATTTCCCCTGCAATTAATCCAACTAAGTAAGAGGCCTCTTCTTCTTTAAAAATAACCCCTATAACATTTTCCGGTGTTTCTTCCCCATATGAATAATCAATTACCCCAAATAGTTGATCTGGATAATTAAAAGAAGCTTCTTGGATTGCATCAGCCATTTTAAATCCAACTCCCCAGATAAAATCATATCCAGCATTTACAAGATCATCAATATTCGGTTCATAGTCAGCCTCTTGGTTCGACTCTCTATAAGCAACATCTATGCCAAAATCATTTTCAGCTTTTTGTAATCCTTCCCAAGCTGCTTGATTAAAAGATTGATCCTGTACTCCACCAACATCTGTTACCATTGCTACTCGATTAGTTTGCGTTATTGGATCTGTTGTATCATCCTCTGATTGCTCACTGCCGCATCCAATTACTATAGTAGTCATTAACAAAGTAACAATTAAAAGTGATGATATTCTTTTTAATTTCATAGGTTTTACCTCCTGTTATTTTTTCTCCCCCTTTCTAAATATTTACCTTATTTACTGGCTTTTATATTAATTACTATTTTTGAACTAAGCACTTACTTTAATTATTCCAAACAGTCAATAATTTATTCTACACTCAGATACTGTTAAATACATTAACAGTTAGTATCTTCTCATAAATAAAAAAATTGCATAATCAAACCTTATCTTATAGATAGTTTAATTATACAATTTCCTTAATTGTTTAGATCATTACAAAAGAATTTTATCCGTTTTACTTACTGATCATCAAATGTATTTTCTATATACTTTTCTGCCTGTATTGCCGCAATTGCGCCATCAGAAACTGCAGTTACAACCTGTCTTAAAGTTTTGACTCTACAGTCACCTGCTGCGAATACCCCTGGAATATTCGTGTTCATGTTTTCATCGGTTTTTATATAATGGGCTCCATCCATATCTAGAATCCCATTAAATAATTGTGTTTCTGGTAAGTACCCTACAAATACAAAAATTCCAAAGGTTCCTTCATCCTCATTGGCTTTGTACTCAGTAACTTCATCTGTTTTTAAGTTCTTCATTTTAATTGATTGAACTAAACCTTCGCCTTTTATTTCTTCAATTACTGTATCCCATATTATATCAATTTTAGGATTCTTAAACGCTCTCTCTTGTATTGATTTTGCAGCCTTAAATTCATCTCTTCTATGAACAATGGTTACTTTTCTAGCAAACTTAGTAAGCAGCAATGCTTCTTCAACAGCAGAATCGCCTCCACCAATTACAAATATCTCTAAACCCGTAAAGAAGTCTGCGTCACAAGTTGCACAATAAGAAACGCCTTTTCCTGTAAATTCTTTTTCACCTGGAACGTCAAGATACCTTGGTGAAGCACCTGTAGCCACAATAATTGATCTCGCTTTATAGGTTTGTTGTTTACCGACTACTTCTTTAATTTCGCCTTCCAGTTTAACTTCTTGTACTTCATCTTTTTGTAGTTCCGCCCCAAACTCTTTACACTGTTCCACCATTCTATTTGATAGTGAATCACCTGTTGCATTTTCAATTGAACCAGGATAATTGGCTACTTCTGTTGTACTAGTTATTTGTCCACCTGTTTTTTCTTTTTCAATCATAATTGTTGTAAGCTTGGCTCTTGTGGCATATAGTGCTGCTGATAAACCTGCAGGACCGCCACCTATTATAACTACATCATATATTTTTTCCATATAAAACACTCCTTGTTCCAATCAATTTTATTATAATCATTCCATTTTTACGCTTTTGTATCCACTAACTATATTACCCTTTTTTAAAATTCTTTAACATAAAAATGATATTTATTTCTATACAAGTCAATAAACAGAGTAGAATGTGTTTTTAGCACATTACACTCTGCTTTAAATCATACAATGATCTCTATTACATATAATTATTCTGTTCGATAGTAAAATAGTGCTAGTGTACCTTTTCCGCAATGCGTTCCAATTGTACACCCAATATCTGTTATAATAACTTCCTTTGGGTTTAGATCTGATTCAACTTTTTCCTTTAGAATATGTACTCGTTCTAAACTACTTGCATGAGCTATACAAACAGTTTTGTTACTAAAATCTCCTCCACGTTCTTTGGCAAGTTCTATCATTTTACTAAATACTTTTTTACTACCTCTTACTTTATCTAGGGGTTCAACTAAACCATCAACTACCGTTAATATTGGTTTAATGTTTAGCATTGTAGCGATAGATGCTTTCATAGGATTAATTCTACCACCCTTTTTTAGGTTTTCCATTGTATCAACAGTGAATATATGGTCTGAAAGTGGCTTAAGTTCATTAAGTTTTTCAACGATTTTTGATCGATCTAATCCTTCAGCTGCCATTTTAGCTGCTTCATACACTAAATTTCCTGCCCCAAAGCATAAGCCTAATGAATCGTATACATCAATTTTGTCTGACCCAATCTCACTTTTTGCAAGTACAGCAGATTGATGTGTGCCACTTGCTTTTGAAGATCCATTAATACAAATAATTTCTCTGCCTTGGTCTAACACATCTTTAAATACTTTTATAAATGTATTAGGGGGAATTTGTGATGTACTTGGTAATTCGTTTGATAGAGATAATTTATTATAAAAATCTTCATAGCTAATCTCTACTCCATCTAAAAACTGTTCCCCCTCAAAATTAATTGTAAGTGGAATCACAATTATGTTATATTTATCAATTATTGTTTTTGGTACGTCTGTCATACTGTCAGTTATAATTTGTATTTTACTCATATTCTCCCTCCTTTTAGATATATATCTTAAAATCCCTTTCCCAAAAGTACCTTTTTAAATCATCCCTGGAAAATCCCACTGTCTTAGCGCTTCGTAAACAGAGATTGCTACCGAGTTAGAGAGATTTAATGATCGTGCTTTTTCAATATGAAGCATAGGAATTCTTATGCAATTTTCCTGATTTGCATCAAGAATTGCTTTAGGGATCCCTGCGGTTTCCTTTCCAAACATAATGAAGCAATTTTCTTCATATTGTACATCTGTAAACTTTTTTTTGGCTTTTGTAGTTGCATAATATATTGTTGCATCTGGATTTTTACTAACAAATTCTTCATAGCTATCATAATATTTAAATTCTAATAAATCCCAATAATCGAGTCCTGCTCGTTTTACTTGCTTCTCGTCTAAAGAAAAACCCATTGGACCAATTATATGTAGTGCTGTGTTAGTTATAACACATGTACGAGCTATGTTACCTGTATTTTGTGGTATTTCTGGTTCTAGTAATACGATATTAAGTTTCATTTACTGATAAAGCCTCCTAATAAATAATATATATGTTTAATACGGGTACTTTCGTACAAATATTTTCATGCCTTTTTCAATCACTTCATAATCCATTGGTAAAGTCCCACCTTTTTCTCCGTCAACATCCACTACTGCTTCGCTATCTGATAATACTGTTATTTTTTTCGTTTGAAAATATTCAATCTCTTTACAATTTATGTGCTCAGAGCGTGAAAAAGCATTTAGAATAGATACTACTGAATCAATAGATGTTTCTTTAATAATCAAACAATCTAAGTAACCATCATCAAATTTTGCTTTAGGCATAAAATTTTTAAACCCACCAACTGAATTGCCATTAGAAATAATAAACATCTGTATCTTTTCTTCTGTATTAAATTCTTTACTTTCTATTGAAACTTCTATAGGGTTTGTTATCTCTTTTGGTAATACCTTTATCCCCTCGATAAAGTAAGCAATACGCCCGAGTATTGCTTTACTCTCTTTTTTTGTTTCATGGGCTACAGAACTTAAAAGTCCAAAAGCGGATACATTTACAAAATATTTATTGTTAGCCTTTCCTAAATCTATATCCATTGTTGTTCCTTTAATAATCATATCGCAAAAAGCTTTCGGTTCTTTCGGTATATTTAACGATCTAGCAAAATCATTTACAGTTCCTGTTCCTAGTATTGCTACTGGAATTTTTCTTCCTCCTCGTATAATTCCATTGGCAACTTCATTAAGTGTGCCGTCCCCGCCACATGCAATAATTATATCCCAATCTTCTTTACAACAGGATATTGTTTTTTCGCATGCATCGTACTCTTTTTCGGTTATAAATTTTCCAACAATATATCCATTATCTAATAAAATATTAGCAATTTTATTTATTTTTTCATTATAAATCTGTTTTCCAGAGGAAGGATTATAAATAATCATTACTTTTTCCATACTACACCACCAATTAAATTATTAGTACGCTACCCCTATATTTCTATAATATAAGAAATAAATCCTCTTTTAGAACTAAAAAAAGTGGTAAGTATAGCTTTTTGAAAAGTTTTTTATGTATTTAATAACCTCAAAATTACAAATAAAATGGGCACAATGTTAATGTGCCCTTAATTTAAACAAATATTTTATTTTTATATTTCTCTAGTTTTTTTATTATTACTTATAAAACTACCAAATATTTAAAGTTTGTATGTCTATCATCTCTAATGGGATTGATAAAATGTCTCCTCTTTTTTTCCGTGATTGATTGTTTGAAACTCTTATTAGGAGAAACTTTTTATTTTTATCGTTACTTTTTAATCCTAGAAAATACCCTTGGATAAAGCCATATATATTAGAATTAAAAGAGATTTTATCATTTAGTTTAACTTTAAATATTTCATCAATTTCCCAAAAAAGTTTGTCTGGTTTTATAAACTCAATCATCTTTTTGTTAATTAATTTATCAATTTCAAAATCTGTCATATGATCATTTGTTATTTCAATCTTCTTATATATATTTGTTTTTTTTCTGCTTAATATTGCATTATGTATAATATTAAAAAAGAATATCACTAATAATCCCGCAAAAAATAAAATTACCCATTGGTAAGCTTGAAATTTTGAAAGTGTTATTATTATTTTATCTATCATATTAAAACACCCTTTTGTAATTTATTTTCTTTCATATAATATTAATATCATAATTAAAATATGAAAGAAAGTAAATATCTGATATAATTTTAATATTAAATAAGGCTCTAGGAGGCGATTCATATTTGCACTATTATTTTTGCATACAAAGTGCATCCTAAGTATCCATTATTACTTATTGGTAATCGGGATGAGTTTTATAATCGTCCAACAAAACATGCCACATTTTGGGATGATCATCCTCAAATCTTGGCCGGACGTGATCTTGAAAAAAACGGAACATGGTTAGGTATAACTAAGGAAGGTAGATTTGCAGCATTAACAAATTTTAGAGATCCTAATAAAGTACTCATTAATTCTAGATCCCGGGGCGAATTAGTTAGTTCATTTTTAAAATCCTCTACTTTACCTGAAAAATATTTAGATGATATAAAAAAATCACATCATCTTTACCAAGGTTTCAATCTTTTAGTTGGAAATGTTCATGAATTGCATTATTACTCAAAGTTAGATAATAAGGCCTTTAAATTAGCACCGGGTATATATGGTCTGAGTAATCATTCCTTAGATACTCCTTGGCCCAAAGTTACATTAGGGAAAAAGCTGATATCAGAAGCTATTACATATGACAGTCAAATTCATAGTAAACTTTTTGATATATTGAAGAATGATGAGCGCCCACCAGATATTAACCTTCCTAACACCGATGTAGGACTAAAATGGGAACGCCTTCTTTCCTCAATTTATATAAAAAGCCATGAATATGGCACTCGTGCTATGACTGTATTATCATATAGCAAAGACAATAAAGTAACTTTTATTGAAAAAAGTCTTCTTCAAGAGAGGGATAAGTGGATAGAGTCCTTTTATCATTTTTATTTGAAATAATTTAAAATTATTCTTTTATGACTTTAATTTATTTAGTAATATATATATGGTAAACTTTTAATAGACAAATTAAATAAGGGGGTTTTTTTTAGTGGGTAATGTTCAAATTATTACTGATAGTACTTGTGATCTCACCCCAGATATTATTCGGGATAATAGTATAAAAGTAGTTCCATTATACGTAACGTTTAATGAAAATATGACTTATAAAGACGGTGTAGATATTACACCCGCAAAATTATATGAAGAGGTTAAGGTATTAGGTCAAACACCAAAGACTGCCGCTCCATCTCCTGCAGATTTTTGCGAAGTATTTAGACCTTGTATTGATAAAGGTCAAGATATAATTTACATAGGTCTTTCTTCTCAAATATCTTCTACTATTCAAAATGCAAAAATTGCTGCATGTGAGTTTCCTGAGGGTAGGGTTAAAGTTATTGATTCACAGAATCTCTCTGCAGGTATTGGTTACTTAGTTCTAAAAGCAGTTGACCTTGCGAATAAAGGACTAGATATAAAAACTATTTCTAATGATATTGTTCAATTAGTTCCAAAGGTTAAGACTTTCTTTGCTATAGATACACTGGAGTATTTATATAAAGGCGGTAGATGTTCTTCTGTAGAAAACTTTTTTGGATCAATGTTAAAAATAAGGCCTATTCTTCACCTAGCTGAAGGTAGAATACATGTCCACCAAAAAATAAGAGGAAAAAGAAAAAAACTATTAGACTCTATGTTAGAAATTCTAAATACTGATAAAAATCAAATCAATACTAATAAAATAATAATTAATCACTCTATGTGTGAAGAAGACGCTGAATATTTACGCAGTCAAATATCGCAATTAATTAAGTGCGAACAGATTATAACAGTTAAAGCAGGATGTGTTATATCAAGTCATTGTGGTCCTAATACTTTTTCTATTGTATATTGCATTGATTAATTCAACGTAGTTTAATCCTAAATATAAAATGAGCCCAACATGAATTAAATCATGATGAGCTCGTTTTTTATTAAAATGCCAATTGACCTAGAAATGCTTTTAACCTTTCATGCTTTGGATTTCCGAATATTTCCTCTGGTGTGCCTTGTTCAGCAATTACGCCTTCGTTCAAGAATATAACACGATCTGACACCTCTTTAGCAAAGCTCATTTCGTGAGTAACTACTATCATTGTCATTCCTTCTTTAGCTAGGTCTTTCATAACTGTTAACACTTCTCCAACAGTCTCTGGATCAAGGGCTGATGTAGGTTCATCAAAAAGTACAACCTTTGGACTCATCGCTAGCGTTCTTGCTATTGCAACCCGTTGTTGCTGTCCTCCAGATAACATGGCTGGGTACTCATCTGCTTTGTCTGCAAGTCCCACTTTCTCCAATAGTTCTAATGCTTGTTTTTTTGTTTCTTCTTTATCTGCATCTAATACAGTTAAAGGTCCCTCCATTACATTTTGAACTGCAGTCATATGAGGAAATAGATTAAACCTTTGAAATACCATACTAACTTTTTGTCTTATTTCGTTAATATCTTTTCCTTTATTAAATACTTGTTTACCATCAATCCATATTTCACCTTCATTTTTCTTTTCTAAAAAATTAATACATCTTAAAAGGGTACTTTTACCAGATCCACTTGATCCTATCATGCAAACAACTTCACCTTCTAAAACTTCCATATCAATTCCTTTTAAAACTTCTAAGTCACCGTAATATTTGTGTAAATTCTTTATTGTAACCATTTTATCACCTCTCATTAACTTTCAGTCTCTTTTCAAGCATCAATAAAGCCTTTGAAAGACTCGTTGTTATAATTAAATAATAACAACCAGCTATAAAATACATTGGCCATGCATTAAAAGTCGCCGCAGAATATTGTCTAGTCAACATAATAATTTCTGTAATTGTAATTACACTTGCCAAAGATGAGTCCTTTACAGCAATAATAAACTGATTTCCTAAAGCAGGAACCGAACGCTTAAATGCTTGAGGCAATATAACCCTTTTCATTGCTTGCCAACTTGTCATACCAAGGGATCTAGCAGCTTCTTTTTGCCCATAATCTATAGACTCAATTGCTCCCCTAAAAATTTCACTAATATATGCACCATTATGGAAGGCTAAACCTAAAACGGCAGAAGTAAAGCGGCCTATGTTTATTCCCAAATCAGGTAAAGCGTAAAATATAAAGAAAAGTTGAAGTAATAATGGCGTTCCTCGAACTATGGTAATATAAATATCTGTTGCTTTGGTTAATGGCTTAATCTTACTCATTTTTAACATCGTTGCAAAAAAGCCAAATACAGTTCCTAGTAATATTGATAAAACCGAAAGCTGTAACGTCATAATTACACCTGGTATAAACCTTGGTGCATATTCTATGACTACACTAAAAAAATCTAATAACAACTTATTTCCCCCTTAATACGAAAATGGGCAATATGATCTATTACCCATCTTCTAGTACAAATTTTCTTTTATCACTAAATTAATTTTCTAATATGTTTACTCCAAACCATTTTTCACTTAATTGTGCATATGTTCCATCTTCTATAATTTCTTGTAGTGCACTGTTTACTGCATCTACTAAATCGGTATCGTCTTTACGGATAGCGATTCCAATTTCTTCAACATACAGTGGATCTCCAACAGCTTCTAGAGGCATATCGTAGCTATCGATACCATTTAGTCCAACTAAAAGTCCTGTAACAAGTCCATCGGCTTGACCACGCTCAACTGCTCTCATATTATCTACATCACTATCAAATTGCATAATGTCCTTAACATTGTCAACATTTTCCTCTAAGTAGTCTAGGAAGGTGGTTCCTGTTACAACACCAACAACAGCATCTTCGATATCAGTAATATCATTGGCATCTATGTCTTTATGCCCAAAGAATTGAGCTCCGTCATAGTAATAAGGATCAGAGAAATTTACTTGTTCTAATCTCTCTTCTGTTATTGCCATACTACCTATAATCATATCGAAACGACCACTAGTTAATCCAGTAATAATCCCATCCCACTGAACTGTCATAGGATCTGCTTCTACACCCATTTTTTCAGCAATTGCATTAGCAATATCAATATCAAAACCAACTAAATCTCCATCATCATTAATAAAATTAAAAGGTGGATAAGCACCTGTCATCGCAAATGTTAATGTTCCTTTTTCATTAATTGCTTCTAGTGTATTTGTCTGGCCACTACACCCAACCATAAAAATCATAATTGCAACTAAAAAGATAATACTTAATTTTTTATTCATTTATTGACAACCTCCAAAATATTTTTGAGCCATCGACAGCTTTATGTTCACGTGAATAAACAATCTTACTTACAAAATAATCTTATATTATATTTGCTAGGAAAGTCAAAGTTAGTCAGCCACTAAATTTTTACAACTCACAACTTGAGCCGGAACCTCATTGTACTCATACAGTAAATACTTATAAATACTGACTTATTCTTTTGTATACACCTTAGGTCAATATAATATATCCCTATTTTCTAAAAATTAGTTTGATTTTATTATAAATATGTCTGAATTTTCTAATATTTATTTGACAGTTTATTTATCAAGAATTATAATATACTTGAATAAAATTAGACAAAGGCAATGGTGATTTATTATGAAAAATTTAGTCAAGACATTAAAATCTAAAAAATGTAAGATTACACCTCAGAGATTAGCTATCTATAACATCATTAAAAATAGTCACGATCACCTAAATGTTGATGCAATATACAAAAAGCTAGCTTCTGACTATCCTACTATTAGTTTAGCTACAGTATATAAATCATTAGAATTATTTGCTCAACTAGGGTTAGTGCAGGTTATTAATGTAGGGGAGAATAGCTTTCGATACGATGCGAATCCTAAAAGCCATCCGCATCTTGTGTGCACTTCATGTTTGACTGTACTAGATTTAGATGAAACACTTTTTCCCTCACTAACTTCATCAGTTGAGAGTAGTACAAAGTATAAAATTACCAGGCAACAGCTATGTTTTTTTGGTATTTGCCCCGATTGTTTAGAATTGGAATCAAGCAGTACTTTAACTACATCATCTTAAATCACAAAATCTGCTGACAAAATCTGCTGACTAGGATTCTCTACTTGTAATTCTATGTCCTGGTCTTCAGTCATTATGTTTATTTTTGTATCTTTTTCGCTGTCGATAATTTTGACTGTATACGAACCGGCTTGAATATCTTTCAATATAATCCATCTATATTTTTCCGTAAATTCCTCATATATATATTCATAGTTTGATTCCACTTTTCCATTACGAAAAACCATTATTTTTTGATTATATGCTTTTTCAACAACGCTTAAATTCATATTCAGTGACCCATCCATTAATATGTGTACAGTTTTAGGTGAGTCTGCTAATACGCCTCTCAAGTACTTATTATCTAATTTTAATAACTGACTAATTGGATGTAAAGACCCTTCCACAATCCCGTGATGATTAAAATTTAATATAAAATTAGAATGGGGATATAATTGTGCACTTCGACTTGTTACCGTACCATCTCCTTTTGTTGTATACGCTGCTTTTATAATATAATTATCATTTTTATTGTGTTGGCAAAACTTATGGGGGTTTATCTCTAGATATTCAGCTGTTTTATAACCATTTCCAATAATGCAGTAACTCTCTTTTAATCTATAGTACAGTTTATGTTGGTAAGCATTTAAATAATTTACTAATTTATTCTTTATTCTCATACGCTCCCATGGAACACTAATTAAATACTTGTGTTGATAATAACGTAAGCTTCCTTCGTAATTATATGTGGGGACTAACTCTAAAATCGACGGAAACATAGCACGAAACTCCTCAACATGTTCTTCTCCAAAAGAAAATCCCATTAGTTTTTGCAACAACCACATATACCCTCTAGATAAAAGCTGTTGAAATCCTCTTTTTTCCCCTTTACGTTCAAGCAGCTTACCTGTGCTCCACACATAATAGGCATCAATAGCACCCTTGTTAGGTACGGCAATCATAACCAACGTGTTTACATCATTCATATAATATGGGCCTTGTATATATGTTCTTGCAACAATCCCACCCATACTGTGACAAATAATATCTACTTGAGTGCATCTTAGCTTTTTTTTTATTTGTTTTATCAATGGTATTAAAGCGTTTTTTACACTTTCAACATTTGATCTTCTCCAATCATAGTAACATATATATAAATCTTTATCTCTTTGATACCCCATAGCTTCTAAACCATTGATAAAAGGTTCATAAATGAATCTTGCTGCACCAAATCCCCATTCACCAGTTATTGGAATTATTTCTTTTCCCATTGAACCCATAAGTCCGGGTATGAATATAACTGGTCTTTTTATATTATAATCAGACAATAAAAATCCCCCTTCTAAATTAATGCATGCATAATTATATTTATGCATAAATTTAGAAGAGGAATACATTTTCTATATTAAATTTTTATAATTCTACACCTTCTATATTCAACAATTTCTTTTGAATATGCTCTCCATACGAATACCCTAATATTTTGTTATTAATTCCTACTACCCTATGGCAAGGTATGATAATCGGTATATTATTTTTATTATTTGCATTCCCTACAGCCCTAGCTGCCTTCTCATTTCCAATTTTAGCAGCAATATCTTTGTAAGAAGACGTACTTCCATAAGGTATTTCAATAAGCATTTTCCATACTAGTTTTTGAAAATCCGTTCCTACTAAGTCTACTTTCAAACTAAATTTCCTTCGTTCACCTAATAAATATTGATATAGCTGTAGGATATATTCCTTATTATATAGATAATTTTCTTCTAGTTCATCATTCGAAAATCGCTTTTTCATATTTTCCATAAAGACTTCTTTACTTTTATCTATTAAAATTGTATTAATGCCTTTATCACTGGTTGCTACCCACAATAGGATATTATTAAATTGCATATGACAATAGTATAATTTAGACATTAATCTACCTTCTTCTGATGTTGTTCTCTGGCTAATCTCCATTGTTCCCTAGCTTTTAACTGTATTTGTCTATGTTTTTTTATATCCGGGTGGTCTAATGCTTTTGCATACCAACTAATAGACTCTTTTGGATCGCCCACACGTCTATTTAATTCTCCCACTAGGTATGCAAGGGAAACTTCATCTAACCCTCCAATAGGAAAACGTTCATTTTGATATGCATCTTCAAAATAACTAAGTGCATACTTTAGAAAATCTCTCTCCTTCTCATGGTTCTGCTCTCGATAAAGCCATGCAAGTTTCAAGCACAGACTTGCTATATATCCTTGAGATTTTTTAAGTATTTGTCCTGTTAATATTGCAAGTTTATAGCTTTCTTCTGCTTCTTCAAATGACCGATCACTTCCAAACGCTCTTTTCTTCCAACGTTTTCTCACACGATCATCGAAAACTTCTTTTTGTTCCTTTGATACATTATTAAATTCACTTTCGGATGCACTATAACCACATTCTGGACAGATCCACATATGATAATATATTGGGTTAATGTCTTTATACGTAACACAGAAGTCTTCATCTCTTTTCTGTACTCTTAATGCTCTAGTTCTTACTTTTTTTGTACTGAAATTATTTTTACAAATTGGGCATTCTACTTCTTTATCATATAAGAATTTTTCCATAATATGTTCCCCCTTCTTATACTGTATAATTATAACAAATTAATACTGCTTTAACCATGCTAAATAATAAAGTCACAATCTTTTTTTAGATTGTGACTTTTTATTATATAACTGTACTATTATAAAAAGATTAGCGCTTTTTATAATTCTTTATCTTCATCTTCCTCTTTATCTTCCTCTTTATCTTCCTCTTTATCCTCATTCACTATTTCTGTTTCCGATGTATTCTCTTCATCTACAATAGCTTCATCTTGCATATTTTCATCATTTTGTTCAACACTTTCAGTTTCATCTATCTTTTCACTCTCATCTTCATTTGTATGCTCTTTTTTTATGTCTTGCTCTTTATCTGAATTGCTTTTATTTGTTTCATTTTTCTTGATCACTTTTGTCCCTTCTATAACAACTCCATTTCTTGGTGGATAGTAATCTCTAGATATTCGTTCTCTCTTTATTTCATTTCCATCCTTATAGTACAATTTATATGTGTTAACTCTGTACCCAGTTTTGGTTTCGATTTTTACTTCTCTTTGCCCCTCAGGTAAGTTTTGGTCTTTTTTTACCTCAGTTTTTCCTGGAATTACTTCTACAATTTCAGAGTGTAGGGCAATAGATACCGGGTCACTTACTTTTCCATATATATTGACATATAACTTATTAGACTCTACAAAACTTTCAACATATACTGGATATTTAGAATTATTTTTAAATCTAAAGTCTATAAACCCTTCGGCAATTGTAGCGTCATGTCCTAATGGTACATAACTAACAGGTAAAGAATGATTCCTTCTTTCTACAATTTCTAAATTTGCTCTCAAAACTGCATTATATAAAGTTGTTGATACCTGACATACACCACCTGCAATACCAGGCTGTAGTATGCCATTAACAATTACTGGAGCTTCTCCATAACCAGAACTCCTATTAAATGGACCCGCTGATTCTACAAATGAAAAAATATCATTTGGCATTAATATAATGCCATCTACTTTATTTGCTGCTAACTGTATGTTATTTACTCGACCTCGTGTGCTCGAGTTAAAACTAGTTGTAAAATCACCCATAATATCTTCAATGCTACTTAAGAGCTCCTTTGTAATTTTAGGCTCAATATAGTCAACTGTAACGCTTATATCCTTTTGACTTAAGTTTTTAATATTATCTATTATTTTTTCACTTAAAAGCTCTGTATTAACTTTTACGCCAGGTTTTTCTTCTATTACTTCAAAACCATCCCTTTTACGTTTTATTTTTGCATCAGTTGCTTCCCATCCTAGTTCTTCATCTATCGTGTTAACAAATTTATCTAAAGCAGCTTGATCATATCTCTCAACTAAATTGATAATATAGGTTGACCTTCTTAGTCCTATTATAACGCTCAATCTTTTGAAGAAACTTTCGTCTCTTACAGCGTTATATGCCTTATCAATAGCTTCATCATACAAATAACTAAATTCAATATCATCTGGCCTAATAATCCATTGTTCATCGTCATAGGTTAAATTCAATTCAAAAGTTTTTAATTGCTCACTAAAATGTTTTTCTATTTTTTCTACAGCATCCTCCTTTTTTAAATTGCTTACATCCACATCCTCAACATATACATTTGAATAAATAGTGTCCTTATTCAATATTAAAAATGTTGATGTTACAATTCCTATTAATAAACCGACTGCTCCAATAATACTAATTATAAATAATAGCTTCTTTCTGTCCAAGGTATTTATCTGCAACAGTAGCACCCCTCTATATTTGATATTCTTAGTTTATAATTTCCAAAATCTTTAAACTTATTAATGTTTATTGCAATATCAGCTTAATATGCTTGTATTTTTTTTCAAAAAATTAAAAAAAGTGGCTACGCCACTTTTACTAAGAAACCTTATCTTATATCATATTTTGTACTACCATAATAACCATTAGATACAGACATTAATTTTATTTGCTATAAGCTGTTATTCCCAATATACTTCAATATCATCACCATCATATAGTGCTTCTGTATAGCTTGCGTTTTTTCCATTATGTTTTAAAACTAATCGGCCTTGTGCTTTTGTACGATCAAAATCAACAAAGTTAAATATATCTACAAAAAGCATATTATCTTTAATCAGAGGTATTTTTAGGGGTTGATTATTGTAAGTTACATTAATATATTCTTTGTATCCTTTGGAATAATCAACTTTATTATTTTCGTCTTTCCTTGTAAAAACTTCCTGCTTTTCCGTTATAATAATTTTATCATTATTGTTTATGGTTTCATTAATTTCAGAAAGCTTCCCATTTTTGTAGATATCATACTGATTAAAAGAAATTGACTTTAGGTTACATAAGTCTTCTATTGTAATGACTTGTTTATAGTCAATCTTATCTCCATCATTAAGTATCTGTTCTTTAGTTGGTTCATCTCCATTTATCTTTATATTGAATATGCCATCAGTAAATTGGCCATTAACTGAAAATCCAAACTCATTTTTAACCGCTTCTTCTACAAAACATCTAGCACTTTTTCCTGGTTCCGCTGGCTGTATCTTTATATCATCGTTATTTTTTATTGCTGTATCAAGACTTGCGCTATGTCCATTAACTTTTACTATGGCAGGTTGTCCGTATTCTCCAAAAATCGTTTTTTGTTTCCCATTAATAAATATTTTTAATGCTTTCCCTTTTTTAGGAATAAGATCCCTTGGATTAAATCCGATTAAAACTAGGGCATCACTTACTTTTAGTTTTTTCGATTGAAATAACCTTACTTTTTGTTCATTGACAGTAATACTTAAAAAATCAGTTAACTTATTGTTTATTGCCTTTGTTAGTATACCTGCTGGTGTTATTCCTTCTGGTCCAGTTAGGACTGTATTATCATGTATGACATTCTGTACAGTTTCTATTCCTCTAACTGCAACTCTTTCATTAGGTAAGTTCAAGTTATTTGATATGACGTTGGTTAGTCCCGGAATCTGACTTCCTCCACCAATTAAAAATACAGCACTTGGTGCTTTGCCGTTCTGTTCTAAAATACTATTTGCAATATCTTTGCCTACTGATTCAATTGATGGATGTATACTTTCTAATATTTCTTCTGTTCGTAGTTCATAGTTCATGCCTAAAATGTCTGTAAAGTTTTGATTTTCTAGTTTGCATAAGTTACACTTTAACGCTTCCGCACTATCAAAATCCATTAAGTAATTTTTAGATATCGTCTCAGTTATCTCATCTCCAGCTGTAGAAGTCATGGCATACGCTACAATGGATCCTTCTTTTGTTATAGCAATATCAGATGTGCCTGCTCCTATGTCAACTAAAGCCACATTTAACAAACGTACATTTTTAGGGACTGCAACTTCTATAGCTGCAATAGGCTCTAATGTCATGTAATTAATTTCCAAACCAACTTTTCTCATAACTGTATGTAAACTTTCGATTACTATTTGAGGTAAAAAAGTAGCAATAATTTCAATGCTAATCGTCTCTCCCCTATGTCCTTCTGGATTAGTAATAATACTTCCGTTTAAATAATAGTTTACAACCGTATGTCCTACACAAAAATATTCTGTGGTATCTTCTGATTGTTCTTCTATTATTTGTTGTGCGTTTTGTAATCCTTCAATCTCAATACTATTGATTAAATGTTTATCTATTGTTTTGATTGGATCTATTTTTTTCTCTATTGTTAATTGATGTGTCTTTAATGATCGTCCAGCAGCTGCAACTGCAACTTCTTCTAACTTTGTTCCAGATGCGTCTTCTAGACTATCTTTTACTTTTTGAACTATTTTTGAAACGCCCTCGATATCATGAATTTGACCATCATACATCACTCTTTCTTTATGAAACTCCATCGTTGAGTGTTTAATAAGTATTTTATCTTCTTTCATTGTACCTAGCAAACCCACTACACTTCGAGTCCCTATATCTAGTGCAAAAATAAGTGATTTTTCATCCTCAAGATTATTGCTCATAATGCCACCCTTTCAAAACATCAGTTTCTAGTACATATTTCTTCAAGTATTGTCAATTTCCTCTTTTTATTTTTGTTTTTCTCTATAGTACTGACAAATTTCCGACAATGGACATCTCTCACATTGGGGAACTCTTGACTTACATATCCTTCTTCCATGATAGATCAACCAATGGTGTGCATCTGACCACAGTTTTTTTGGAATATTGGCCATTAGTTGCTTTTCTGTTTCTAATACATTGTCACTTTTAGCTAAGCCTAATCGGTTAGACACTCTAAAGACATGGGTATCTACAGGAATAGCAGGCTGATTAAAAACATTGCTAATTACAACATTGGCTGTTTTTCTTCCCACACCGGGTAATTCAACAAGTTCTTCTAATTTTTTAGGAACAGTCCCATTATATTTATGAACTAGTATTTTACATGTTTCTAATATATTTTTACTTTTATTTTTATAAAAACCACAACTCATTACCAGTCTTTCTAATTCTTCTTGTGGTAGCACCAAAAAATCCTCAGGTGTTTTATATTTTTCATATAATCCTTTTGTTACTTGATTCACCCTTTTATCTGTGCATTGCGCAGCTAAAATTGTAGAAATTAAGAGTTCAAAAGGATTGTTATAAACTAGTTCGCTTTCTGCATTAGGGTATAGCTCCTCAAGGGTTCCTAAAACCTTTTTAATTTTTTGTTTTGATAACATTTTTTCCCCCATGTTTTTTAGGTCCTTTCTTATATAATCTCTGTGCTACAATTAGTAATATCTACTCTACCATCTTGCTCAATAAACTTTATTACAGATTGTATCATTGAGTCTGCGTGTTTATTGGTATTACTTACACAACAAAATCCTATTTCTGCTAGTTGCCACTTTTCTTGTTCCCCAACTTCTGCTATAGAAACATTATATCTTGCTTTAATTCTTTCAATTAAACTTTTTATAATTTGTCTTTTAGATTTTAAAGAATTTGTTTCATACATCCTTACAGTTACATTACATATTCCTACTAACATATAAATAACCCCTTTTTTAATTAATATCATTTTTTCTTATCTTCCTTGAAATGTCGTCAAATATTGAGTAGATTACAGGCATTGCTATAAGGGTGAGCATTGTTGCCAAGATTAACCCACCTATTACCACAGTAGCTAAAGGTGCCTGTACTTCTGCGCCTTCTCCAATTCCCAATGCTAGAGGAAATAGTCCTAATATTGTTGTTAGGGTTGTCATTAAAATTGGACGTAATCTTGTGGTTCCTGCTTCAATTATAGCATCCGTACGTTCTATTTTATTTTGTCTTAATGTATTGATATAGTCGATTAAAACTATTCCATTGTTTACAACTATTCCTGCTAGTACTATAGCACCTATGGCTGCTGGTACGCTTAATGGTCGACCTGTAACGAATAATCCTAATATCCCGCCTGAAAAAGCTAAAGGCACTGACAATATAATTACAAAAGGATATAGAAATGACTGGAATTGTGAAGCTAATATCATATATACCAATATAACTGCTAAAATAACCGCTAAAGTTAAACTATCCATTGCCTCTTCATAAAGTTCCCTTTGCCCTCTAAATTGATAGCTATACCCTGCAGGTAAATTGTACGTGTCTAACTCCTGTGTAATATCTCTAATCACACTATTAAGATCTCTATTAAATAAAGTAGCACTTACTGTAACCGTACGCACCTGATCACCGCGTCTAATAACGCTTGGTCCTTGTGCATTTCTTAATGTAGCCACCTGCTCAAGGGGAACATTTATCCCTGACATTGTCGAAATCGGTATTAGTAAAAGACTATCTAAATCTTCTCTTAGGTGTATTACTCCTTTTGTAATTACATCTATTTCCTTTCCTTCTACGCTTAATTTTGTAGCCCTTTGACCTGTTAAAATATTATGTACTGCATTTGCAACTTGTGCTGTTTGCAACCCATAAGTTGAAGCCACATCTCTTTTTAACTTCACTTCTACTTGTGGCCTACCTTCCATATAATTAGATGTTACTTCTCTTGTTCCTTCTATATTATCAATTATTTCTATAAAATCATTGGATATATCTTTTAGCATGTTAAGATCGTCACCTTTTACTTCTAGTTCAACAGATGTTCCCCCTATACCTATTCCCATTAGTGATGATATTCCTGAAATTGATATTTCAGCACCTATAATGTTGTTTGTATCTCGGCGTATTTTATCTAATGTAACCTCTGTAGCATTCTTTCTCTGGTTTTTTTGTACCAACCTACCATTAATCGTTGCTCGGTTTGAACTGCTACTAGATTGATTAAACATGCTTCCAGTTCCACCTATATTAGAAAATACAATATCAACATCATCATTTGAATAAAGTATGCTTTCTACTTCATTTACTATTTTTGAAGTTTCTTCTAGTGTTGCACCATGGGGTAGTCTAATATTGATCATAAACATGCCATCATCAAAGTCAGGAAAAAATTCTGATCCGATAAATAGTCCTAGAAACATTGTTAATACAAATATTGTTAGTGTTATAGCAACTGTTATTTTTCTTTTTAATAGACTTTTTCTAAGTAGTTTTTCATATAATTTTCGAATTTTAAAAAACAAATTATCAAAAAAGGTATATTTACTTACTAAGTCTTTGTTTTGTATACGCTTTTGATCTTTTAAAACCTTGGAACAAAGCATTGGTACAAGTGTTAATGACACAAGTAAAGAGGCTAGTAAAGCAAAAGTTACTGTTAGCGCTAGCTCTCTAAAAAGTTCTGCTGTTATCCCCTCTACAAAAACTAAGGGTAAAAAAACCGCCACAGTTGTAAACGTTGACGTAGCAACAGCCATTGCAACTTCACTGGCACCTTTTACAGAAGCTCTTTTTGCTGAATAACCTTCTTCTTTAAACCTAAATATATTTTCTAGCACTACAATTGCATTGTCAACTAACATTCCTACGCCTAATGCAAATCCACCTAAAGATAATAGATTAAGTGTTACTCCAGAAAAATACATTAATGTAAAAGTAGCAATAATTGATATGGGTATTGCTGCAGCAATGATCAGCGTTACTTTCAGATTTTTCATAAATAAGTATAAAATGAGTATTGCTAAAACTGCTCCAACTAAAGCAGTTAGTGCTACATTATTAACAGAACGAGTAATAAATAAAGATTGATCAATTACTGTTTCAATCTTTACGTCTAGCTCATCCTCTAACTTTCTAAGTTCACCGTTTACCATATTTGCTAACTGCACTGTATTGGAAATAGGTTGTTTTTGTATCGATATACGAATAGACTGCTCACCGTTTATTTTCGCAATTTGAGTTATATCCCTATTCGTCAGTTCTATATTAACTAGTTCATCTAAAGGAACAACCATACCTGTTGGAAGTGGAATGGGTAAGCTGCCTATCTCTTCTACATTTTCAAACTCTCCTACTGTACGCACTAAAATACTGCGACTTCCCTCGGGGATCTCTCCACCTGGCATACTTATATTTTCATACCTAAGGTAGCTTATTAAGTGATCAATCGTAAGCTCATAAGTACTTAATATATTCGGGTCATATTGTATTTCTACAATTTGATCATAACCTCCAGTTACCTCAACAGCTGCGATTCCTTCTAATCTTTCTAACCTTGGCTTCACATTGTTTTCTGCAATATTCTGTAACAAACTTAAGTCATCTTCCCCTTTTAATGCTAAAATCATAATCGGAAGTTGATTTGGATCCACTTTGACTATCATTGGTGCTGTGGCATCATCGGGTAAATAATGTTGAATCATCTCTATTTTTTCTCTCATTTGTAACGTTGCGAAATCCATATCCGTACCATTATTAAACTCCACTGTTACACTTGATGTTCCTTCTGAAGATGAAGAACCAATACGATTGACATTATGTACAGTTGCTAAAACTTCCTCTAGAGGTTTTGTAATCATACTTTCAACTTCTTGTGGACCAGCACCTGGATATCTAACCAATACCGAGGCCACTGGCACATTCATCTGCGGGAGCAAATCCATAGGCAACCTAAATATAGATACACTTCCTAGAAGTAATATTACACCTATTAGCATAAAAACTGAAACAGGTCTTCTTACTGACCAACTAGATATCTTCATTATTTGCACCTCTTATAACATTTACTGACATTTGATCTTTTAAGTATTGGTGTCCTCTTGTAACAACTTTTTGCCCTTCTTCTATCCCATCCAAAACTTCTACATGGTCTTCATTTGAAATACCTAACCTTACTTTCTGCTTGTAAACCACTTCATTATTTTCAATAAATACGTATGTGTCATTACCTTCATATAAAATAGTATCTTTTCTAATTGTTAAAGTGTTTTCACTTTTATCTCGTTCTATTTTTACTTTGCAAAAATCCCCTACTTTTAATTTTTCATCCCCGTTGTCTACCTCTATATGAACTAGATGTAAGTTAGAAGGATACTCCGGAACAGAATTAATTAGTGTTATAGTCCCTTGTACTTCTTCTTCGTTAACTTTAACCACCACTTCCTGATTAAGTTCTAAAACGTCTATAAAGGTATTTGAAACATGCAGTGGTATTCTTATTTTTTCAGAATTTGTTATCACCATTGCCGGCTGTTGATTCAACAATGGTTGGTTTTCATGAATATTTATTTGAGAGACTACACCATTTATTGGGGCATGATACTCCAGTTCACTTAATTGTCTTAATGCACTAGCGTAAGCCATTTGAGCTTTATCTACTTGAGACTGGGCTAACGCTAATGATTCCCGTGGTTCTTCATCTATCGACATTGCCGACTCAGGTAATTTCTTTTGAAAAAAACCACTATTTTTAGACATTGTTTCATAAGCTTCTAATAATACTTCTTGTTCTTGTATTATTTTACTCTGCTTATTATAATTCTCTCTGGCTAAATCGTATGATAGTTTGGTTTGATTAATCTGTTCCCTTACCAAAGTTTTATCTAACTCGAAAAGTAATCTCCCTTCCTTTACTTCATCTCCAATATCTACATGTATATTAGTAACATCTAAACCAGGTTGTTTAGGTATGATCATTGCATTTTTATAGGCCTGAAGCTGTGATGTTAAAGTAACCCACTGCGTTATATTACGATGTATTACAGGAGTTGTTTCTACTACAGCTCTTTGGTCGGCTGCTTGATTATTTGTTGTACATCCACTTATAGTCAATGTTAATACTAATGCTATAAGAAATAATATCAGCTTATTTTTAATCAAGAAATCCCACCTCCTAAGCAATTAATATCTTCATTTTTAACGTTTCCAATTCCCAATTATAATAACCAGCTATTCAGTTATATTTCTTTGGTAAATTATAAAAGAAACAGTGATGAATAAATAAAATACTCATCACTGTTTCTTTTATGTGGTTTATCAATTTTAATAATTCTCAACAACTTTTCTTTTATGTCCACTTACCGCAAATAAAATTAGGGTTAAGAATGCAATTCCTGCCATCCATAGGAAAAGTCTTTCATATCCAAAATATTGGGCTATGATTCCTCCTATGAAATTAGGGATATAAAAACCAGCATCGTATAGCATATTATTTATACTTATGCCCTTACTACGATATTCCAGCTTTAAATGATCAACAAGTATTGCAGTAATTGTTGGAAAAATACAACTAAAACTAAGTCCAAATAAAATTCCTGAAATAATCATATCCATCGTAGTTGTAATATTACTAAAGTATACGATACTTGCGATCATAACTAAAAATGTAACTATTACTACCACTTTTTTATTTAGCCGATCAGCTAGATTGGATAAAAATATTCTACTAAACGCAACGGCTAGCATAGAAACCGATATATATAAGCCTACATTTAACCCTTTTTGCTCTACAAATACCGCTTGAAAATTCATTATTAAACCAAAACAGCTTCCCAATACAAATGTAAGCATAAAGTAAACAGTGGTTTGTCTATCTTTTAACATTTTGAATAACTTAAATGGCTTTGGTTGTAGATTTTCTTCTGCTTTTTCTTCAGAAACTTTTTTATCTTTTACAAAATGTATAAGTATACGACTAATCAGCGTAAAAACAATTGCCCCAATAAATAAAGTGGAAAAGCTACCGTACTTTGCAATTGCTCTTTCTCCAACAAAGGGACCTATTGCATTTCCCAGTTGGAGAAATGCAGTAAAAAAAGCTAAACCTTGCACTCTATTTTTTTCAGGGATTATCGTTATTAAATAGGGAATTGCTGGCATAAATACTAAAGTATGCCCAACACCTTGTATTAGTTGCGTTAAATAGAAAAATTTATAATTCCTAACAAATAACCCAATTATAAAAGACGTGAGAACGATATGTAACCCTATAATAATTAGCTTTTTGGGACCATATTTGTTTAAAAGGTTTCCAATTAGTGGACTAATGATTACTACAGGTAATACTACTATTCCTAAAATGTTTCCTATTGCAATTGGATCGCCACCTAAGTCTTTAATATAAAGTGGCAATAAAAACAAAAAGGAATAAGCAGCAAACTTTAGAGCCACAACCATAGATATAAGTATGTAATTCCGTCGGTTTTCCTGGGTAAAATTATTAAACATTATTGTCCCCCTTTTTTAGTTAGAAGCCCTAAATTACACCCATTTCTTGTCCTACTTTTTCAAACACATTTATCGCTTTGTCAAGATGCTCTTTTGTATGCGCGGCAGTTACCATACACCTTACTCTTCCAGTTCCCTTTGGTACTGTAGGAAATATGATCCCTGATACAAAAATATCTTCTTCTAGCAGCCTTTTACTAAATTTCATCGTTTTCTCTTCATCACCAATCATTACAGGTGTTATTGGTGTTTTGCTATTTCCAATATTATATCCTATACTAGACATTTTGTCCTTAAAATACTTTGAATTGCTCCATAGTTTATCGGTATATTCCGATGTTGACATTAATATTTCCACTGCTTTTATAATAGCTCCTACATTAGCAGGGGGAAGATAAGTGCTAAAAAGTAGAGGTCTTCCTCGATGACTAAGCCAATCTTTCATCACTTTTCTTCCCGCTACATACCCACCAACTACTCCAATTGCTTTTGATAGTGTCCCTATGGTAAAATCAACTCTTCCATGTAAATTAAAATGGTCGATTGTTCCTCTCCCATTTTTTCCAAGTACACCTGAACCGTGAGCATCATCCACATAGGTCATTGCTCTGAATTTTTCAGCTACTGAAACTATATCAGGTAATGGTGCAATATCTCCATCCATACTAAAAACGCCATCAGTTATTATTAAAACATTGTTGTATTTATCTCTATTTTCTTTTAGTAGTGTTTCTAGATGATTGACATCACCATGGTTAAATACCATACGATCAGCCCTACTAAGTCGAGAGCCATCGATTATACTAGCATGATTTAATTCATCAGATATAATCAAGTCTCCTTTTTCAGTAACGGATTGAATCGTTCCTGCATTACAGTTAAATCCAGATTGAAATACCATTACTGCTTCTTCTTTTTTAAACGTTGCTAATATATTTTCCATCTCTTCATGAATATCTAAATTACCGATGATTGTTCTAACTGATCCTGTTCCTACACCATATTTTTCTACTGCTTGAATTGCTGCTTTTTTTAGTTCTGGGTGATTGGCAAATCCTAAATAATTATTCGAGGATAAATTAACTACTTTACGATTATTTAGTGTAATGATTGCCTCATTAGGACTCTGTAGAATTGGTAGTTCTCTATAGACGCCTTCTTTCTTTAATTGATTAATTTTATCAACAAGATAATTTAACTCATGTACATCAGACATAACTCTCCTCCTATGGTTAGTAAAACTATTTGCTATTAGTATTATTTGAATAGTTAATTAAATTTTCTTCTACTATTTTGTAAACCTTATCCGCAGTCACTCCAGTCATAATTTCTATGCCTTCATCTATATGTTTAATAGCATATATATAAAACTCTCCTTTTCTTACTGATTCTATCACTTCATCTTTTAACATTAAATTATCTACGTTTTGGAACGGTATAATTACTCCTTGTTGTTTATTCAAACCTCTTTTTTTACATAAATCATAGAAACCTTCTATTTTCTCTGTTACTCCACCGATTGGTTGTATAAAACCTTTTTGGTTTACAGAACCTGTTACTGCAATTGATTGTGTTATAGGTATTTTTCCAATACTAGAACACAAGGCATATAATTCTGCGCTTGATGCACTATCTCCATCTATTCCCCCATAAGATTGTTCAAAACAAATACGGGATGTAAAACTTAAGCTTTTTTCCTGTCCAAACTTCTCCATGATAAACCCAGTCAGAATCATTATTCCTTTGTCATATATATCACCACTTTGGTTAACCTCTCTCTCAATATTAATGATCCCTTCTTTACCTGCACTTGTTGTTACGGATATAACACTAGGTTTTCCAAAGGAATACTCACCTATACTAATAACAGACAGTCCGTTCACAATTCCTACTTTTTCACCTTCAACGTCAATTAATACTTTCTCATTGTCATACATCTCTTCTATTTTGTTTTGGTACTTATTTAATCTATCCAATTTTTTTATTATCGCTTTTTTTACATGTTGTTCAGTTACAAGTAGTTTATTATCAATTTTAGCCCACTGATTTGCTTCTAGTATTATTTCAATTATTTTATTGAATCTAGTTGATAATCGATCCTGTCTCCCTGTTAACCTAGAACTGTATTCAACTAATTTCGAGACACCAGTAGCATCAAAGGGAAGTATATTCTCTTTTTGTGTATAAGTACTTACATAGCGAGCCATCAGATACTCGGTTTCTACGGTTCTTTTCATTTCATTATCAAAATCAACAAATATTTTAAAGTATTTTTGAAAATCTTCATCATATTGGTAAAGTAAATGATATAAATATTCGTTTCCAATCAATATTATTTTTAGTTTAACTGGTATTGGCTCAAGTTTTAACGACGAAACATCCACGCCTAGCTGATTGCCTATAGACTCTACTGTTATTTCTTTTGTTTGCAACATACGCTTTAATGTTTCCCAAGCGTATGGATTTGATAGTAATCTTTTCGCTTCAACGATTAAATACCCTCCGTTAGCTTGTTGTATAGCTCCAGATTTTAACATTAAAATATCGGTCTTTAAGGAACCATTAATATTTTCATATTCCATAACACCAGTAAGTTGACTTAAACTTGGGTTGTGGGCTATTACTACTGGGGCACCTTCGGTACTACTATGATCTACAAATAAGTTTACTCTATATTTTTTTAATATTGGATCTTCCTCTAATTTAATAATTGTATTAGGATTTTCATCTTCATCTGGTATAAATTGATAGACATTTTCAATCATATTTTTTTTAATATTCTTCAAATGATTTACCACTTTTTCGTACTTTTTATACTTTTCTTTAAGCTCTTCTATTAAGGGCTTAATAACAAAAGATGCACATCCATTTTCAAGGTCGGATAGTTGCTTCTTAGCTCTACGTTCTAAGTTCTTAATTTTTAACATGATGCTTAAAGCCTCTTCTTGTACTTCATCATGATCTTTTTCTAGCTCATTTGTTACTGAATCGTCAATAGGTGTAAATGCAAATCCTGTGCTTGTATTTTTTAGTTCAAAGTTTTTGCTTTTAGCAAATTCAGATAGAGTATGCAATAACTCATTCTTTGCTTCTTGGTATTGCTTTACCACTTCATTTTTTTGTCGGTCAAATGCTTCACTATTAAATGCTTTGGGGATTTCGACTAGTAATTCGTCAAGTAGTTTGTCTATTTCTTTTTGAAATATTTTGCCCTGACCTGCTGGTAAACTCAGTGCAATCGCTGTTCTAGGTGTATCGAAGCTGTATACGTAACACCAGTCATCAGGTGTAGCTTTATTTTTACTTATTTTTCTTACGATATAATTGGAATAATTAGTTTTTCCTGTTCCCGTATCTCCACTTAAAAAAATATTATAATTATGATGATCTATTTGTAATCCAAACTCCATTGCTTCTTCTCCATCTTTTTGACCGAGCATTCCATCTAATTTTGATATTTCATTAGTAGAAGTAAATTTTAAATTTGAAATATCACAATATCTTTTTAGTGATTTATAAGAAAGCGCCTTTTTATTCTTCACAATATATCCCCCCTACTAATTATGAATATATTAATATCCTATTCAGTAGGAAGTTATTGTTACACACTTTTATAATAAAACTTTATATGCAAAGGTTATTACCATAATTAAAACTATGCTAGATTTAATCATTACATTTAATAAGTAAATTATAAAAAATTTATTCTCCAAAGTATTTATTGCCCTTTTGTTCCACTCAATTAATTCTCCAGAAATCATTGCAATTACTTGTGCAACGACTAGTCCTGTGATATTAAATAGTATATAGCCTACTACACCACCTACCACCAATAAAAATATACCTATTTTGGATAAATCAAATCTTCTTTCGAATAGAAGAATGGTTATATAATCCAAAAAAATTGTTATTATGATTAACAAGCTAAAAAAGATAATCGTTTGCATCGAAATTAAAGTGAAATTAATTGTATATGCATAGTAAAAAAAACCTGCTAAAACTAATATTAAACTAGGTATAGCGGGTATCAATATTCCTATTAAAGATAATATAATATAGACTAATATGACTAGATTAACGTTATGCATTTGGATCACCTGTCCAATAATAATATACATGCTATTTTTATGTGATGCACTATTATTTATACCTATTTTGCAAAAAAAGGCGTGGTTTATGACCACGCGCTTTTAATATCCATTATTTTTACATAAAACTACTTTTTCCTATAAACTCTCTCATGATTGATGTTTTTGGTATATCCTCTTCGTTTTCTAATGAAACAAAATAACTTAAGAACTTTAACAATCTTTTTGCTTCAATATAAAAAGGACTGTTACTTTCTACTTGTCTCAATAAGGGCTCTGCATATTTTTTAAGAACACTTAGTTCATAAAACAATGCGGAGTTAAACATAATATCTGCTTCTTCTTGGAATGGGAATATATTTTTTTCCTCTCCACGTCTTACAGAAGGCCATAAAAACAATGTACGATTCGCATCATTTGAACGAAATTTACTATCTCTTACCAATCGTCTTATTAGTCGGCTATCCGTAGTAGGGATTCTGTTATGTTCATCTATGTTCAATTGCGTTAATGCACTAATATAAATCTTATATTTTTGTTCTCGAGGTATTGATTTTGTTAGCTCATCATTTAATGCGTGAATTCCTTCTAAAATAATTGGTTGATCTTTGTTAATCTTTATTTTGTGACCATTATACTCTCTTTTACCTTTATGAAAATTAAATGTAGGTATCTCTACTTCTTCTTCATTTAACAGCATCTGTAAATGTTTATTAAAAAGTTCTATATCAATTGCATAAAGTGACTCAAAATCATACTCACCGATTTCATCCCTCGGCGTGTCTTCCCTATTTACAAAGTAATCATCCAATGAGATTGATACTGGTTTTATCCCATTTACTTTTAATTGAATTGTAAGTCTTTCAGCAAAAGTTGTTTTTCCTGATGAGGTTGGTCCAGCAATTAAAATTAATCGTTTTTCTTTTATATTTTCATGTAGTTTGTCAGCTATTTCAGCAATTTTTTTCTCATGTAATGCTTCTGCAATGCGTATAAACTCGCCTTCTTTTCCTGCTTTGACCATTTCGTTAAGGGCAGCAACATAATCGATTTCTAGAATTTCTCCCCATTTTTCCGTCTCTCTGAACACCTTAAATAGCTTAGGATGCTTTTCAAATTCTGGAATTTCCCCACCATCTTCGGCCCTTGGAAATTGAATTACTATTCCCGGTGAATAAAATTGCAACTTAAATTGTTTTAAATATTTTGTAGAAGGTACCATGTAACCATAAAAATAGTTTTTTAACCAGTCACATTCGTATATATTTATGTATGGCTTTTCTCTATATTTTAATAACTTAACTTTACCATGCTGTTCATAACTTTTAAAAATTTCCTTTGCCTCATCTACAGGAACTCTACTTTTTTTGAATGGAACATCTGCATTAATAATTTGTTTCATTCTTTCTTCAATCTTTACTACGTCATCTTCATTCATTTCTCTATTATAATGAACTTCACAATATAACCCCTTACTTAGTGAATGTTCAACGGATACCTTAGATCCTGAAAACAACTCCATACACGCTCGAATAAATACGAATGCTAAACTTCTTTGGTATATACGTGTTCCTATAGAAGTAGTTAAATCAATAAATTCTACATCACAGTCTTCATCAATTATATAGTTTAGTTCTTTAAGATTATTATCTACTTTTGCAGCGACTATTATTTTTTTGTCGGGTTTATTTAAGCTCATTAGAATTTCTTCTAATGTTATCCCTCTTGTAAATTCATAACTTTTTTCATTAATTTTTATATTTATCATTCTTTGTAGTTTTTTTGCCATACACAAGCCCCCCTATTATACTTATCCTCATTATGTATTCTATTGTAATAAACCCATAATATACCTTAGTAAGATTCTATATGTAAATGAAAAGTTCCTGCGATATACAGGAACTTTTAAGAATTTTTTATTTATTTCATTGGTCTACTCGGTGTAGAAATATCACTTAATGCTTTTCCAGCATCGTCTACATAAATGTTTCTAACAGCTAAATCTCCTATTGCTACAATACCAACTATCTGTCCATTTTCTACGACTGGCAACCTTCTAATCTGGTTTTCCGACATAAGCCTTGCAGCCTCATGTACATGGGCTTCTGGACTTACATAAATTAATTCTTTAGACATAACATTGTCAACACTTGTTGTTGTATCAAGATTTTCAACAATTCCTCTTACGACAATATCTCTATCTGTCACAATCCCCACAGGTTGATTTTGGTTATCGCAAACTGGTATAGATCCAACATTTAAGTCTTTCATTTGCTTAGCTACATCTTGAATTGCGCTTTGAGAACTTACAGAAGATACATGTTGCGTCATAATTTCTCTTACTTTCATAAGTGTAACCCTCCTTATTAACTTATTATTAAACTTACTTTCAAGTATTATCTTTTGCAATTTTTTTTATTTTATAAGTAAAAAAACTATCTTACTTTTACATAAGATAGTTTTCATATAATATTTTATTTTACTGTACTAATTCTACTAAAAGGGTATAATCTTACAAAAGCTTTCCCTAAAATATCGTCCATATCAATTAATCCTAAAGACGGATCTCTACTATCTAAGCTATATAAACGATTATCACCCATTGTGAATATTTTACCTTCAGGTACTACAAGATCTATAGTATCTAATGTAACAGCATTTTCAGCTAGATAAATTTCCTCTAACTCTACATCATCAACATAAACATTGCCTTCCTCAATCACTAAATTTTCGCCTGGCAAAGCGATGATTCGTTTAATTAGTAATTTATCTGTTCCATTATTTGTTTTTAGATCTGTTTGAAAAACTACAATATCTCCTCTTTGTGGTGTCCCTCTATTATAGAAAAAACGATTGATAAGTAAAAAGTCATTATCTTCTAACGTTGGACTCATTGAGTGATTTTTTACGATTGTAGGTTTTACAAATGCAGTGATCACCAATGCTATTATACAGGATATTGCTATAACTTTTATCCACTCTAGTAACTCTTTTTTCATTTGGGTCCCCCTGTCTTTAAGCGACACATTATCTGTTATAATACCATAATAGCATTACTAAGTAAATATAAGGGTTTATAATTATATTACTAGAAACTCGTTAAGTACTTCTAAAATATTATCGGAATTAATATTAGCACCTCTGTCATCCCACACCACTTCTTCATCCATTATAAATATTAATTGAGGTGCAACATGGCTTACTTCTAAAATGTCTTCTACCGCTTCAGAAACTTCAATATATTCACGTACATCAATAACTGTAAAATCAACCTCTTCTTCATTTTCTTCAATAAAGCTCATATACTCCTCTAAGGCTTTCTGACTTTCTTCCAAAGTATCATCATGTTTAAAAATAAATACAGGCTTCTTTTTTGAATATTTAATTGAATCCTTTAATTCCTCCATAGTACTTATCCTTTTTACTTTAGTACTCATCATACTACCTCCCCACATCCATAGTTATTTATTGTATATTAACCTTTTAATGATATTATAACTTCAAAAAAAATAATTATGTAATTATGCAGATTTCTTAATGAATAAATTACTAATTTATCTTTTGCTATAATTGTTGATATACTGATATTAACTATGGTATTCTTATACTATATAAGCCTACAGAAAGAAAGGAACTTGATATGGAAAAAATTAAAGATCTGATTCATGACTCAACCGACATAATTTTAGCAATCATTATAATTTGTACTATGTTCTTTGTTGTAAATTGGTATCTCGGTTCTTGGCTTACAACTAATGTAAATAATTCCTCAACTGAAGAACAAGCAGATACACCTATTGCTGAAACCGATACAACGCCTAGTGATACCGTATCAACTGATCCTTCTACAGAAGTAGCCCCTGAAGAAAGTGATGAAACTCCATCAAATGAATCAGAAAGCGTTGAAAATATAACTATTACTATACCACCTGGTACTCACGGACTAGGTATAGCAAGAATTTTAAGAGATCATAACTTAATTACTGATGTAAATGAATTTTTAACTACTGCAGAAGATTTAAATTTATCTACACAATTACAATCGGGTAGTTTTACTGTATCAACGGATTCAACTACTGAGGACTTAGTTAAGATTATTTCTCGACAAATGAGATAATTAGAGGATACGGATGTTCATTCATCCCTATCCTCTTTTATTATTTTATTATTTTCTTTACTGAGAATACTATATTCATTTATACGTCTAACATTTATGATCCAAAGGTATATAACAAAGGGAATGAAGAAAAACATTAGCAAAGGAATCTGGGACATTAAAATAAAATTAAAAATCCCGTGAAAGATTACTGGTATCGTTAATGACTTTGTAAAATATCTTCGTTTCTTATACGAATCGTCTGTATATTTTGCTTTTGATAGATAATAACCCATCGTAACACCAAACAACACGTGAGCAGGTACAGACAAAAGTCCTCGCATTAGACCTACATGATAATTTTCAGGAAATCTAAATACAACATACATAATGTTTTCTACTGTTGCAAATCCTAGGGCTGAAAAAACACAATAGACAATTCCATCAAGTTTTTCATTATAGTTCTTATTATTATATAGACTATACATAACAACCGCTCTCTTAAAGTACTCCTCCGTTAATCCTGCAATAATAAAGGCAGTATAGGCTATTGAAATCAAACCAGTAAATACATCAATACCGATTAAAAACCTTTGTATAATTGCAACAGGTATTACGGATAATGCTCCTAAAAAAAATACTTTAAGTAATAGCGTCGGCGGCTCTCTTTCGTATCGATCAATTAAATACATAGCTGTCCCTAATGCAATTGTTGGTGTAATAGCAATAATAACTAGTCTAGTAAACATGTTATCTCCTTTCTACTAAACGGACTGTGATTTACTATTATTATAATTATTAACCAAGCATATATCCTATTTTTAAAAAATACATTAAATTTCCATCTTTAAAAAAAGGGGGTAAAATAAAATTTACGCCCCTTTTACTATTTATTAAAATATTTTTTAGATTCCTTATATTCTTGCACAATGCTTAATGCTTCACCACATCTTTGAAAATGATCAACTTATGGATATTATAAGAACAAAAAAATAAGTAGCCATTAAGCTACCTTTTCAACTTCCACTTATTTTCATCTTTGAAATACAGTAATTCATATACCTTTCGTTGATCCCTAATAACACTCTCACACTTATAGACTTGTGGACTAAAAGAAAGATACTTATTAATGTCTACAAATAGAACTTTATCAACCTTTATGATTTTGCTTTCTTTGTTTTCTATGACCCTGAATCTAAGTGGTTTTGTGTGACCTTCAAGGTCACAAAGAGAAACAACTTCTATTTCAACCAATTAGCAACCTCCCATTTTATCCTGTAATAATAAAAAATTGTGGTACAATAGTATTGATATTTTTTTGTTATTGCCCTTACTCAGTTGCAGCTGATGGGGCTTTTTCTGTTTTTGATACTTTATAACCTACTGCGGAAAATAAAATCGGGCTTGTACACATTATTAATATAAAAACTTTCGCTACTATATCCGCTTGTTTCCACATTTCAATCATTGCTGTTCCTCCTCGTAGTAAATTTCAGACATTGTATTTGATATTTCTAAAATTCTATCTATTTCTTATTGTTTTTTCACATTGCATTATCATGTATTTTGAACGCTGTATTACCAAACTTGTACTATGCTAACTTGCTATAGACCGCTATAAATTTATAAAAATCTAAGTTGTACTTTTAAAATCTTTTTTTATATTTAACCCCGTCTATTACTATGTATATGATCTTTTGTTACATAGTATGTCCACACAGTTGATATGTTCAATGACAAGCCGAACATATGTTCTTTTTTTATAATATCATCTTTTTATATTTCTTACAACAAGTTTTAGTACTAACTTTGTTTATTATAGAGAATATGATAAAACTTACTCAAAACAATATTGCATTTACTCCTCATTTTATGCTTCTTGCAATGATTTTTATGCCAATCCCGTTTATTTCGTAAAATTCGACAAGGCTTGCTAAAATTCAACATAAGCTTTTTGGTATAGTGTATATAATTGTAGAAATTAAGTGTTAATGTCTTGATTTTAATTAGGTTAAGGGAGGCGATCTATGAAAACTGATATATCAAATCGTATTTTCCAAGTGCAAGCCCATTTAATACTGAAATAAAACAACATAGATAAGAGAGTACTTCACAGGTCACAAAACATTTCAGTGTGATGGTGTTTGTGAGTTGGAAATTCAATATTTAAACGTTATTTGAAAATAGCATATAATCTATAGTACGTAAATCAGTAAATTACGATTAATTATAATAGGGGGATGAGGGTCAATATGATAGATATAACAGATGAAAATATAAAAGTGGACATTTTTTTAAAAGTAAAGGCTCAAGAACATAAAAACATTTTTGATATTATTTACGAACATATAAAAGTTACAAAACGAAATCCGAGTGGTTATACATGGTGGGGAAACAATCAACCTTTTAGTCCTGAAAAATTATCAGATTTTTTTATGGCAGGGCAAAAGCCTCAAGCTTTAATAGTAATACCAAGTTCTCAAGGAGGAAATGATAACATTAGGTATATCGCAGATATTTTAGATGCTGAAAAATATACAAGTCCAAGTTTTCCAAGTGATGATTGGAGACCAGAATATTATATGAAAGATAAGCATAAAACTTGGCTTAAATTAGCTAATTTTATAGAAATAGACTCATCTAATCAAGAAGTAGACATAAGTGATTATTATTTAATATCAAATGATGAATTACTAAAAAGTAAATTAAAATCACAATATGCTTGTGGTTATGTTTATAAAATAATTTCAAATGAAGACGCATTTACGAATGCAGTTAGAGAAAGTAAAGGTAACTATGACGACTCTCAGAAACAGAGAGGCTTTTTAGAAGGTAAAAAGAATTTAAAAAAACATATAACAATTGAACGTAACCAGAGTCTGATAAAGGAAGCAAAAAAAGAGTTTAAAAAGAATCATGGAAAATTATTTTGTGAAATATGCGAATTTGATTTTAGTGTAAAGTATAATTCTCTAGGTAAAGATTTTATAGAAGGCCATCACAAAAAACCTATATCTCTACTAGACGGAAAAGAAATTGAAATGAAAATAGAAGATATCGCTATGCTTTGTTCAAATTGCCACAGTATGATACATAGAAAAAAAGATTGTTTTACTATAGATGAAGTTAAAGAAGCTATGTTTAAATAAGTTATATATATTGGCAACGTCTAATTAGTCATTTCCTAAGGGTGCAAGAAACACCCTCATGAAGCAAGATCATGGAATGACCCGTTCTCACTAAGTGAACAACTTCTCTTTCTCTTAAAAATCTTAGTGCATCTTCATACCAAGGTCGTCGGTTAAGTCTAGTAAATTTTCATATACTGTTCTTGCTTTTTGTTCAGCTGCCATATCTTCATGTAATTCTGCTACTGGATCAGCATGAGCTTGAATATATGCTGCTGTCCATGGTACGCCATTGGCATCTGCTGGAAATAATGCCCTTTCTCTAATTGCATAATTTGAGCCTAGTCCTGCTGCTTCAAGTTCTTCTACACTTGCGCCTTCTGTTAACTGATAATTCATTGCAGCTATCATTTCAACATGTGCAAGTTCTCTGTTCCGCCATGTTATCGGTAATATGTAACGTTGCAATTTGAACATAAGAAAAGCAGGGATTTAATTTCCCTGCTTTCTTCTTACTCTATCTCTATATCAAATATTGCTTGTCCATTTCCGAATACGTTAGGCTCAAATATAAATTCAAAATTGTTTTGACCTTCTTTAACTGAAAAAGCAATCTCACCTCTCATGCTTCTTCCTGCACCTAATTCCCCATCTAAACTTCCTTCCGTTGTTGTGCTTAGTGCTAGATCTCTTTTGTAGTTATCTTCATCGTATAGATCAAACATTAACATACTAGAAACATTTGCTGATTCGTCTTTCGTATTTTCTAGCGTTACATCAATAGCCAACCATTTCTCTCCTTCATCTGGACCAAAGAACTCTGCTCCTTCATCCCATCTAACAGAATTAACAGTTATATTAATTCCACCAATTTCTACTTTGTCGCCAATTTCAAAATTCTCTGCTGCTGGTGTTTCTTCTTCACTGGAAGTTTCCTGTGATTGATCGTTATCATCTACTTTCGTTGGTGTAGAATCCTCACAAGCTACGATAAATGTCATACTTAATACTAATAGTAGTGCTAATAGAACTTTTTTCAATTCAATTCATCCTTTCTTTTAGTTAATCTAAATGATTATACAATATATATGTTGTAGAATTTTATCAAAATTTGAAAATATCCTTAAAATATAATAATTCTACTTTTCGTTAATCTCCTACTATACTTTCACACCTGTATACTTGGGGCTAAAAGTAAGGGATTTATTAATATTTTTAGATAAAACTCTATCTACCTTTATGATTCGGCTCTCTTGGTTTTCTATAACCCTGAATTTAAGCGACTTGTATTACCTTCAAAATCACAAAGAGAAACAACTTCTCATCTACCAATTAACACACCCCCTTTTGCTCCGATATAGAATCGTTTTTCTTGTACCCCCATTGATTTAACCCATTTTGATATTTAATTGTAACACCTCTTGCTTTGATATCTTTTATAAGTTTATTTTTAATATCCCATAGTGCCATATAGTCATCTATCAGATCTATATAATGCCTACCATAGACTCCATTTCTCTCAAGCTGATCAATGAGATCTCTTTTTATATCAGTTTTTTAGCCATAACCCCACACCCCCACATCATATCAGAAATACAATTTATTTCTTTTGCGAGCTCCCCCTCCCGTTTCCAGTCCCCGAGGGGATTTGGAATTTTTCTACCCGAGGGTATTACCAACGCTCAGGTATATCAATTTTACCCTTTTTATCCACTTTTTCTAGCTTTTCTGGATGTTCTTTATTGTGACAAAAATTACATAGCGTTACTAAGTTATCTTTATCCAATGCCCTCATAGGATTATCCTTAAGATGTTCTATATGATTTACACATTCTCCCTTAAAGTACTTAACTAGCTTCTTACAGTGTTGACACTCATAGTTATCACGCTTCATTACATCTTGTCTAGTTTGTCTCCACTCTTTGCTTTTGTAGAATTTTATATATTGTCCGATTAATATATGATCTAATAGCTTTTTTATCATGTTTTTCTCCAAAATAAAAAGAGCCGATTGGCCCCTATCATTTTAAAAAAATTGTTAACTAAATATTTTCTAGACAATCGTCACAGATTTCTTCTGATTTGTCTTCTAGTTCTTCACCACATCTTTCACAATAACTTTCTGTATTATGAATGCTTTTTATTAGTTCATCTTTATGACTTCCCACTATAAACCCTCCTTTTGTTTTTAGTTTTCCTCTTATTCTTTTCGTTGATCATCAGACATTTTCTTTATATTTTGAAAATAATCATCATCAGATAAATTTTTTTCATTTTTCAATTGTTCTCTAATCTCGCGTAAAATAATAGTTATTTCGTGACTTTCTTCTTTTTTCTCTTTAGAACTTTTAGATGTATTTTCAATATTTACTTCATACATTCTTAATACAATAATTGCAAATCTAACAAACGATGTTAATACCCATAAAAAAATAAAAGTGTATATAAAAATAGAGAAGCTAAATGAAAATACTGTTTCGTGAAAGATTGTAGCCAGGAAGAATATGAATGAAGACCATAATGACATCTTAGCATATGAAGTAAAAGTACTAGTTAATTTTTTATCAGAAATAGTAACTACTGCTTGCGAATAACTTGTTCCAAAAACAGACATAATTGTTACATTAAATCCAATTAATATTGCAGATATAGTACCCAAGGAGTTAATTGTTTCTTGACAAAATATTTTATTTAGAAATAACTTACTATGATTAATAATATTGAGCATTAATTCACTTTGATTTGATAAAATTTTGACAGTAAAAAAAAACATTATAAATACTACGGGAATTATGCTTATTCCTTTCTCAATTAACCAATGTTTTACTTTTTTCTGTTTTTCATTTTCTTTCATAATACTCACTCTTTCATTGCTCACATTTAAACTGCACTTTCCGACGGATTAATTGTCGTAGAATGGTCTATTGTTACCATATCACTAATAAAATTTCTATGACTTCTATGTAATGTAGATTCAAAGTTTGGATATAATTCCAATATAGTATTTCCGACATATTCAGAAGCTGGATTTTTAATATCGTCATTCTGGAATATTATTTCTTTAACCTGTTTGTTGATATTTTTAAAATCTACCGTGTCTAATTTTCCATTACTTATATTTCTATATTTTAACTTTATACTTTCGATATAGTCTGAGTCTAAGTTAAGAGTATTCACAAGTTGTCTTATAGATTCTAAATTCATAGTTACATTTTGTTTATTACCTACGTTTAGCTCAAACTTTAAAGTTGTAGCATCTAACGTTGTATTATTTGCTTCAAACATTTTTAAGACATCAAGAATCATCACATTGTCAGAGCTGTTAACTTGAATACCTTGATTAACAACGTTCTCAGTAAACTTATCTAATTTTAATTTTATTTCCACACTTCTGAATTCAGAAGATTTTAAAACTTCCTCTTTTGGAGTACTTGAAATTATAGGGAAAAATTTAAATTCCCAATCACTTCCCATGCTGTTCTGTACAAAAACATTTAAATATACTACTATATCCTTTTCCTTTAGGCCTTCTCTATTATAGTCTAAGATAGCTGTACGATGCTTTTGATCATAAACCATTGTAACTAACTCTACAACATCTACATCGTCCTGTATTTCTCTTAAATTAGAATTAGCTATATTACCTAAAAATGGTTTGTAGTTTCTCCTAAACTTTCCAAATGGAATTATTCTTTTATCTTTATGTCTTTCATTTAGGTACATTGGAAACATTGCAGAAAAATTTCCTTGTATATGTTTTACCTTTTGATTCCAAGCTAGTTTTGCAATATTATCTAGTACCTTAAGGACATCTACATCAGTTTTTTCTCCATTATGTAATAATGCTAAGTTGTAAAATTTAATCGTCTTACTCAAAACCATCTCCCCCTTATTCTATATTACATTCTTCAAAGAGAGACAATTTCCTACAACAATCGTTCGTCAAATTACGACACGGCACTAAATATACCTATTAGTACTACATTCTTCCCTATATAACTCTAATTATCTAAAAAAACTAAATAGTGTATGCAGTCTAACGACTGCTTTCTTTTTTTATTTACAGAATTAATACTATTGAATCGTTCTTACGCTGCAGGTAGTCTTGTATATCATAAACTCGATCTATATCTTTAATTGGATTTGCTGGTCTTTTTTTTGCCATATCACCACCTCAATTTCGCTATTTCTACTAAAAAAAGAGTCCTATTGGCTCTAGTCTAACTTTTGTAATTTAATTAAAAAATCACTATTCATATAACCGAAGTTGAAAAATGGTAAACTTTCAACTTTACTCTTTCCTATAGTACTCATAATTTGTTCTTCACGCTCTTCAGAGGATATTTTTCCTTCGCGCCAATCTTTTTCAACATCACCTAAATAAAAGTTATAAAGAATACAAGTTAACTTCTCTTGAAGTAATTCTAGTTCAAACAATATATTTCCATCTAAATCATGTTTAATACTTCGATGTCTATAATCATTCGCCTTTACTTCTAATTCGTTTAGTAATTCACTGTTAATTCTTAATTCACTTATTACTTTCTTTATTTCTTTTTTGTTCATATACTTTCCCCCATTCAGTATAGTTACTCTTATACCAGCATATGAGGACAAAGTGTCAAGTATTCTACTCTACTTCATTCTAGCATTAATCTTTTTATAATAAGGAATATTTAAATATTAAAACTTAATCTTTAAATTTGTCTCTAACACACTTAGTAAACATACAAACATATTTTAGTCCTGTCCATTTGCTTCATACGCACTTTTTACAGTTTTTAACATCTATTTTTCTAATCATATCTACCTCTTAAAGTAAAATACCCCCAACATCGTTGAAGGTACTTAATATATTACTTGTTACCATTTTACACTCAAAAGTATCATATTTGTCTCAAATATTATGGACTAAACACATTTCACTAGCAATAGCTAATAATATTCCGTCTTTCCATCTGTAAAATGTTGCTCTCCCTACAGATAATTCACTGGCTATTCCTTCATCTGTTAATTTACTCGGTCTTGTCCAATACTTCAATTCAATTAATTTGTATTTTTCTTCGTCTAACTCACCAATTACATTATCTATAACTGCTATTGTCTCTTCCAGCTTCTTCATTCTCTTGTTAGTAATCAGTTTCATTGCCTTGCTACCTGTCGCATAACTTGTCCTACTTCCACGGATGCCCATATTATCTTCTGAGCTGAACCCTTCGATAATGCTTTCTCTTATTTCTTCTAGATCCCTTTTGCTTTGATGATAATTCTTTAATTCTACTTCTATGTATGCTTTTAATTCCTTTCTCAAATTTCTCCTCCAGGAACCCATGAGCAATTAAAGGAGTTATGTCTTTATTCTTGTATGTGCTTTAACTTTGCCAGATATATGTGGTGCTCTTAGTTCCGAAAACGGACAAGCATCTAGAGAGAAGTATAAAGAATGGTTTAATAAGTATGTTGGAAAGAAATATAAAGAAGTACTAGATGGTGAAGACTATTACTATTTTCGATGCTCTCTTCTACATCAAGGTAGTTCTCAACACCCTAAAAATATATATGAAAGATACATTTTTACTGAACCTTCAGAAACAAGTGGAAATATACTTCACTGTAACGTCTTAAATAATGCATTAAATATTGATGTAAGAATTTTCTATGAAGATATTTTAAATGCAGTAGAAACAAGGCTTAAAGATGCTAAAAAACTGAAAATTACATTAATAATTACTCTAACTATATGAAAAGGTATGATAATGGTTTGTCACCTTATATCGTTGGTATTCCAGTAATATCGTAAATTTTTATTGCAAGCCTCATAGGAAATATGCTCTATTGCATAACAATGTATTTACAAAAGGTCTAGCAGACCGTTTCAAGGAAAAGGTAAGAACAACACATCCCTTCGCAGAAAGCAACCTTAATTTCTAATGGTTGTTTTTTTATATTCGTATTTAACACATCTATAAATATGTAAGTTATCTTTTGTTACATAGTTATATCCCCTCAGTCGATATGTTCAGCGGCAAGGCGAACATGTGTTCTTTTTATAGTATCATCTTTTTATATTTCTTACAATAAATTTTAGTACCAATCTTATTTATTATTTAGTTATGACAAAACTTCCTATTCGACATTACATTCACTACTCATTTTACGCTTATCACAATAATTTTTATGCCGTTCCCGTTTATTATGGAGAATACGACAAGATTTTCTAAAATTCGACATAAGGTTTTTGATATAGTGTATTTATGTGTAAAAATTAGGCGTCAATTGTCTTTGTTTTAATTGCGTTGAAGGAGGACGGATCTATTAAATAGTGTTGTATAAATAATTGTGCCTGCTAAGTACAAGCCCAAGAGATAGAGTATCGAGATAAAATACTGTACATAAGAATGCCAGAAATACTAATAGTTAGCTGAAATCAAACACAGAGTGCTTCTACTATTTTAAAATAATACATATACAAAGGAGGCTGATATTCTATGCGTACTGATCATAATTTAATAATATTATTTCTTTTAATAATATTTGTAGTTTATTTACCACTATTTGTTATTACATTAAAAAGGATAGAAATGAAACTTGGAAAGAAAAAATTTTTTAGAGGAGTAATTTCAGTATTTGATAATTGTACAGATGATAAATATTGTGTTAACCAGCTTAACGTCTTATACAAAAGGGTTTCTTCAAGGTACAATATTCCAGCACAGGAAATGAGATCTGCCATTGATTTAATGGAAGAATTTTTAATTAATATTGACACTACACACAATTTCAAAGAACTTTATGGCTTAGAAATCAAAGATAATTTTAGAGATAGAATCGTGAACTGCATAAACATTATGAGACAACTCCAACCATTTTCTTCAATATCTAGTAAAGAAGCTAATTTGTTGAATGTTTTAAAGAAAGGTATTGAAACGCAAAACAAAGAACTTGCTCTTAATAGCTTAGAGCAACTGGCTGATGACATCGTAATTTTAGAAGAGGGACTTAGAAAACAATCTAGACATAATACATATTCTTATATTTTATCCGTTCTTGGATTGATATTAACTTTATTCTTCGGCTTATTATCATTTACTCAGTTGATCCTATTCTAAAATAAATCTTTTTATAAAAGCAAAATTCATTTTTGCAACGGGATTTCTGGCATCAGCTAACACTATGTTTACACAAAGGGTGCGAGCGGGCACAATTGGGGGACAGGATCAGGCACCACATACCCTCACCGGGAGTGAAGCTACGCCAAAACGGTCTACTTTGAGGTACTGTTCCGGGATCTCGCAAACACTTAACCGTTAGACAAAATATATTTTAAGTATGAGGAGCGCAAGTTATGAAGAAATATTATTTGAAATTAGTACTAAAATCAAAAACTAGTGAATTCAAGAACTTTAATGAGTTGATACATGAAATAAATGATGCAATTATAATGTATAATAAAAGATTTAAAGGTAAACGTTTCTTGTATTTGAAGAGTGCTAAGGAAACATTAGAATTATATTTTGAAGTTGATCCAACCTTAGATGTTACAACACGGCATATCTCTTGGTTTTCTAGTTATCTTTACAAAGGTAAAGGTTGGGATAAATATTCTAACGACAAAAACTCACTTTTTCGAGTTGAAACTTTTAGTGAATTAGCTCAAGATTTTGAAATTGATACTGAAACAAAAGATGATCATATAAAAGAAGAATTATTAAATCAACAAATACCAAATATAGACGATGATACAAGTATGATGGAAGAAATAAAACCACAGGAACTTGATAAGAGAGATACTATAATCAAAATTAACATTTCGAAAATTGAAATTATGTTAAATACTCTTAAAAATGAATCCTTAAACATTAGTGATTGGAAAAGTCCACTAGCAATTAGTATTACATTGTTGATTACATTATTAACAACAGAATTCAAAGGTATATATTTTTCAGGAGATATTTATAAAGGAATTGCTGCTACTTCTCTAATATTTTGTTTAGTTTCAACTGTAAAATACTATAAAAAGTCAATGCAAATAGATTTAGATCAAAAAATCAATGAATATTTAAATGATTTGAAAAGTTAATAGCTTACTTCTTCTTAACAATAGATTTGCATAAAGATGCTTTGCCAAAGGAAGGTTCAGCACCACCTCTCACTGGGAGGAAACTCCTATAGGGGAATATAAATGAGTAATAACTGGAGATGTCCTTTTTTGTGGACACAATTCTATAATTCAGGACGGTGAGAATCAAAGCTTTTTTAAACATAAGATTCATCTTGGAAATAAATATCCACCGCAAATACTACATGGATCAGTAATAGGTTGCTCTTATTTAGAATGTCAGAAGTATACTTTATTAATATCTCTAAATGATTGTGAAGGTAAGAATATGGTTTTAAAAAAAGAATGGAGACTGATACCGGAATCAACTGCAAGAGTTTTTCCAGATTATATACATAAAGCTATTATTACTGATTACGATGAGGCATGCCTAATTGTTGATAAATCACCCAGGGCTGCAGCAAGCAACACTAGCAAGAAGATGTCTTCAGGGCATGATATGTAATTTTTGGAATATTTCTAAAGATAGACCCATTTACGAGATAGATGCAATTAGGGATAAAGTAGATCCTATAACGTGGGAGGCAATAGATTCTTAAGAAAATTGGGAACATAGGAGCTCATATGGAAAAAGACATTAATGTAATTGTTGATGTAGATAACAAAGAGGCTGAACTTCTTATTAGTCTTATTGAAACATTATTACAAGAATGGTATATAAACAGGTATGAACGAGACCAACGAATGCTTAAAATAAAAAAATTAGCAGTTGCTAAAAAGTAAATTAAGAAGTGGCTACAATGAACGCCGCCTAACAGCATGTTTACAGGAGGTGCGGGTTGAAGGATAGGCCAGCACACCACATCCCTTCACCGGGAGCAAAGGTCCATCCAGTGGGAAGGGTCAAGTGAGTCCGGTTCATCGATGTCGCAAATACGGGATCTTTACATAACATTACACTCTAAAAGGATGATTATATGAATAAATTCGTAATATTTCTTATGATGACTTATGTAGGTATTATTGCTGGAGGATTTTTTGCATTTTTAAGATATATTTATATAAGAGAAGATAAAAATTATTATAATTTTAAGGAAGCCATAAGTAAAGCAATTACAAATGATCAATTAACATCAATTGAAGATATTGAGTTAATTTTTAATTCGGTTAACAAGAAAAGAAATAATTTTAAATTCAAAAAATATATGCAAGACTATGTGGTTGAAGTAATTTGCGAGGAAATTGCTTTTCCTCAGGAAGTAGATGATTTAAACAATACTATTAGTAATTTTAAAGAATATATTAAGAACTTAGAGATATTTTCACCCTTTGAAAAACTTCCACAGAATGAAAAAATAATATGTAATGATATTTTAAGCTTTATACAAAATAAGGATAGTGAAAAAGCTAAAGAAAAACTATATTCTTTATCAAACATGATTTATTTAAGAGAAGAAACAGTTGAAAAATTAAAAAAAGCAAATAAATATTCAATCCCAATAGCTATCATAGGAATAATACTAACATTTATATTTGGGATAATGTCCTTGATACAAATATAGTAACGATCATCTAACGGACATCGTAAGGTGGTTTTTTAGAGAAGCTCGACGTCGGTAGGCCTAGGAACATTATGTTAAACCCTCTAAATTTTGGAGGATTACTATGATAAAGAAATGTAAAGAGAGAAACCAGTGTATAGAAAGACAATACAACAAGTAAATAAAAAATTCTATTACAATTAACACTAAGATTATTACACATATGAAAGATTAAAATCCCTCTAATGAATTTTATGAGGGGTTTTTAGAGTTATTAATATAATTATTAACGGAACTTATATCCTTTTTAAAAAAGCATAAATTTCCATAATTAAAAAGGGGGTAAAATAAAATTTACACCCCTTTTACTATTTATTAAAATATTTTTTTAGATTCTTTATACTCTTGAACAATTCTTAATGCTTCACCAAATCTTTGGAAGTGAACAACTTCTCTTTCTCTTAAAAATCTTAGGGCATCTTTCATACCAGGGTCGTCGGTTAAGTCTAGTAAATTTTCATATACTGTTCTTGCTTTTTGTTCAGCAGCCATATCTTCATGTAAATCTGCTACTGGATCAGCATGGGCTTGAATATATGCTGCTGTCCATGGTACCCCATTGGCATCTGCTGGGAATAATGCTCTTTCTCTAATTGCATAATTTGAACCTAGCCCTGCTGCTTCAAGTTCTTCTACACTTGCGCCTTCTGTTAACTGATAAATCATTGTAGCTATCATTTCAACATGGGCAAGTTCTTCTGTGCCTATATCAGTTAATAATGCTTTTGCTTCTTTGGTTGGTATGGTATATCTCTGATTTAAATACCTGATTGCTGCTGACAACTCTCCATCTGGCCCGCCATACTGAGTATATAGGTATTTAGCCATTCTTAAATCACATTTCTCTATTCTTACTGGATGTTGTAGCTTTTTTTCATAAATCCACATAATTTAATTATCCTCCTTTACCCTCTAATATTGTCTTTCCCATGGCCAAGGCCCTTCGATCCATCTAAATGGATATTGACTTGGTGAGAATCCAAAATTCAATAATGGTCCATAACACATGTCATACTGTTGTTTTAACATCAAAAGTTGATTCGATAACTGATTATATTGAATAAGCGCATTGTTATCAGTTGGATGCGTATCTAAATATAGATTTAATTCTAGGGTTGCAAACTCAACCTCTTGTATTTGTCTTAGTAATGCTTCTCTGTCATGATGTTTCATTTTACTTCACCCCACTTTTTATTCTCTGGTACATAAGGGTCATAAAGTTCAGGAAATAATGTTCCCTTTTCTAAAGCCTCACTTAAAGGAAATGCAGAAACAAATCTTTGATATGGTACATATGCATTTGCAAGCTTTGGATATAAAGGCATAAAAGGAATTGGGTATATATGATAATGCGCGCTTGTCATTTGCTCTTGATTATTAGTAGCCTGATAACTCATAAATCTCTCCTCCTTAAATTTTTATTAAAAAAACCTGTGCTATTATATTATTCTTTTTCATATTTTTTGGTGATTAATAAAATAAAAATAGCAGTGTCAAAAGACACTGCTATTGGTTTGGTACTTTATTTAATTATTTATAAACTATTGTTTTGTCAATAATGCCGCCACTTAAACATTCGTCTCCATTGTAAAATACTACTGTTCTTATTTATATCGTAAAGCTAGATGTTAATTCTAAAACTTATTTTTAATTTCTCAAAAATTTTAATACTTCTTTAAATTCTACATGCCCTTTTGGGATAATACTCCCCTTTCTTGTAGTTGGTAACATGCCACCTTCATAATCCTTTAAGAATATTATGTATTCTTTTTGATTTTCAACTTCACTAGGTAAGAAAATATTTATTTCATTTCCTAATTGAATCCCTTTGTGCTGTTCTATAATATTAGCCTCTACTTCTGTAGTATTTTTATTATGTCTCGTTATTTTTCTGGGTTTTATATGTAGAATGTAATCCTATTCTTCAGCTAAGTCTTTTATTGAATCAAGCTTATTTATAACTTTATAGTCTTTATTTTGTTCCACAACTGTATAATCTGATTTATTAATTTTCTTCATAATCTTATTTAAATCAGTTTCATTATTAAATATTTTGCTTTTTGTAACTGTTTCATTCTCTACGACCTCTAAAATCAAATTTTTTTCAAAGGAAGTATATGAATGTTCAGAGTATAAAGGATGATCCAAGTTTTCAAGGAATAAAATATAGCTATTACCTTTTAATAACTTTTCTTGGGATTCATATACTTCTATTTTCTCTTCATTGGTGTCAGATTTAAGATTTTTGTCTATTAATAACGTATACTTCGACACGGTTTGATTGAAGTCTTCCACATCTGTAACTGTGCCTAAAATGATTTTATCTGAGTATGCAATAACTTGTTCTAAAGTATCAAAAGTTGTAATTTTCGATGCATAATTAAAATTAGTGCTTTTCATTGGTATATTATGATAAAGTATTATACCACTAATTGACAGAGCCACTAGTAAGGCAATTGTTCTATTAATTTTTCTTCTATTTTCCATTTTTATACTCCTCCTGTAGCTACTTAGGACTAAATGCTTATTTACCAAATCATCCAAGTACATCTATTAATGCTATAATGTTTGTATATTTATGTCAATAAATATGTTTCGTCACTTTTTCTTTTTCATATTTCTTGGTGATTGATAAAATAAAAATAGCAGTGTCAAAAGACACTACTATTGGTTTGGTACTTCATTTAATTATTTATAAACTATTGTTTTATCAATAATACCGCCGCCTAAACATTCGTCTCCATTGTAAAATACTACTGCCTGTCCAGGTGTCACTGCTTTTTGTGGTTCTTTAAAGTATACTCTATAGGTCTGTTGATCCACTTTTTCTACACTTACTTCTTGATCAGGTTGTCGATATCTGAATTTTGCTGTACAACTAAACTTCTCATATTGATTTTTTTCACTGACCCAATGAACATCTGTTGCTAGCAGTCCATCAGAAAATAAAGCGGGGTGTTTTTCACCTTGTACTACATATAGCACATTATTTTTAAGGTCTTTATCTGCAACAAACCAAGGTTCTCCTGAACCTGACCCACCGATACCAAGTCCTTTTCGTTGTCCTAATGTATAGAACATAAGCCCTTCATGCTGACCTTTGATATCTCCTTCAAATGTTTTTATTTTACCTGGCTTTGCGGGTATGTATTTACTAAGGAAATCTTTAAAGTCCCGCTCTCCTATGAAGCAAATTCCTGTACTATCTTTTTTCTTTGCTGTTATAAATCCTTGCTCTTCTGCAATTTGACGCACTTTATTCTTGGGTAAATCCCCAATTGGAAACATTGCTTTAGATAGCTCATATTGTCCTAATGTATTTAGAAAATATGTCTGATCTTTGTTACTATCAATCCCTTTTAGCAATTGATATTCTCCATCTTCATTACCTATACGGGCGTAATGTCCAGTAGCTAGATAATCTGCTCCAAGCTTTAATGCATGTTCAAGAAATTCTTTGAATTTTATCTCTCTATTACACATTACATCCGGGTTCGGTGTTCGGCCTTTTTTATATTCATCTAAAAAATATACAAACACCCTATCCCAGTACTCTTTCTCGAAATTAACAGTATAATATGGTATGCCAATTTGTTCACATACTCTTCTTACATCTTCAAAATCTTCTGCAGCGGTACAATAACCAAACTCATCTGTTTCATCCCAGTTCTTCATAAATATACCAGTAACTTTATAACCCTGTTCTTTTAGTAAATATGCAGCAACAGATGAATCTACCCCTCCTGACATACCAACAACAACATGGATTTCACTATTATCTTTCATTGCTCAACCTCACTTTTTGACATTATTCATTATTTCTTCTGCCCAGTTTTTTACTCTATCAGTACTAATTTTAGTATCCTTTTTTAATGGTTCAAAAACATCAATTTCACCAACAAAATTATTTTCGGATAGTTGTTTTTTCATATTAACAAAGGTTTTACCAAGTTGTCCACCATGACAACTAAATAGTGCAATGTGCTTGTTTTTTATTACATAATTATTGAAAAATGTTCGAATGGGCGGCGCAAAAGTCCATGCCCAAACGGGACTGCCAATAAATATTATATCATATTCATTTATATCTAAATTTAACGGTAACAATTCAGGTGTTTTATTCATTAATACTTGACTTCCGCCCCATAAATATTTTGTAATTTTTTTCTTAGCAGTGCCTTCTTTTTTAGGTTTAAGTTGTATCACATCACCATTAATACTTTCTGCAATACTTTCTGCAATAAGTTTTGTGTTCCCATCATATGAATAATAAATTACTAGTGCTTTCATGGCTTCAACTCCTATTTGGTAAGTGCTTTGCAAAATTTAAAAAATCTTCATAATTACCTTTGTGATCAACATTGCTTAAGTCACCTGATCGTTGAATAATATGATCTTCAATTAAATATGTTTCTAACCCTAATTTTTTTGCTACCATATCTTCTTCTACATCATTTCCAACCATTATACACTCATTAGGCGATGTATTTATGTTTTCTAATATCTCTTTATAATAGTTAAGGTTAGGCTTACAGTAATGCATTTTTTCAAAAGTAGTTATAAATTTAAAGTCTTTATAATTTAATCCGGCCCAGTTAATCCTATGGATTATTGCCTTTTCTGGAAAAATAGGATTTGTAGCTACTACCAAATTGTAACCTTTTTCCTTTAATATTTCTATGGCATCTATCATTATATCGCTTCTATCCGAAATCTTTTTTAACTCATTGAAGTCTTTAGTATAAAATTCATCAAAAATAGGATTTAATACATTAGATTCAATGTCGGTGTGCTTATAAAAGTTTTCAAAAAATACTTCTTCATTTGTTTTTAAGTTATCATTACTTTCAATCATAGATCTAGTAGAGTCCCATACTAGCTTTGTTAATAATTTAGGTTCAAAGTGATCTTTAAGCTTTATACTTAGGTGCTTAAAATAATTTTCGATAAATATATCTAAATCTAATGGCAACAAAGTGCCATCTAAGTCAAATAATATTGTTGTAACCATAATCTTCACTCTCCATTTATAGATTTTTATTATATAGGTTTATTTAACAAACATCTCTAGATTTTTTATATGCTTTTCTTCTTCTCTTAAGAGGTCTTCTAAAACACTTTCCCCAAAATCAATTCGTTTGGAATTGCTGGATAGGACATCTTGAATTCTAATAATTAACGCTAGATTTTCCTTTTCTATATATAGCATAAATTGTATCAGATCTTTGATATTATCTGTTTCTGGCTTTAAAATATTATTACTAAATTCATTTGTTATTTTAGATATCCTGTCATACAAGTCAAAGTCTATTTCCACTTGTTGTTTCCCTTCAATATCTCTTTTAAGGCTAATATATGTAGTTACATGTCGTTTTTCTTCAAGTGCGAAAACTGAAGCGATATTTTTAATTTTTTGATCAACACTGGAGTTAGCAATATCTGTATACATTTGTTGTAAATAAACCTCAATTGATATGAACTTGTCTAAAATATCTACTAAAGTATATGCCAATTTAACACATCCTCCCCCTATTAGTATAGGTTAATTTGTATTACCTATAGTTTTATAGCAACTTTATTACTAATGCTAATCTCATCTATTGCTACTTTACATCCATAAGCCAATAGTTCTACCCCTTCACTTTGTGCTTTTATTAATGTACTTGAAAAATGAGGATCCATTTCTTTATTTGGACTAAAACCCTTTATATGAGGATGCTGTATTAAAAATAGTATAACCCCTCTATATCCTTCTTTTACAGCTTCAATCATTTCTTCTATATGCTTTTGTCCTCTCGTAGTTGGCGCATCGGGAAAATAGCCCCAACCATTTTTCTCTAAAGTTACGCCTTTTACCTCAATAAAACAATGTTTATCTTGTTTTGATATTTTAAAGTCAAACCTGCTTTTTCTATATGTACACTCTCTTTTGATATCATTATAACCTGCTAACTCTTTAATCGTATTTAACCTTAAACCTTCTTCAACAATTTTGTTTGGCAGTTGTGAATCTATCGATATCCACGCGCCATCTTTTTTTACCATACGTAAGTCATATGCAGTTTTTCTCTTTGCTGATGGTTCATATGATAACATTACATCAGCATCTAAGGTTAGTAATTCCTTTAATCGACCAGTATTCATAACATGTACAACTTCTATCTTGCTATTAATCTGAACATGCGCAATAAAACGATTTATTCTTTTGACAAACTTACCAAAAACCATGTTGTACTCCAGCTTCATTGCAATACCCTTTCTTTATCTATATCTATTTTTTATAATAATTTTTCATGAACGGATTTCATCTTATTCTCCATAGTTGTAGTCCGATCTCTACGGTCATCGATTTTAATTGTCGTGGCAACTCGCATTGCACCGTTATTAAAAGGTACTTCATGCATATCTTCAATACATTTTAAAATCGCCTTTAATTCTCCTTCTATGATTGTTCCCATTGGTGTTAATTGATACTTAAGATCCGTTTCTTTTAAAACTTTATGACATGCGGCAACATAATTACTAATGCTAGGCGTCTCAGTCCCAATTGGGATAATTGTCACTTCTACAATTGCCATGTTATACACCTCTCTTATTTTTTTGTTTTATCTATGTATACCCTTATTATTATTTCTACAACATAATATCCTTTCCTCTTTTTGTGTTGTAAATAAATATATTGTCATTTTTTATAGTGATTTTGGTAATGATACTTAATAAATATTTCTTGGGGGTAGTATTGATGAAAATATATTGTAGAAATGATTTTACAACAATGATCAGTTGTTTAGTCGCTTCTCCAACCCATGCAAAAATAATAAATGAATATAATAAATTTCAAAATACTGTTGATAAAAAATTACTTCATGAACAATATGCTAAATTTTTAGACACATTAAGGGAGCATGATGTTGAAATATATGAAGTAGATCTGATCGACGCACCCTACCAAGTATTCACTAGAGACGTTGGTTTTATTCTTACTGATCATTTATTCGTATGTAACATGACTGATCCGATTAGAAAACCAGAACTCAGTCCTTTTTTAAAATTTTTAACTAAGTATAACATAAAGTATTATCAAATGAAAAATACAATTGAGGGTGGCGATGTTATTGCTTGTAATAGCAAAATATTCGTAGGACAAAGCGATCGTACAAGCAGTGCCGCTACTAAAGAGCTACAAGAACAGATAGACAAATTAAACTTAAATTATGAAATTATTAAAGTAGTGATTGATAAATCTAAAATTCATCTAGACTGTGTTTTCAACATATTAGATGAAAATACCTGTCTTCTCTCTGAAGGAGTTTATAATCCTAAAGACATCGAGAAACATTTTAATACCATTATTAAAATTGACAACAACGATCTAGTTGATTTGGCCCCTAATATAGTAAATTTAGGGAATAAAATAGTCCTTTGTAGTAGTTATTCTTTGTATGAAAAACTACAAGGGTTTGGTTATAAGTCCATTTATATTCCTTTTACTGAACTTATTAAAGTAAACGGAAGTCTTGGATGTTGTATCTTCCCTTTATATAGAAAGTAGCTAGTCATATCTTTGAAAGGTGGTTCGTTTATATGCATACAGTATGGAAAGGAAGTATAAGTTTTGGATTAGTCAATATACCTGTTAAACTTCATGCAGCAACTGAAGATAAGGATATAAAGCTTAGGCAATTGCATAAAAAATGTAAGCATCCTATTCGTTATAAGAAAAGCTGTGAACACTGCAATGAAGAAATAACATCTGATGATATTATTATGGCATATGAGTATAGTATGGATAAGTTTATTGAATTAGATCAAGAAGAGTTGCAAAAGCTTAAAAAGGATCAAGAGGCAAAGGCTGTAGATATTATAAATTTTGTTAAATTAGAAGAAATAGACCCAGTATATTTTGATAAATCATATTACTTAAGCCCCGGTGATGGTGGAGGAAAAGCTTATTCTCTACTTAGAAGCTCACTTACAGATTCTGAAAAAATAGGACTTGCAAAGATCCATATGCGATCTAAAGAGAAACTAGCAGTTATTCGTCCATATAAGCATATTTTATTAGTTGAAACTTTACACTTTCCTGATGAAGTTAGGTCTATAGCTGATATTCCAAATGTTCCAGAAGATAGTGAATTATCTAAAAAGGAACTTAATACAGCAACATTATTAATTAATCAGCTTACAGAAAAATTTGAACCTGAAAAGTTTACGGATGATTACCGTACTGCTCTCATGGAATTAATACAGGAAAAAATGAAGGATGAAAAAGGCGTTGAAGCTGAGCAAGTTAATAATGTTGTTGACTTGATGCAAGCACTAGAAGAGAGTATTAAGAAGACCAAAAGTAAGAAAACTTCTCAAAAGAAAGCAAACAGTAAAAAAACAACACCAGTTCGTAAAAAGGCCTAAAATTATGTTTTTTCCTCTTATGTTATTAGAAACTGCAAAAAATCCATTTTCCTCGGAGCAATTTATATTTGAACCTAAATTTGATGGCATCCGTCTAGAGTACTCGAATATTGACAAACCGATGCTCTACACCCGTAATGGAAATATCGTTAATAAACCGTTTGCTGAGCTGTTAACCCCTTATAACAAAAAAATAATTTTAGATGGTGAAGTAGTCTGTTTTGATGAAAATGCTCAAAAAGAGAATTTTGAATTGGTAATGAAACGCTTCAGATTAAAAAATGAATCTAAAATCAACTTATATGAAAAAAAATATCCTGTAACTTATATGGTTTTTGATATTTTATATTTTGATGGAAAAGATTTAAGAGATATGCCATTAGCTGATAGGAAATCTATTTTAGATGGCTTAGATATAGCGTCTGACTTTATGAAAAAAATTAACTATATTAAAAAAGATGGTTTAGCATATTTTATGACAGCACAGTCTAATAATCTTGAAGGTATTGTTGCTAAAAATATTAATTCATCTTATGTAGGCAGTCGTAACCGCAACTGGTTAAAAATAATAAATTGGATTGAAACTGATGCTATTATTGTTGGTTATAGAAAATCTGATTACAGTATTCTTTGTGCTCATCTTGACAGTAGACCCTTAGGTCTAGTTTTACATGGAATGACATCAGTTCAAAAAGAAGCATTTTTAAAACTGTCAAAAAAACTAAAAAATCATGAAGATTCACAATATGTTTATATTGACCCACATTTGAATTGTAGATTAAAAGGTCGTGGCTTCACTTCTAAAGGTATTTTGCGTTCACCTATATTTATCGACTTTATCTATTAGCAGGAGGAAGAAATCATGCCCCAGTCTAGAGACAGATATGCTTTGAATATTGACAACAAAATTGTAGACATCACACACCCTACAAAAACAATATGGTCAAAAAAAAATATTCTTAAGTTAGACTACTTGAAATACCTTATTGAATTATCTGATTTTATGCTCCCTTATTTAAAAGACCGTACATTAACAGTTATACGTTATCCTAATGGAATAGATAAGGAATCTTTTTATCAAAAAAATTGTCCTGACTATGCACCAAACTATGTAGAAACACATCTAGACCAAGACATTGATTATATCATTTGTTCTAATTTAGCTACGCTTATTTGGCTGGGCAATCATAATTCTATCGAATTTCATGTGCCTTTTAATACGATTTATACCAATAAACCTTCCGAGATTGTATTTGATTTAGATCCTCCGTCTAGAAATCATTTTCATTTAGCGCTAGAAGCTGCTTTTTTAATTAAGGATATTTTTGATAAGCTCGAACTTGAATCTCTTATTAAAACTTCTGGTAATAAAGGGCTCCAAGTTTATATCCCATTGCCTGAAAATACTTTTAATTATAATGAAACAAGGCAATTCACTGAGTTCATTGCCCAATACTTAATAAATAAAGAACCAAACTTATTTACTGTTGAACGTCTCAAAAAAAATAGAAAGGATCGTCTATACATTGATTATTTGCAGCATTCCGAAGGCAAAACTATTATAGCCCCTTATTCCTTAAGAGGAAATGAAGAGGCTTTAGTAGCGACGCCTTTATTTTGGGACGAAATTAACGCTTCACTTTCTCCAGAGAAATTTACAATGGAGTATATATTAACACGAATAAAAACGAAAGGTTGTCCTTTTAAAGATTATAAAAACATAAAAGAAAAACAACCTTTCGCTCAAGTCATATTAGGCCTTTCAAGTCTGTAGCACTTTTAATTAGTTTCTTCTTCCTTCATATAAATTGCTCTTGATGGGAAAGCAACAGATACGCCATTTTCATTAAGAATTTCGAGTATTTTTAAATTAACATCTTGTTTTACTTCTAAAAATTCTCCCCAGACTGTTGTGTTTGTAAAACAATAAATAAAAATATCTAAACTACTTTCGTTAAATTTATCGAAGTTTACAAAGATTGTTTCCTTGTGTATTCCAGGATGTTGTTCTAACATCCCTTTTAATTGCTCTATGGAATTTTTAATTTGGTTAATTGTCGTGCCGTATTCAACACCTAAATTAAAAGTAATTCTTCTCTTCCCCATTCTGCTCCAGTTTGTGATTGGTTGATTAACTAAAGTTGAATTTGGAACGTGAACGATAGCGTGAGCAAAAGTTCTAACTTTAGTACTTCTAAAAGAAATTTCTTCTACTGTTCCTTCTAAATTTGGTGTGCAAATCCAATCTCCAATTGCAAATGGTTTATCAATCGTTAAAACGAATCCACCAAAAACATTAGATAATGTATCCTGGGCTGCTAGTGCAAAGGCCAAACCTCCAATCCCTAGTCCAGCAATAAATCCATTTACATCAAATCCCCATTCCCCTGCAATAATACTAACTGACAGTGCAATTAATACTACTTTCACACCTTTAGAGACTAATGGTATAAATATCCCTTCTATTTCTACTTCACATTTGTTAATTGTTTTCAGTAAAACCGTTGATAAGATATCTGAAACATTAAAAAGTCCCCATGTTAATAAAATAATAATTGATGAACGAAAAATTTGTAACGTTAAAAGATTGTACTCCGGGTCAAGCTCTAAGGAATTTAATGCTACGAATAAACCAAATATGATAAAAAAAGATTTCAATGGATTTTCCATAGCTTTTACAATTTGCGTGTCAAGATTTGTTTTTGTCTTATTTGTTATGCTTAAAAGTATTTTTAAAATTACCTTTGTAAAAATCTTACGTAGTATTATTGCTGCTAATATTATAGTAAAAAATATTACCAAGTTATTTTCTAATAAATCTGTTATCATCGATCTTCCTCCAAATCTACTTTAAAAAATTATTTTATATACATTTTAATTTTATATACATTCTATAAGAACTAGTCAATAATTGAAAGTAAATTTAAATTCTATGTAGATATTTATACATAAAGGTAGTATTTTGCCATTAATTACCATGTAAATGATGAATGTTGTATGTATATAAGCGTATTTCTCATTATATAAGAGTATATTTCCACTCACGTATGTTTAATCGTCTGTGAGTCTATAATATTCTATAATTTCCTTTTAAATGGAAAGATCACTTATTTGTCCACGTTTAATACATTATGATAAGATATTAGTTAGTAATGCAAAATTAACCGTGGGAAGTTAGTAAAACATTAATAGGGGGACATATATGCCAAAGTTAAAGGTTGAGAATTTAGTAAAAATTTTCGGTGACCACCCACAAAAAGCATTAAAGCTTTTAGATGAAGGTTACTCCAAAAATGAAATACACGAAAAAACAAAACAAACAGTAGGAATAAATAAGGCTAATTTTGAAGTTAACGAAGGTGAAATCTTTGTTATTATGGGTTTATCTGGTAGTGGTAAATCTACATTAATTAGATGTATCAATCGTCTTATTAAATCCACTTCAGGAAGTATTTATCTAGACGGTGAGGACATAACAAAAATGGATAAGGAAAGTCTAAGAGAAGTTAGACGTAAAAAACTAGGAATGGTTTTTCAGCGTTTTGCGCTTTTTCCCCATAAAACAGTTTTAGAAAATGTTGCTTATGGTCTTGAAATTCAAGGACTAGATAAATCTGAACAAGAAAAAAAATCTAGAGAAGCACTAGAATTAGTTGGCCTTAAAGGTTGGGCAGACAGTAAAACAAATCAACTTAGTGGTGGAATGCAGCAAAGAGTTGGATTAGCAAGAGCCTTAGCCATTGAACCAGATATTTTACTTATGGATGAAGCCTTTAGTGCACTAGATCCATTAATTAAAAAAGAAATGCAAGATGAGCTTTTAGACTTACATAGCTCAATGAACAAAACAATTATTTTTATTACCCACGATTTAAATGAAGCATTAAAATTAGGCGATCGAGTTGCATTAATGAAAGATGGAGAAATCGTACAGATTGATACGCCTGAAGGTATACTTACAAATCCAGCAAACGATTATGTTGCTAAATTTGTAGAGAACGTTGATCGTAGTAGGGTTTTAACAGCTTCAGATGTTATGATTAAACCAAGTGCTGTTGCATCTTTAAAAGATGGCCCAAGAGTTGCGCTTCGTAAAATGAAAGAAGAAAGTATCTCATCTATTTTCGTAGTTGATCGTAATAAAGTCTTACAAGGTGTTGTAACTGCAGAGGATGCAGTAGAATCTGTTGAAGCTAAAGAAACGAGTTTAACACCTATCTTAAAACCACATGATCTTCAGGTTGCTCCTGATACATCAATAAATGAAATTTTAGCTATTATAGCAGATGCCAAAGTGCCTGTTGCTGTGGTTGAAAACGGTAAGCTTCAAGGTGTTATTATACGTGGAGCTGTATTAGCTGGGCTAGCAGGGGGTGAATTGGCAAATGTTGAATCTTAATTTATTAGGCTTTATTGGAAATAAAATTCCTTTAGCAGAAGCAGTTGATGCGGTAGTAGACTTTCTTAAGGTGAACTTTAGGCCTGTTTTTCGTCAAATCTCAAGCATACTTGATTTTGGTCTAGAAAATCTTGAAGACTTCTTAGAGTTTATACCGCCACTAATTCTTATTTTAATTTTAGCTGCTTTATCCTTCTATTTTGTTGGCAAGCGAAGTGGATTATTTACTTTAATAGGTTTACTATTAATTAACAATTTAGAACTGTGGTCAGCTACAATGACTACTTTATCAATGGTGTTAACAGCTACAATAGTATCTATCATTTTTGGCGTACCACTTGGTATTCTTGCTGCTAAAAGCAAAATAGCAAATAAAATTATTATGCCTATACTTGATTTTATGCAAACGATGCCAGCATTTGTATACTTAATACCAGCAGTTTCGTTCTTTGGTTTAGGTAAAGTGCCTGGTGTAATCGCTACTGTTATTTTTTCCATACCACCTGCTATTCGCTTCACTACTTTAGGAATTAAGCAGGTACCTACTGAACTAATTGAGGCAGCAGACTCATTTGGCTCAACTGGTACTCAAAAACTTGTTAAGGTTCAAATTCCTTTAGCAAAAGAAACGATTATGGCTGGTATTAATCAGACTATCATGCTATCTTTATCAATGGTAGTTATTGCAGCTATGATTGCAGCTGGAGGTCTAGGTAGAGAGGTTTGGAATGGTATACAAAGACTACAAGTTGGAACAGCTTTTGAAGCTGGTTTAGCTGTTGTTATTCTTGCTATGATTCTTGATAAACTTACACAGAACATAGCTAAAAATAAATAAAATTTTTATGGGAGGTTTTTTGATGTTTAGTAGTTTGAAAAGTAAAAGCGTACTAGCTTTATTGTTAGTAGCCGCAATGATATTTCTTGTAGGTTGTGGTGGAACAGACACTAATGGAGACGCTGAAGAAACAACTGGAGGCGCAGAAGAAAGTAAAGAAATAACAATTGGTTATGTGCCATGGGATTGTGCTATTGCAAGTACACATGTTATGAAAACAGTACTTGAGGATGCAGGTTATACAGTAAACCTATTAGATCCTAGTGCAGCTCTTTTATATCAAGGTCTTGCAGAAGATGACATAGACTTTATTACAACAGCATGGTTACCATTTACACATGGTAACTATATGGAGCAATACGGTGACCAAATTGATGACTTAGGTTCTAACTTTGGTGGAGATGCAGTACTTGCACTAGTTGTTCCTGAATACATGGATATTGATTCAATTGAAGATCTAGATGGAGATATTGCAGATGGCGTAATTACTGGAATAGATCCTGGTGCTGGTATCATGGGTGCTACAGAAGCACTTATTGAAGACTATGGGCTAGATTATGAGTTGCTAGAAGGTAGTGACGCTGTAATGGCCGCTGCTTTAAGTGATGCTATCGACAATGAAGAAGAAATCGTTGTTACTGGATGGTCTCCACACTGGAAATTCGGACGTTGGGATCTAAAAATGTTAGAAGATCCAAAAGAGTCTCTTGGTGCAATCGAAGATATTCATACTTTAGCAAGACAAGGATTAGCAGAAGATATGCCTGAGGCATATAGCATTATCAACAACTTCCACTGGGAAGATACTGACATTGCAACTGTAATGGATATGAATTCAGAAGGTATGGACCCTAATGAATCTGCACGTATATGGGTTGATGAAAATCAAGATAAAGTTGCTGAGTGGTTAAACTAAAATAGCTAAATAAGCAAACTTTTTAAAAAGGTAGGAACAAAAAATGTTCCTACCTTTTCTTTTTGATCTACGTATCTTCTCTGATAAGATCTATTAAAATTGGTTAAGATTATATTATAGACTATTCGTTACAAAAATGTCATGAGGTGTTTAGATGGTCATCTTCTTAACCACATTAACTTTCATGTTTCTCCTTTTAATTATTATTATTCGTCTTTTAGGAAAATCATTATTGGCGCAACTTACACCCCACGATTTTCTAACAATTGTTTTTTTGGCTTACTTAGCTTTTTCACCAATAGACATTCAAGGAATACATCAGTCTATTACTGGAATGGTAGTTATTGCGTGTATTTATATAATTATTTCTAAGATAAGTACAATTCCAACATTTAATAAACTTATTGTTGGTGAAGCAACTATTATTATAAAAAATGGGGAAATACTTTATAATAACCTAAAAAAAGCCAGATACCCCTTAATAGAACTTTTATCTGCTGCTAGGGTTCTCGGTTATCCTGATTTAAAGGACATTCATTATGCTATATTAGAACCTAATGGGGAACTAAGTATTTTACCTAAAAAAGATGTGGCTCCCCTTACACCCAAACATTTAAATATTGAAACAACAAATATGGGTCAACCAGTCGCCATAATTGTAGAGGGCGTTGTTCAACACAAAAATTTGAAGTCATTAGGTAAAGATATACAATGGTTAAAAAATGAGCTTACATACTTAGGTTATTCTAACTTTAAAGAGGTGCTTTATGCTTCCATAAACGACTCTACACTGACTTTAAGAATTATCCCAAGTTTTAAAGAATAAAACTTTGTAAAATAATGAGCTATAGAATATTTAATTCTATAGCTCATTATTTTATTTAATATTTACTTTATTATAATTTTACCATTTAGACCCTTACTTGAAGGCCACTCTATAGTCATTTCATTTAATTTAATTATTACTTTATTTTGCTGCACAATAATTTCACCCTCAACATTTTCAGATCTGTTTTTATAAATATTAGCCAGACATATGGCTTTCTCAAGACCATCTCCTCGTTGAAAATTCCATACTTCATCCGGTTGTGCAATTCTTTTTTCACTGTAAATAGACTTATCTGACATTGATTCTAATTTTTGTATAATCTCATTAATAGAATAATCCTTAGTCTCTTCTATTGCAACAGGGTTTCTTTCAAATGCTGCCTTAATAAAAGGTTCCCAAGACATTCGTGAAAAGTCTCGATATGCATAAAAAGCTAAATCTGCTGTTATATTTTCCTCTTTAATTGATTCTAAATAAGCGATAATATCTTCCCTACCCATTTCTTTCGTTATGTTTAAAGGTTTAGATTCAACAAATTTTTTGTTTTTCCCAGGCAATCTTGGTTCAAGATATGAGAAATCCATTAATGCACTTAGTATTTCATTTTTATTCATCTGGTCGCACTTAAAGTTATTAATAAGGTCATCTATTTCATTGCGATTGTTAAAATCAATCTTTTTGTTGTTAAAAAACTCCCCTAGTTCATCTAAGTCAATACGATTTTCTAATGGCTCTAGGTAAAATTCATATTCATCGATTTCTGAGAACAGTTTTTCTCGAGTTGGTTTGTTTACTTTAAAGTTGCTTGTATGTTCATATGCATATGCTTTTTCTGCGCCTATATAATGAATTTTCCCATTAATATTATGCTTTACTTGGAAGCATTTTTGAAAATGACTCTCTTGTCTTAAGAAGTTACATAGTATATCATCATCTATTTTTGTAATAAGAAAATCACTTAGTTTTTTTTCAAATTTGTTATATATCTCTGTATCTATAGAGGCTTCAGGATAAACCACATGAACATAGCCTGTGCTATGCGATATAATTGTCACTTGCTCATTTCTCATTGCTCTTTGAGCTTTTACAGTTAACTCTGTACCATTAAACCACATATTTTTTGTTACAATTCTTCTATTATTTGTTAGTAGTCCACCTTTTACGTCTACAAAATTTTGAGAATGTAAAGGTGTTGCTAAAAGATAAATATCTTCTAGTGGGATATCACATATAATAAATAGTGCAGCAGCATATAAAGTTGAAAGGGATACGCACTCTCCTGCCCCATTTTTATATCCTTCTCTATATTTAAACGCATTCATCGCTTCTACAGTTTCCGTTTTCCAATAAGGAATTACATTTGAATCATATTTATCTAGTCTAAAATGTTTTCTTATATCTACATTAAAATAGTACTTATCGCCTTCATAACCAAATAAAGCGTTACTTCGACTAATGACGTCTTCATCAATAAATGGTTTAAACCTGTCAAGCTCAACTTCTTTTGTCGTAAGTCCCCAAGTTTCTAGATCTAAATTAAAATCGTAATTGTCCATAATAAATTGCTTTAGTCTTAAAATTCTCCTATATGGATTCATTTTATGTATGTTATCAAACCATGGATCTTTTTTCCATTCCCATATTACTGGGGACATCATGTTTGCTAAAACTAAACTGTAAAGTAACTCTGGGAATATAAAAATTTCCATATCTGATAATGTAACTGCTGATGAATATTTTTCTATATCTGATGTTTTCACTTTTGTTGAACTCCTTTATAAATATATTTTATGGTGGTAATAAATTTACCATGTATGCACCTTACTATTCTATTCTTTCCATTATCTTTAGTCTAAAACCTATTTGTTTCAACTGTTCTTCTGTTAATATTACCCCCTCATCTGGACGTTGATTTAATTTAAATACGATAGCAATTTGTCCTACTTCTTGCTGAAATTGTATTCTATTCATCGGGATTTTTACTCCCAATAACGCTGACATAATTTTTGCCGTAGCTTCATGTCCTATAGCAGAAATGAAACCATTGTTATTTATATAGTTTCTAGCTTCTTCAACTTCTATGTCTTGTATAGAATATGTACCATTTGTAGTAGCAATAGTACCATTAAAGATTGCAACAGGTAACTTATTCGTTTGTAACATTATTTAACCCCCTTTTTTTAACTCTAACTTATATTTTAACATTTATACCCTCTTATTTAAAATACTATCTTATATTCTAATACTGTTTAGGCTATAATTAAATTAATATTAATTTTAAGAAAGGAGATATACATATGGAAAATCATCCAAACCATGATCATGAATGTGATGAAAATTGTAACCATGATCATCATCACAACAAAATTTACATAACTTTAATGGATAATTCTCAACTAGAATGCGATGTAATTGACATTTTTAAGGTAAAAGACAAAGAATATATAGCTATTTTACCTAAAGACTCAGAAACTGCTTTAATATATGCTTACAGTGAAACAGAAGCAGGACCAGAACTTGCTAATATTGAAAACGATGAGGAATATGCTGCTGTATCCACTATATTTATGGAAAATAACAGTCATCATCAAGAATAAACAAACACCTAAGCTTAAATAAAAATGGCTTAGGTGTTTCATATTTTAATCGTTTATTCTTTAATCGGCATCTTACGAATAAGTAAAAAACATGCTCCGCAAAGTAGAATTGTACCCAGTAGAAAACTTACAACGGAAAAGGTATACCCTCCTAAAGCACTATGAACTTCTCCTATAATTCTTAATATATTATTAATACTATCTAATCCTCTGCCATTTGTAATTCTGTGAATCATTATTTGCATAAATATCAGAAATACTGGAACTAAAGAAACAACAAATTGCATCATTTTATTACATCTATAATAGATCATTGTAACTACTAGTCCTAAAGCTATAGCAAAACTAAAATAAGAAAATGTCCATACTAAATCTTTAAATACATGGTTTTCTTGAAATATTTGATAAAACATACTATGATAGTTTCCAATACGCATAAAAAAGTTATTTAGTATAACTTCTACTATTGTAATCATGAAACTCAATGTTGCTATGGTCAGCATATAGCCCCAAAATTGTCGTCTTCTTGATATATTATTAGCCAACATAAATTTAAAATTAGGTTTAAAACTATTTAATGCTAAAATAAATAAGAAAATGACTGTGATACCACCAAACCCACTGAAGCTTGAGTTAGGATTTTGATTTGTTGCATAACCCATAAACAAACCTAGTGTTAGTATGATGGCGTAAAAAATCATAATTGCTTTTCTAAAGTCTCTAAAGTGATACTTTGTTATATTAAAAGTGGTATTCATATCTTATCCCTCCTATGAATTTGTTAAGTTTATAAATAATTTCTGTAATTCAGGCTTTGATATATCTAAACCTAAACTTCTTGCTTGACTCTTTATATTGTTATCTAAAGGTTCTATGACAGTTGCTGATTTAAACTTGCCCATTGTTTCAATGCCCACGTAGTTCTTTTCCTGGATAAACTGATCAACTTTTGATTCTTCCCCGGATACAGTATAGGCTGATAATAAAAGATCTTCTACTGATCTTTGTTCAATAATCTGACCAGATTTTATAATAATCGTCTCTTCTAGTACATCTGCTATTTCTTCTATTAAATGTGTAGAAATAATAATTGTTTTTGGTTTATCAAGATAGTTTTCTAAGAGTACTTTGTAAAACATATCCCTATGGTAAGCATCTAATCCTAACACAGGCTCATCTAATATTAGTATCTCGGTGTTAGAAGCCAAAGCAGTAATCGCTTTAAATATTGAAGCGTATCCTGTTGAAAGTCCTTTTACTGTTTTATTAGTATCTAAACCAAATCTTTGGGATAGCTCTTTAGCATAGTCCATATCAAAATTCGGATAAAAAGCCCGGGTCCAACTAAAAACTTCCTTAATCTTCAAACTTTCAGGATATAAATTTTTTTCCATCATATAAAATATTTTATTTAAGACATTTTCATTTTCAAATACAGACTCACCATTGACCTGAATGTCTCCTTCGCAAGGAAAAAGTTTGTTTGTTATAATATTTAATAGTGTTGTTTTCCCTGCTCCATTTCTTCCGAGCAGACCATAAATTTTGTTTTCTTCTATTGTTAAATTTATATTTTCTAAAGCTTTTGTTCTACCATAATATTTCGTTAAGTTTTTGATTGTTATGATACTCATTTTAAACGCTCGCTCCCTTCGATCATTTTTATAATTTCATCATTACTTATATTCAGTTTTCTTGCTTCTTCTAATAATTCAATAATAAATCCATTATAGAAATTTTTTTTTCTCTTGTTTAGGATTTTTTCTTTTGCTCCTTTTGCAACAAACATCCCTACACCTCTTTTTTTATATAAAATTCCTTCATCAACTAGTAGATTTATCCCTTTTCCAGCTGTAGCTGGATTTATCTTAAGATTTACTGATAATTCAGTTGTAGAAACCACTTTTGATTCTTCAGAAAAAATACCTTTTAATATGTCATCTTCTATTGCTTCTGCTAATTGCAAATATATAGGTTTCTCGCTATTAAAATTTAAATGCAAAACAATTCACCTCCTAGTTGATTAGTTAGTTAATTACTTGTGTAGTTAACTATATAGCACTAGTTATTATTTGTCAACTATTTTAAATAAATTCATTAACTTTTTTTGTAAATTTTCTAAAAAATAAGTACCTCTTATGGCTTTGCTGTGCTATAATTAGTAAGTCTTATATGTTTTTAGCTCTATACAATTAAATAAGTTTTTTGAGGGAGGATCACAGTGAAAGGTGATATTATTTATGTAATTAGAAAACCACTAGGATTAAAGTCTTTTGATAATAGAAGGAATAATAAGTCTACAGTACTTGATGAGCTTCTTGCTCGTATTTGTTACTATAAGCATTACGGTATTGAGGTAGAAGATGGGTACGTTATCCATTTTATTTGTGATAGTATTCTAGAGCAAAAAAATGGATGTATAAGAAAGGCTAGCCTAAGTGATTTTCAAAAAGATGGTGTTATAGAAATTGACCATACTGTGCCCTATAAATTTAATAAAGAACAAGTTGTTCAAAGGGCTTATGAACAACTTAACACATCTTTTGGTGGATATCATATTCGAAACAACAACTGTGAGCACTTCGCTTCTTGGTGTGTTAGTGATGTTAAAGATAGTAAACAAGCTTTAAACATCAAAAATCTAAGAACGCAACTTATGCTTTATCCTAAACTAGCAAAGAATAAGCTTCTTGATTTTATTGCAATCATATAATTAAATCTTCATATAAAAAGCGCTCATGTAGGTAGGCTTTATTTTCTAACCATACCTCTATGAGCGCTTTTCTCGTAAACTGCTTATTTCTTACCTCTTTCATACTGCTGTGGCCACAGAATTTCATGTTTTAAAGTACTTGCTGCTTGAAGTGTCCAATAGGGATTTCTCAAAAGTTCTCGTCCTAGATATATTAAATCTACCCGTTCATTCTGAATAAGTTCTTCTACCATCTCAGGATTATTTATTAACCCACCGCCCATTACATATAAGCCGGTTTCTTGTCTAATCATTTCTGCCATCTTAATTTGATACCCTGGATATGTTTCAATTTTTGCTGGTATAACTGCACCAGAACTTACATTGACAACGTCAACACCTTCATTTTTTACAGCATTTAAGATTTCGGATAAATCATTAGGATGGTTCCCCTCTTCGTGATAATCCTCAGCTGAAACCCTAACGATCAATGGCTTTTCCTTTGGCCACACCTTTCTTACTTCTTGAATAATCTCCCTAAGGAATCGTGCTCTTTTCTCTAAATTACCACCATATTCATCTTTCCGATGATTGCTTAAAGGTGATAAAAATTCATTAATAAGATAGCCATGAGCTGCATGAATCTCAATTACATCGAACCCGATTTCAAAGGCTCTTGCAGCAGCTTGTTTAAAAGCTTGTATTACTTGATTAATATCATTTTTAGTCATTTCTACAGGGACTCTTGACTTTTCATCGAAAGCCAAAGGACTAGGAGCAATAATGCTTTCCGACGTAACTGTGCATTTTCTCCCCGCATGACCTAGTTGAATTCCTATCTTTGCTCCTTCTGATTTACAACCTTCTACAATTCTTTTCAATTCTTTTATATGAGAATCATTCCATATCCCTAGGTCTCTGTCTGAAATTCTCCCTCTACTTTCTACTGCTGTTGCTTCCATCAGGATTAAACCTGTTCCACCAACTGCTCTGGTAATGTAGTGGGCATAATGCCAGTCATTTGCATAACCACTTTGATCTGAAGTGTACATACACATAGGTGCCATTACAACTCTATTTTTTAGGTGCATATCTTTAATTTTAAGTTCTGAAAATATTTTAGCCATTCCTTCTTCCTCCTAATTTTATTTATTATTACCATTGTATTTTTACCCTTATGAACTATTATTAATCTTAAACATACTATCTACTAGTGATGCACCATTAATTCGACAGCATTTTCATTTTATTGTTTCCACTTTGTCAAACATAAAATTTTGTAGCTTAATGACTTTTAATTTGGTATACTATACTCAACAATATATCGCCAGGGGTGCTTTTGCTGAGAGGATATGTCCAACCCTTCGAACCTGTAGGTTAATACCTGCGCAGGGAAGCTCTTACATGGATTTATTAACATGAAAAGACTTTCTTTTCATGTTTTTTTATTTGAAGAAATCGGCTTCTAGTGATAAATACTTAAATGGAGGAGAAATATGTTTAAAAAACTTTTAGAGCTTAATGAAACAACTTTAGCAATTCTTGCTGTACTTTTTATTATTGGTATTACAGGTATTATCATGTTTAAAAAACGTAAACAAGTAAATCTAACTACCAAAATGATGGTTTATGGGAGTTTATGTATATCACTTTCATTTGTACTATCCAATATTAGGTTATACAGACTGCCACAAGGGGGTAGTGTTACGCCAGCGAGTATGCTACCAATGGTTATTTACGCTGTTGTATTCGGTCCATTACCTGGAATTATAGCTGGTGTTGCATATGGATTATTGCAGTATATTCAAGCTAGCTACGTTGTCCATTGGGCACAAATCATTATAGACTATCCGTTAGCTTTTGGATTTTTAGGGCTAGCAGGGCTATATCGCAAAAATTTAATAGTAGCTCTAGTCATTGGTACTTTTGGTAGGTTCATAATGCATTTCTTATCCGGTATTATCTTCTTTGGTCACTATGCTGGTGACACCCCGGTTGCCTTGTACTCTCTAATTTATAATGGATCATTTTTAGGTGTTGATTTATTAATTTGTATTGTTGTTTCATTCATGCCTCAAATTCAAAATTTAGTTAGGGAATTAAAGAAAAAATCCTCACTGCTAAACACTTATTAAAGATTTAAAAACTGTCCCTTCTATGCAGGAGGGACAGTTTTTTTGTTTTTTGTTGATTAATTAGTTAATCCTATCTAGTGCCTGTTTAACATCATCAATAATGTCTTCAATATTTTCTAAACCTACGGATAATCGTATTAATCCTGGACTAATACCTGCATCTACTAGTTGCTTATCTGTTAACTGACGATGGGTTGAACTAGCTGGATGTAAAACACAAGTACGAATGTCAGCAACGTGTACTACATTTGAAGCAAGCGTAAGTGCATCCATAAATTTTATTGCATTTTCTCTCCCACCTTTTATGGAAAAGGATACAACTCCACTACAACCTAAAGGTAAATATTTTTTCATTAATTCATTATATTTATTTTCTTTTAATGTTGGATAATTAACAAACTCTATTTTATCTGAATCATTTAAAAAATCAGCAATCTTTTCTGCATTACGAGAGTGTTTCTCCATTCTAATAGGTAATGTTTCTAAACCTAAATTTAATAGAAATGCTGCATTTGCTGAAGGGTATGCTCCTATATCTCTCATTAACTGTACTCTAGCTTTAACAATATAAGCTGCTTCACCAAAACTATCTGTATAAATAATTCCGTGATAGGATGGATCAGGTTCTGTAAACTCAGGGAAATTACCATTTTTCCAGTTAAACTTACCACTATCAATTATTACGCCTCCAACTTGTACTGCATGTCCATCCATGTATTTAGTTGTTGAATGAATAACGATATCAGCGCCATACTCAATAGGCTTACATAGAACTGGAGTTGCAAAGGTATTATCAATAATTAAAGGTACGTTGTTTTTATGCGCTATTTGCGCAAATTTTTCTATATCAAAAATTGATATAGCCGGATTTGCTATCGTTTCTCCAAACACAGCTTTCGTATTTGGTCTAAAAGCTTTTTGTACCTCATCTGCTGATGCTTCTGGATCCACAAAGGTGCATTCAATTCCAAAGCGCTTTAAAGTTACTGCAAACAGATTTATTGTCCCTCCATATATCGTTGAGGCACTTATAAAATGATCTCCTGCTTTCATAATATTTAGGATACTAATTAAAGATGCAGCTTGTCCAGACGTAGTGCACAGTGCCCCCACACCACCTTCTAAAGCAGCTAATTTTTCTTCTACAGCAGCAACAGTAGGATTGGAAATCCTTGAATACATGTGTCCATCATCTGTTAAGTCAAATAATCTTCCTATATGCTCTGTTGAATCATATGTATAAGTAGTACTTTGATAAATAGGTAGTGCTCTAGGTTCCCCATTTTTTGGACTGTACCCTTCATGTAAACACTTCGTTTCTATTTTCATAAACTAATCCCCCATTCTATGCTTCCTCTATCTCGACTATACGAACAAGTCTAAGAGGAATACATACTTCTTATTGATACTTCTATTTCAACTATTCTATTATAATTTCTGAATAATTACAATATTTTATATTTTTTCTTTGTAATACTTACAACGCTATAATTAAAAAGATAAAAGCACCCTGTAGGATGCTTTTATCTTTTTGATTTATACTTTATCTTAGCATTGATACTGTTTAATATTCTTCTTTGGGTTAGCTTGAACGATACTTTCGGATACACCTGAAAACTTAAGAAAATTTTCATTAAATCTTGCTGCTAACTCATTAGCTGTGGTATTAAATGCCCTTACATCCGACCACGTATTTGATGGGTTTAGTATTTCACAGGGTACACCCGGGCATTCTGTTGGCATTTTAAGTTTAAAGATAGGATCTGTTATATAAGCAACGTTATCTAATTCTCCTGTCATTGCTGCTCTTACCATAGCTCTTGTATATTTTAGATTCATTCTATTACCTGTGCCGAATGAACCTCCAGTCCACCCAGTATTTACTAAAAATACCTTTGTTTTATACTTATCAATTTTTTCTCCTAATAGCTTTGCATAAACTTGCGGCTTTAGTATCATAAAAGGTTCTCCAAAACAAGTAGAGAAAGTTGCTGTTGGCTCAACTATCCCTCTTTCCGTTCCTGCTAGCTTACTGGTGTAACCTGACATGAAATGATACATTGCCTGTTCTTTTGTTAATCTAGAAATTGGTGGTAGAACACCAGTTGCATCTGCTGTCAGAAAAATAATGGTATTTGGTATACCACCTTTTCCTTCTAAAAGCGCTCCATCAATATGCTCTACTGGAAATGCTACTCTTGTATTTTCTGTATAACGTTCATCATCGTAATTAGGATGCATTTCTTCATCTAGTACAACGTTTTCTAAAACAGCACCTTTTCGGATTGCATTCCAAATTTGTGGTTCTTTTTCTTCTGATAAATTGATACATTTGGCATAGCATCCACCTTCAAAGTTAAATACGCCATTTTCAGTCCATCCGTGTTCATCATCGCCAATTAATTTTCGGTCTTTATCTGCTGATAACGTGGTTTTGCCTGTACCTGATAGTCCAAAAAATAATGTAACATCGCCTTCTTCTCCTACATTCGCAGAACAGTGCATAGGTAGTACATCTTTGAATGGTAATAAATAATTCATAACTGTAAAAATTGATTTTTTAATCTCTCCAGAATATTTTGTTCCACCGATTAACACTGTTTTTTTCTCAAAACTAATGATAATAAAGACTTCTGAATTGGTTCCATCAACTTCAGGTACAGCTTTTAAATCTGGCAAAGCAATAACTGTAAAACCTGGAGTGAATTCTTCTAACTCGCTATTTTTCGGCTTTATAAACATTTGTTGAGCAAATAAATTTTGATAAGCAAATTCATTCACTACTCTAATTGGCATTCTGTATTTTAAATCAGCACCTACAAAACCATCAAAAACATATAACTCCTTTTCTTCCATATATGTGATCGCTTTATTATACAAGCGCTCAAATTTCTCTTCTGAAATTGCTAAGTTTGTTTTATTCCAATTTATATAATCATGTACTGTTGGTTCATCTACAATAAATCTGTCTTTAGGGGACCTGCCTGTGTATTTTCCGGTGTTAATACTCAAAGCACCATTATCTGCTATTCCTGCACCCTCTCGTTCTACTGATATTTCCATGAGCTGGTCAATTGATAAATTAAAATGCACGTTATTTTTTCCGTTCATCATATTTATAAGCTTATTTTCATTATTCACAATGATTCCCCCTTAGGTCTTTTACTTATTGACAGGAATTATTATAACATATTATATTATTTATGCTATACTATTTAAGACTTTTTTGTGCATAAATTTAATAGTACATTTTACCATTAGATTAAGGGAACCAATTTTTCTCATAAGAATATATTATAGTATACTATGATGCCATAGTATATAGATAATATAAAGGAGGAGATTAGAATATGTTTTATAACCAAATGCCTTGTCCTCAAGGTACTACACCTTATATAGTTCAAGCAGGTGATACTTTTTACAGACTAGCAATTAGATATAATACAACAATAGAGGCAATAGCAGCAGCAAATCCAAATGTTAATCCAAATATGTTAATGATTGGGCAACAACTTTGTATACCTACAGCTCCACCACCTACTACGTGTCCTGAAGGAACTATGCCTTATACAATTCGTGCGGGAGATACTTTCTTTGCAATCGCTAGAAGAAATAATATATCCCTTGATGCCCTTATTGCAGCAAACCCTGGAGTAGATCCTGACAGGTTATTTATTGGCCAGGTCATTTGTGTTCCTAGAACACCACCGCCAATTACATGTCCTGAGGGAACCACACCATATACAATTCGAGCGGGGGACACTTTCTTTGCTATTGCTAGAAGATTAAATATCTCACTAGATGCACTTATAGCTGCCAACCCTGGAGTAGATCCCGATAGATTGCAAATTGGTCAGGTTATTTGTGTTCCTAAGACTACACCACCACCTGCACCAGTATGCCCTACTTTGAGAGTCGGCAGTCGTACTGAATCAGTAAGAAAGCTACAAACGCTTTTAAGAGATGCTGGCTTTGATCCGGGTCCAATCGATGGTATTTTTGGCTCAAAAACAGAAGCAGCGGTTAGAGCTTTTCAAAGAAGTAAAGGATTAGTGGTAGACGGCATAGTCGGTATACGCACATGGACTGCGCTTGGAGTTGATTGTGATGCCCCGACACCACCGCCTACATGTCCTGCGGGAACTACTCCTTATACGATAAGAGCTGGAGATACTTTTTTCAATCTTGCAAGCAGATTTAACACTACTGTAGATGCAATTAGAAGGGCTAATCCTGGTGTTGATCCAGACAGATTACAAATTGGCCAGATTATTTGCATACCATCATAAAGTTCAAAAGTAAAAAAGAAGCACTTCATTAGAAGTGCTTCTTTTATTTACCAGCTGCTACCTCCCATAAATAAAGGGAAGCTACGGAACCATAGGGAGAATATAAATTTTTATATTGCTTATACATTTCTTTTTTAACTGTTTCTATTTGATGTAATTCCATCAAACCTTTTTTTATTCCTAAATCTTTATTACTAAATACATCTAGTCTGTTTAATGAAAAGATTAAGAGCATCTCAGCAGTCCAAGTACCAACCCCATCGAGTTCAGTTAATATATTAACAATTTCTTGGTTTTGCATATGATCAAATGAATTAAAATCAACTAACCCTGTTGTTACTGCTTCTGCAATACCTTTTATATATTTAATTTTTCTTAAACTTATGCCACATTCCCTAATTAATCCTTCATCTATTACAACTACATTTTTAGGGTTAACCTCTCCAACTGTATTTACAAATCGATTAAATACGGTTTGTGCTGCTTTAGTAGATATCTGTTGACTAATTATACTACTAATTAAGGCTTCAAAAGGATCTGTCTTCATTTCTCTTTTAATATAACCAACACGATCAATAACAGTGGCTAGTTTTGGATCTTGTTTTTTTAAATACTCTATTGCTTCTTCATTATATTTAAAGTACTGCATACTCCTACTCCTTTTTATTTAATAACCTATTCTTGTCCAATCAAATAAAATACCGGGATCTGTTTTTCTACCAGGCGCATATTCGTCATGTCCAACTACATGCTTACGATTCCTTGGAATAGATGGAAGCCTGTTGTGTATATCATTTAATAAGTTATTAAGTGCATTATACTGATCATCAGTATAACCAATAAACTCAGGATTAATAGACCTATATGTATCTTCTGTAATAATTGATAACATCTCTTCTTTTGTTCCTATGGCAAGAAGTTCAATCCCTATAGAATAATCATTTAGCTTATTTTCATATTCTGGAAACAGTGGTAGATTTCCTGAACCTGCATGATATGCTACTCTATCTTCTGGTACAAGCCGATAAATTTCACCATCTCTACAAATCATATAATGAGCTGAAACCCCATAATCATCAAATATTTTGTATATATCATCAACTTTATAAGGGTTTTGTGGGTTTAATGCAACATTACTTATAAAGTGTATCATAATATGAGTTATCGTCTCTGTTCTTTCTCTTGAATTTTTCTCAGGCAATAAGTAATCGATTACTTTCATGTTACTCTCATTAGTTAGCTCAATATTTTTATTATCAATACTTTTTTCTAATTTAGTTGTTTTATCTGCTTTTACTTCATTGGCTATGGATGATTCTTTTGTATCTATAACGTTTTGTTCTTCTTTAGTTGCTTCATTAGTTAGAGTCATTTCATTTGTACCTATTACGTTTTTGTCTTCTACGCTTATTTCATTATCATCAACAACAGGTATTTTTTTTATGAAATCTTCATTGCTATCAGCTTGTTCGTAAGGTTCAATATCAGTAGTTACAGTAACTTCACCTTTACAACCAACTAATATGGAGATAGTCACCATAAGCAATAAAGTTATTAATATCTTCTTACTATTTTTAAATTTCATTTATTACACCTCAATATCGATAAATTTTGATTTCAGTCAATTATACTATAATCTTGAATTTTAATCCACAAATAACAAAATCAGATAGAATATTATCTATCTGATTTTATTATTTATTAACTAATTCAAATTCAACTTTTATACACTCACCTATTACCTTAATCTCATCTATACCTCTAACTGTATGATCATTTTTCACTTGTCTGGATAATGCAACTTTCCTATTAGCTTCTTTTCTTAGCTGCCTTATCATTTTTTTCTGATCCAGCTCTATTAGATATATCCGATTGTTATGAATTTCTTTCGTTTTATATACCATAACAATATCATTTTTGTTAATACGAAATTGTTCCATTTCGTTAGAGGATGATTGAATAAATATAATTTTATCCCATTGATATCCATCCACTTTTTTACCTAGCACTGGCAACTCTTTGTACTTTACAATCTTATCAGAAACTAAATCATAAACAGGAAATCTTTTTATTATATTAGCTAATGCATCAGACCATTGTTCATTAGGTTCGACACTATAAAGTTCGTTTATGTTACTTTTACTATTATCTTTTTTTCTTTTATTTTCACTTGGAGTATCTTCTTTTATTTCATCTTGGAATGTTAACGCTGAACTTGCGCCTAATTTCTTTAAGATATTCTCTGCTATTTTTTCATTGATAACTTTTTTACCGGATTCTATTTGTATAATATAATTTGCTGACAAGCCACATTTCTTTGCTAACTCTTTTTCAGTCATTTTTGCTTTTTGTCGCGCTTGTTTTATTGTTTCTGCGACCCGATTCATACTTTAGCCCCCTTTTTACTAACACTACGCACTTTATTATAACAGATTCCATAATTTAATGTTAATGTCGATTTTAAAAATAAAAACCCAAGTTAGGGCTTTTATTTTTATTAAAGCACTACTTGAGTATTTTTTTTATTTCTTTTGTTATAATTTCTACTTGTTCTGGTTTTTCTATTAAATCTACCTTATCAATATCTATTACTAAAACAGGTGAATGTGTATAGTTCTTAATCCAATTTTTATAACGATTATGAAGGTCAATCCAATAGTCGTTTGGTATCTTTTGTTCCATTTCTCTGCCTCTCTGGTTTATTCTTTTTAAGATTGTATCAATGCTTCCATCGAGAAATATCATTAAATCAGGTTTAACTAAATAGGGTGTCATCATACAATAAAAAAGCTCTGAATATGTGTCAAAATCCCTGTCAGACATTTTTTTATTGTCATGTAATGACTTAGCAAAAATCTCTACGTCTTCGTAAATACTTCGATCTTGTATATGGTTTTGATTAAGTTCTCCAATTCTTTTTTGATCTTGAAATCTTTGACTTAAAAAATATAACTGAAGATGAAAACTCCAACGTGACTGATCTTCATAAAAATCAGAAAGGTATGGATTTCCTACAACTTTTTCAAAACTTGTATTAAATTCTAAGGCATTTCCCATTATTTCAGTAAAGGTTGACTTACCTGCCCCAACATTACCAGATATAGTAATAAAGTATCCATCACCATTTTTTCTTTCTTTTGGTTCTAATTTGTTAGGAACAATTAATTTAGTTAACATCATTTATCCTCCTTCAGGTAATAATTCTGTCCCGTTGCATTATTGATCTCCTGAAGGACGTATTTTACATCCTCTGGATTATTTACAAAATCTCTATTTGTAACATTAATAGAAATGACTTTTGGTATTTCTGTAAAGTAATGCTTTAATGAGCAAGGCGCAAAGTAGTGTGCATACTCATCACTTAAGTCAGAAATATATTGTTTACTCATATTTCTTTCAAAGGGACGATCTCTCATTTCAATTCGCTTCATTAAAAAATCAACATCACCATGTAAGTAAATAATAACATCAGGTTGTATTAGTCCATCTATCAATATAGAGTAAACTTGTTTATATTTTTGGAACTGATTTAAATCTAAAGTTAAACCAGCAAAAATAAGATTTTTAATTATATTGTAATCTGCTATAACTGGTATCCCTTGTTCTAATTTTTTAGTTTGAACATCACTAAGCTGTTTAAGGCGATTACATAAAAAAAACATTTCTGTTTGAAATGCGTATTCCTCTATGTTTTCATAAAAATCTTTTAAATACGGGTTTTCTTCAATAATCTCTCTAAGAGAAAAAGCATCTACGTGTTTTGATAAAATTTTTGTAAGGGTTGTTTTGCCGACCCCAATTGGTCCTTCCACAGAAAGAAATAATGGTCTTGGTGTACTGTTAATTGCTGTAGTCATATGTATTTCCCCCATACTATATTTTGTGTGCAATATCTATAATACCTCTTTATATAGTATAAAACAACCGCTATAATCTTATAAGATATTCCTTTATTTTATTTAAGTCGACATATTTCTCTTATTTTCTTTAGAATTCTTAAGTCTTTACTATATAGTTGTCCTATTATTGGTAAACGTTTTTTGAAAAATATATAAGTAAATACCTACTCAAATAATTGTTAAAAAATATAAACTATTTTCTTGCAAAACTTATAGCCTAACAATATAAGATAGCAAAAGAACAGATATCATCATCTGTCCTTGTTCTTGCACTATCATTATTTATTTTTTAAAACATACTGCTTATATACATCATCTATCTACTTATATATTGCAAACCTATAAGTTATTGTGCTTATAATACTCCACACTCGTTTTTAAGTTTATTTATGTGTGACTACAGCTTTCCATATCATCACAGCTATGCATTAAAAAATTTTCATTTTCTTGGAACAGTAAAGTTCCTTTTTCTGTTTGTCTCTTCACGCTATCGCTAATTTTATTAAGATACTTGAACACTTCTTTCGAGAGCGCATCTGCTTTGTTGTATTCCGCCTCAGCCTGATTTTTATCGTTTGACTCAACTAGCTTTAATACAGTTTCACCAACCCTATGAAGTTGCTTGTGTACGCTATCAATGGCTTTCCAATCTGAATCTATAGATGGATGCGTAACTTGCATGGCTTCATAAAAATGGCCAAAGGCACATTTTGAACCATTAATTTGTATCGGTCGCGTTTCCATATTAGATACAATCTCTCTAAGGGTTTCCATCCAAGCAATATGACCTTCTTTTGCTGCATTAATTTTTTCTAAAAATTCATCATTTGATATGGCATTACTCCCACCGTGTAATGCGCTCATCATATTTTTTACGGTTGCTGATAAGTGGTCATCTATCCTAGAAATTTCTTTGGCATATTTAGCACTCAGCTGAGCATCTTCTTGTATTGTTACTGTCATTTCACTTAGCTTTTCAGCATCTTTACTGGAGGCATCCATTGCTAAATTAATTTCCTCGGTGGATTTTTCAATGCCACCCATTGATTCATTAATATATTTGACATCATTGATTGTGTTCTTAAGCATTTCAACATTTTGCTTCATCGTGTCTGTTACTGTTTCAATTTTTTGACTCATATGTTCAGTAGAGTCAATTGTGTTAACCATACTTTGCTTGCCTTCCTTAGCAGCATCTTGAATGTTATTAACAAAAGATTTCATACCAGATAAACTTGTTTTTGTGTCATCTGCTAATTTTCTAATTTCTTCTGCAACAACAGCAAATCCTTTACCATGATTACCTGCTCTTGCAGCTTCTATTGAAGCGTTTAATGCCAGTAAATTTGTTTGCTCTGCTATAGCCCCTACTCCTTCAACTATGTCATTCACTTTTATTGCCATATCAACTAACTGCTCAATTTTCTCATTCATTACATTAGCATCTTTTATAACGTTTTCTTTTAAACTGTTAATTTCCTCTAATTGTCTTTGGCTCGAATAATTTGTATCCATCAAATTTTGTGATGAACCTGACAGTTTGTTTAATGTATCAGAGGTAACATGCACTGTGTGATTCACTTCGTTCATACTGGCCGTAGTCTGTTCAACAATCGCTAAATTAGACTCACTTAACACTGCCATTTCTTGGGCAAATTCAATTAGTTTTTTTGAAATATGTGCCATATTAACATCAAAATTACTTAGGTCTATTGATACATCTAACACCTCATTTGCTGCTTCCTTCATTTCTGATTCATTCCTAAATAATCTATTAAAGAAATTAATAAAAGTTTTGTGTATAGGGTACTTAACATTTGGTTCTTCTTTTTGTATACCTTGCATGCGCGTTTCTGCATATTTAATTATTTCTTCTGCTTCCCAACAGGGTTTCTTTTTGAATTTTTTAAACATTCCGTTTCCTCCCTAACTCTAAATTTTTATTAAAACTATTTGTCAGAATACATTATATGACTTAAATATATGTCTTTTAATAATTTGATATATTAAGCTTAGGTTTTTCTGCTGGTTTGGCAAAGTAATACCCCTGTACCAAATCTACTCCTACTTGTTTTAAATAATCTAACTCCTCTTTTGTTTCTACTCCCTCTGCCAGAATCTTTGTTTTACTGGATTGGGCCAAAGAAATAATTCCACTAAGTATTAGTTGATTCATTTCATCTTTGTGAACATTACGAACAACCCCACCACTATAAATAGTTATTACTTTAATAAACTTTTATTCTTTTTTATATCAATCATACAAAATAATTTAGGATTAGTTATTAAACTTTTTACGATTCATATCTCCCCATTTATTGTTTTTACGTTTGTATTCAAAAATCGCTATAAACCGCCACCAAGTGGATAATTGTCTGTAGCCCAGATTTTCAAGAATACTATACAACACTAGTATTAAATATTCGGAGATTTTTTCATATTTTTTGTAGCTATACTCATCCAATAAAATAGCTCCAATAGATAAGAATATGCCGTATCCTACAGCAAGGGCAAAAAAGTACAGGGCAAACCTTAAATTAATAACTCCATATATTAATGAGAATGGGATAAAAATATAACCTATTATTTCTACTATAGGGCCTAGCATTTCAATCAAAACATAATAGGGAATGGCAAGCAGACCAACAACTCCATACTGAGGGTTGAAAATTAAGTTTTTGTGATTTATTACTGTATCTATAAGACCTTTATGCCATCGCTTTCGTTGGTTTTTCAGTGTAGCTTTATCTTCAGGAACTTGGGTCCAGCAAACAGGGTCGGGTATAAATGCAACCTTATACTTCTTGCGCTGTTCTTTCATTATGCGATGAATTTTAACGATTAACTCCATATCTTCACCGATTGTATCAGATGTGTACCCACCGGCATCTACCGCTACTTTTTTGTTAAATACTCCAAAGGCACCAGAAACAATCATTAAGGCATTAATAGCGCTCCATCCCATTCTTCCAAATAAAAAGGCTCTTAAGTACTCTACAACCTGAAATCTTGCTAGATTATTTTTAGGAAGTCTTATCTCTTCTATAAAACCTTGATCAACAACAGAACCATTAACCGGGCGTACAGTTCCACCAGATACCACTACACTTGGATTTTCAATAAAAGGCCGAACAACTTTTAAAAGTGCATCTTGCTCTATTAATGAGTCGGCATCAATAGCTGTGAATAGAGGGTACTGACACACATTAATACCTGCATTTAGCGCATCCGCTTTACCACCATTTTTTTTATCTATTACAATAATATTTTCCACTTGATTGGATACGTATATTCCCTTTACCTCTTTTGTATCAACTTGTTTACGATAGGGGATATCTATGCTTTGAAGGTTAAATGCTTCTTTTAGTGTCTTTAATGTATTATCTTTCGAACCATCATTAATAATTACTATTTCAAACTCACCATATTCAAGGCTAAGAAGTGCCTTGACATTATCTACAATTGTTTCGTCTTCATTATAACAAGGGACAAGAATCGATAAGGGTGGGGTATAACTAAGCTCAATCATATCTTTATAAGACCAATACTTATCCTTTTTATTGCTTATATAAATACTTCCTATAGATACTATGAAAAAAGCAGTATACACTAAATTTACAAACAACAAATAGAATAAAATAAAGTAATTAAAGTATCTTATTAAAGTAATCATTTAGTTCTCCCCCAATTGTGTCATAGCCGTTTTTTCCATTAGTTTTTCCCTTAACTCATCATCATCTATTTTCGCAAGTAGCTTATGGAAAACCATTTCTTTTTGTAAAACTTCCCATGCTTTATCCCTTGCAAAAACATCTTCCGAGCTTAGTAGATCAATTAAAGATCTTAACCCATTTTCCCCTTGTTTTATTAGTGCAAGACCAGCATTGTGTCTCACAAACCAATTAGGGTCCTTTATCATTGTCTCTAAAGTGCTAATACTTTCTGCATTTTTTATCTTTTTTAATAATTTAGCTACAAAAACCCTTACTTCCCAATCTTCATCAACGCTTAAAGTTAGTAAAGCATTAATATATTCCCCTTCACTAATATCTCCTAAACCAATAGCACCTTTTAAAGCTGATATTCTTACTTCTTTTAAAGGATGATACACCATTTGTTTTATCCATTTTATGCCTTGTTCGTATTGTCTAATTCCATAGATCTCTAAAGCAATGGCATTAAGAAATGTGGAATCTAATCTCATCACTTCTTCTAAAATATTTGTAATATCTCCATCAACCATATCTACTAATGCTATTGCATTAGGTTTCTCCATAATATTTCCTTTAGAAATACGTACAAGAATATTCTTTAAATATTTATCATTACTAATTTTGATTAGGGTCCTAGAAGTTATATATACCAATTCCCTATCATTTGAATCAAGTAATTTAAGTAGTTCAGGGACAACATATTTTATCCCTATTTCTCCAGCCTGGTACACAGCAATCTTTCTTTTCCATGGATTTTTACTTTTAATTTTTCTCTGTATATAATTTATCAGTTTTTCTTTTTCCAATAGATTTAATAAACGTTCTTTCGAATTCCCATCCAAATAAGAACTATACTTAATAACGGTTTCAAAGAATATTTTTCTTTCTAAAAACCCAAATGGCTTTGTTAATTCCTTTTTTTCATTTGTAGCAATGTAAGTTGCTAAGCTCTTTTCATATTCTTCTTGTATTACCTTTTTCTTTCTTATCGAAAGTTTAGTATAGATTTTCTTGCTTAACAATAGTAAGAATAAAAACACATTGACTGTGATCATCACTAAGAATACATAAACGATATAATTTTCTATTATCTTTAACATCGGAACACCCATTCTCATTTATATTTACAAGAGTTTTTTAATTTTTTCTTCCAGCACTTCTAATGAAAAGGGCTTAGTGACAAAATCTTTAGCACCAAGATGAAAGCTACTTAGAATATCCTTTTCTTTATTTCTTGCAGATACAACAATTACTTTCAATTTATTTACTACTGTCTCCTCTTTGATTCTTTGTAGTACTTCAAGGCCACTTACTTTTGGTAGCATCAAGTCCAATAACATTAAGTCTGGCTTAAAAGACTTGATTTTCTGTAGTGCCTCCTCTCCATCCTTTGCGTATGCAACTTCATATCCTAAATAAATTAATCTAGTTTTAATTAAATTTACAACAATTTGAGCATCATCAACTACTAAAATTCTTTTGGGTCTCGTTTGAATCTCTTCATATTGATAGGTTGTTTGATTTCTACCATTCTTTTTAGATATATAAAGTGCCGCATCTCCTTGCTTTAAAATATCTGTTACAGACACGTCGTAATCTTGCATCATTGCAATTCCAGCACTAAAAGAGATTGTTATTTCTTTTTTATTATCCTCAGAGTAATATGTTTTCCTTTGGACGGATTCTCGAATCCTTTCTACCATTTTATAAGCCTCTTCCCCATTTGTATCAGGTAAAAGAATCAGGAATTCATCGCCACCGTAACGATAAATCTCATCATAGGTTCTTAACTTTGTTTTAATAGTTTCAACAAAACCTTGTAAGATTTCATCCCCAAAGACATGCCCGTAAGTATCATTGATTTCCTTAAAATAATCTAAATCTAAAAAAGCAATTGATAAAATTTTATTCTGCCTTTTATGCTTCTCTTTTTCTTCTTCAAAACGTTTGGTGAAGAACTTTCTATTATAAGCTCCCGTTAATTCATCAGTGAACACATCTAGATTTTTCTTGGTATTTTTTCTAATGATTCCTTCAGCACGAGCTAATAATTCTTCTGGTTCAAAGGGTTTTTCAATAAAATAGTCTACGCCATCTCTCAGTGCTTTCCATTTAAGATCTTGTTCATGTAACCCTGTTAGAAAAATAACCGGGATTTCTATTTTTTCCTCTATAACATAGTTATGAATATCAAACCCAGTCTTCCCTGGCATCATAATATCTGTAATTACTAAATCAAAAGGCTCGGTCTTTAGCAATGACATTGCCTCTTCTGGATTAGATGAAATTAGAACTTTATAACCATAATTTGTTAAAATACTATCTAGAAAATTTAACATTTCTATATCATCGTCTATTACAATAATTCTTCCAGAGTAGTTTATTTTTTGATTTTCATCTATATCCGACGATAATGTTACTATTTCATCAGTTATACTCTCTGTAGTTTCGTCTAAATACTCATCTTCTGTAGGTTCGTCTAAATACTCATCTATTGCAATCAAAATTTTACCTAAACTCTTGAAAATAGTAGCCACGTCGTCATTGTTATACGTATATTCACTACTATTCTTCTCAAGAATAATCTCCATTTCTTCTGCTATAGATGCAACTGTATTGATCCCCAACGTACCTGCAGTACCCTTTAAGCTATGAAAATATCTATATAAATCCTCATAGGATTCTTTTCTTTCTTGCAAAACTAAATAGACTAAACTTTTAATTTTGTTAGTAATTTCTCCTTTATTTTGTATAAAGAACTGTTTCTGACTTTTTTTTATCAATTGTTCTATTTTTTCTTTACTCATGACCCGACTCTCCTTTCGTTATATCAACAGTATCAGTTTGTCTATCAGGCACAGCAATCACTCCTGATTCCTTATGGGATCTTATAATCTTTAAAATTGTTTGTGTCAATTGATCCGGTGGATAGGGTTTCACTAAATACTCCGTAATTTGATATTTTTTAATGTTTTCAATTGACTTTTCTAAGGCTGAAGATACTATGACTGGAGTTAGTTTAGTTTTCTCTGTCTCTTTTAACTTTTTGATTAACTCCCATCCATCCATTTCGTCCTCTAACATTAAGTCCACAACAATTCCAACTAAGTCCGTTTTTAATGCATCCTTGTAAGCACTTTTAGGGTTATAATGATGAATCACTGTAATTCCTTTCGACTTGAGCTCTTCTGATAGTAATAGCGCAAGACTCGCATCATCTTCTACTATCATTACTTTATTATTTTGGGAGTCATGTTCCCCTTTTTCATCAATACTATCCTTTACTGGCTGGTCATTGATATCTTGGAGATTAAGCGGCAATGTAAAGTATACTGTTGTCCCCTTTCCTTCCTCTGACTCTATCCGAATATCCCCACCATGAGCTTCTACTATTTCTTTGCAAATTGCTAATCCTAGACCAGTTCCTCCAATTTTTTTAGTTTCACTGTTATCTACACGTTTAAATTTTTCAAATAAGGTTGTTAATTGACTCTCAGGGATACCCATACCCTGATCACTTACAGAAACCATTAGTTTTTCATCTTTATTCTTTAATGTAATTGTAATATCTCCACCTTGAGGAGAGAACTTTATACCATTACTTATTAAGTTTGTAAATACTTGTATTAATCTATCTTTATCAGCTAATACATTAACATAATTCGCTTTATCTATTATAAACACGTTGTGTCTTTGTTCATGTTTAAATTGTAGAGCGATATCCATAACTATTTCATTTAATTTAATAGGTGCCATACTATATTGTTGCTTGCCAGATTCCATTCTTTGTAAGTCTAAAAAATCATTGATTAAATTAGTTAATCTTTGAGCCTCTTTATGTATTGTTTTTAAATACTTTTTCTGTCGTTCTGGCTTCACTTCTTTTTCAATTAATAACTCTGTAAAACCTAATACACTGGAAAGAGGTGTTCTTAATTCATGACTTACGGTACTAACTAATTCAGATTTCATCTGATCTACTTCATATTCTTTTGTTATATCACGATATACAAAAACCGTTCCTGTTTTTTCGTTATTATTTGTTACAGTTGTGGAATAGACTTCAATAAAACGTGTTTCATTGCCTTCCTCTACAGCATATCTCATATGCTTAGATCCAATAAATAAAGGCTGTAGGGCTTCCTCATAATAAGCCTCTAATTGTAATTTATCATGGACATTTTTTGTAAAGCAGTTTATCCAATGCTCTCTATGAACGACTTCTTTACTTTTACAGTCCTCTATATCTATAATTTTCTCTAATTGTTGATTATGCTGAATCATATTTCCTTCAGCTGAAATAAATTGTATACCTTCATTTATATTATTAATAATGCTTTCATTTAATCTTTTTGCATTTTCAACCTCTTGGTACATTAATATTTGCCCCAATGCTAGAGAGAGTTGCTTCATTAAACTATTTATTTCTGTAACTTCCCCTTCTTCATAGGGTCTGCCTAACCTTGTAGCAGCAAAAACTCCCAGTGTTTCTCCATAGCTATTAAATATTCCCGTATATAAATCATAACAATAAAATGGCTCTCCAGATATTCCTCTTTCCATAGGTGTTGCTTCCCTTTTTATTATAAAATATTTTTCTTTGCCAACACGCATTAATATATCATCCAAGCCTGTATTTAAAAATGTTTTGGCTATTTCTTTAGTTAAACCCTTAGTTGCAAATTTCTTGTCAGGCATTGTCCAGAAAATGCCTTTATCAAATTCAAGTAAAGTTTGTAAATATTGAAAAACTATATTTATAAATTGCTCATTTTCTAATGTTTGCGTTAAATTATGATTTAACTTATTATATACCTCTAGTTGTTCTTTGGTTTTTTTTGTTTCTTCCAATGATATTTTCAATTGCTGTTGTATCTCTTTTATTTTTGTAATATCCACACCAATTAATATATATTGATAAGGTACTCCCTTTGAATCCAGGTATGGAACAATCGTTGCGTTAACCCAATATATAGAACCATCTTTTTTTCTGTTTTTCATTTCTTTTGTCCATATACCGCCATTTTTAATGATATGCCACATATCATCATAGAATTCTTTTCTATGATCTCCACTTTTCAATATACGTGTTGTATTACCATATAGCTCCTCTTTGCTATATTGAGTTATATCACAAAATTTTTGATTAACATTAATAATAACCCCATTCGCATCAGTAACACAAAGCATAGCGGATTTATCTAGTGCTTTTTGTATATTTTCAATTTCTATTAAATAACGCTTTAGCTTTTCTTGTTGTTCTTCTAGTTCATCCTGTTGAGATAACAGTTCTTCGTTTTGCGCTGTTAATTCTTGTTCCTTCTCGTATATTTTTTCTGACATTTCTTGAAAGGAAATACTTAAAAAGCCTATTTCATCTTGACGATTACGACTCTCCAGTTTAATTTTGTTTCCAACAGTCAAAGACTTTGTTGCTTCGCTTAGCTCTTCTATCGGTATAACTATCCCTTTTAGCATACGTCCAATTATATAGATGAGTGATAAAATGCTTATAATTGCAAATCCAGCTATCATCATATTAAAGTTACTAAATTTGTTTAAAATATTATCATAGTTTTTATCACGCATTTCATCTGCTCGCTCTTTAAAATGCATTGTATAATTAAGAAACTCATTTACTGTTACAATCGCTCCACCACCGGCTAACGCTCTTAAAGCATCATAATCATTGTTTTCTACATAATTAATAGCTAAAGGTAATAAATCATTAGAATAATGGTTATAAAACTCTTCTAGATCCTGTTGCAATGATTTTTCTTCTTCTGTTAAGGGTAGACCTTTAAATTGTTCTATTCGTTCTTTTAATTCATCTAAATTGTCATAAAGTTTATCCAGTTCTAAAGGATCCTGGAAAGCATAATAACCCCGAGCTCTAAATAATACCTGTACTAAGGTATCTTCAAGGTTTTCAACAGCTTTGGTCTTTTTCATAATTTCCTCACGTTCTTCATACAACAAAGTTTGTGAGCTGGTTATGTATAAACCAGTAGCTGCTGCCAGCAAAATAATTATTAATAGAACTGTAATAACCCGCTTAAAATATTTCTTTCTTATCCCAATAGGGTTTTTTAGATTAATCATTTAAAATTTCCTCCACTAAATTACATAATTCTATGGGGCTAAAGGGTTTAGGCATAAAGTACTTCACACCTTTTTCAAAGGCATGTTGTTGATCCTTTTCTTGAGCCTTTGCTGTTAGCATTAGTATATTAGTGTTTTTCTTTTCTTCTTCAGTTAGTTTACTCACCACATCTAAACCTGTTAATTTAGGCATCATATAATCCAAAATAATTAAATCATAATTATTTTTTTGAATTTTATTTAAAGCGATTTCTCCATTTTCAGCCTCCTCAATGAGAAATCCTAAATCTTCGAGGGTATCACCTATTAACATTCTTAGGGTTTCTTCATCATCCACAACTAATATCTTTTTCATTAGACCACTCCTTCTCATTCAACTTACTTTATTACTATATATGTATATACCCACAGATTATATATCTCTCCCAGATTTGTTCGCTTTTTATAAAAACATAAAAAAATAGCAATTTAACAGTAAAAATTACTGTCAAAATTACTATTCTTTTATAGAATTAATTAATAGCTGTACTTTTTAACTGGCTGTATATTTTTTAGGTTGTTTATTGTCCTTAGCATCACGTTTAACGATTAAGTCTGTAGAAATAATTCCTGACTGAAATATCGTTGGCAATCCACTTCCTGGATGGGTTCCTCCTCCAACTAGGTAACAGTTTTCAAACTCTTCGAATTGGTTATGAGGTCTGAAATAAAGCATCTGCGAGATATTATGTCCCAGATTAAACACTGCACCTTTATAAACGTCCATTTTTTCCTCCCAATCAAGGGGTGTTACCATCCTCTCTACTTCAATATGATCTTTTATGTCTGATAGTCCACCTCTTTCCTCCAGAATGTTTAATATTTTTTCTCTGAAGGACGCTTTCTCTTTTTCCCAGTCTATTTCACTTGTGTTATTGGGTACAGGTACTAATACATAAATTGTCGATTTTCCTTCTGGTGCTAAACTTCCATCTGTAACAACTGCATTCTGAATGTATACTGAGGGGTCTTCAGATAGAATCTTTTTCTTTGAAATCTCGTTGACATTATTTTTATAGTCATTTGAGAAAAGTATATTATGATGTGGTATATCATAGATTTTATCAACGCCCAAATAAAGCATAAAGGTTGAACAAGAATATTTACTTTTTTCTATCTTTTTCTTTGTATATTTCTTCCTATGTTGTTCACCTACCAAGTTAGTCATAGCGTGACCAAAATCCGCATTTACTATGGTGTATTCCGCGTGTTCTTTTTCTCCATTTTCAAGTTCAACACCAATCACTTTTCCATTTTGAATTAAAAGTTCTTTAATTGGTGTATTTAGATGTATTTTTCCTCCTTCTTCCTCTATAACCTTAGCCATCACATTTGTTATTTCTCCCAAGCCACCCATAACATGATGAACACCACCATCATGCTCTACATAAGAAATAATACTATATGCCCCAGGACACTCCCATGGTGACATTCCCAAATACTTAGCTTGGAAGGTAAAAGCCATTTTTAAATCATCTTCTTTAAAGTAACTTCCCAATACATCGAAAAGGCTTTTTCTTACACCTAAATAAGGTATAGACTTAATTAGTTCTTTTTTTAAGAAATCTCCTGGTTTTAAATATGTCTCTTTTAAGCACTCAAATAAAATATTATATTTATTCTTTTCTTTTTGTAAGTATCGTCTATAACCTGGAATATTTCCCGGGAATAATCTCTCGATTTCGCTTTCCATCTTTTCATGTTTGCTGGAGGGATAAAAATCTCTTCCACTGTCTCCATAAACGATACGATACATTGGATCGAGCTTTTTTATATCTAGATAATCTTCAATATCTCTACCAGTTTTCTTAAATACATCTTCTAAAACATGATTCATCATCAAGAATGTCGGACCTAAGTCAAATTTATATCCATTCATCTCAAACATAGAAGTTCTTCCACCAATATAGCTTTGTTTTTCAAAGATCTCAACATCATATCCTTGACTGGCTAGCAACATTCCAGCAGTAAGTCCACCTGGTCCTGCACCCACAATTATTACTTTCTTATCCATTTTTTTCACCCTCATTTCTCATAGTAACCGTATATAATTTCAATGTTTTATAATCTAATTCATTTATACCTTTTTTTCATGTTTTCTAACATGCTTTTTTTCATAGTAATTTTTTAACAACGTGTATTTACAATCAATCCAATATACTGGTTTATATTTTATTTTTTATCACATACTAAAAGATAAATTCAGACTCAATATAAGGGGTTAAATTATTATGTTTGGAATTAGAAAAGTAAATTTAAATAGAGATTTGTGGATTTTGTTATCATCTATTTTAATTATTCATGTTGCCGCTTATCTAATCGTACCAATCTTTCCTATATTGTTAAAAACTGCGAAAGGTTTAAGTCCGAGTGAAATTGGTATTGTAATTGGAGCAGGATCTTTATTTATCCAACTAGGTAGTATTTTAGCAGGGATTATTGGTAGTCGTTTTGGAAATCACATTACAATTATTATTGGTAATTTAAGTCAGGCTATTGCTCTTTTAGGTTTTGGACTAACTGAATCTTTCTATCTTCTAGTCGGTTTTTCAGCTTTAAATGGTATTGGAACAGGTATTTATATACCTACAATTAAGGCTGCTATTACCTACGTTGCTTCTGAGAAAAATAAAACCACAGCTTTTTCATTAAGAGGTGTTGCGGCCCACGGTGGTGCTGCTTTATCAGGCCTTTTAGTACTTTTAACTGCGACTAATTTTAATTTCTTTATTTCTAGTATTATTTATATAATATTAATGATAGCCTCTTGGATTTTTATGCCTAGAGATTGTGGCGACCAGCCTTGTCCAACTTTAACGTTAACTTCATACGTAGGGGTTTTTAGAGATAAAAGCTTTTTACTCTTTAGTGTCATATCAGCTTGTATTTGGGCTTTGCATACTCAATTGGGATTATTACTGCCGCTCAGAGCAGAAGTAATACTTACAAATACAAGTCGAATAGGGATTATTTGGACTATTTCTAGTGTTTTCGTGATTATTACTCAACCTTTTGTTTCAAAACATTTTCTCGAAAAGCATACCCATGCTACATCAATGTTTATAGGAACTATTTTTTTAGGGATAGGAATCACTTTAATAGGTTGGGCCAATAGTTTTTATTTTCTTTTGCTTTGTGCTTTGATTTTTATTGTCGGAGAAATGTTTGTTATGCCTGTTTTAGATAGCGTGACGAGTACAATAGCAGACCCTAAACTAATAGGGGTGTATTTTAGTGTTGCTAATTTTGCATCGGGGATAGGTGCAGCTATTGGTAATTTTGGAAGTGGTGCAATGATTGATGTTTATGGAATAAAAGCTGCGTTCACACCTTGGATTGTAATTGGCGTATTCGCCGGTATTTTAGCAGTTTTATTACAACTGCCATCAGTAAAGTCTCTATCAAAATAAAATACTAAAACTTTAAATCCACTTAGTTAGTAGTAAAAGCTACTATTACTTTTCAGTATTAGTAGCTTTTATTTAGACTTATTTATTTAACACATCTAAATCATAAAGAATCTTAAATATCTCAACATGATTTTTTATTGTTGGTATGTTTCTTCTTTTTCCTGAAAAAGTTTTTTTAATTGCAAATCCTCCTGCATCGATCCAGCCTATCAAGTTATGACCGTAATCATCTATTAAAATGGATTTGGTAAGGTCCCCGCCTGCTGATTCAATTATATGGGCTTTTGTCTGTCCAACCTCACATAAAACAATATCGTCATTAGTTATTGTTGGAAAATGTTTGGCTAGCCATGCTCTTTTCTCAGGTTTGCAAAAATCAGTATTAATACATGCTGATAGTATTTTCACCTGTGCGCCCATAGATTGTAGTACGGGTATAACCTTTGTCCCATCGTCTAATGCAGGTAATCCTTCAAAGTAACCTCTATTCTCCATTTCTGATAAAGCCTTTTCTTCCAAGCCATGAATTGAAAACAATGCTAAGCAATTATCCATATCATAATATATTGTAATATCTTGAAGTTTTAAATTCTGTCTTTTAAACCTGCTAATCATGTCATTAATTTTGTCTATATCATACTGCATAAATTATGCCTCCATTCTTCAGTCATATACATTTTTTCTTATGCTTAACGCTGTCTACATTATTTTATCAGAAATAGATATCGAATTTCAACAGTATGAATTGTGTTTAAAATTAATATCTGTAAACTGCTGCTACTAATCGCTCACTGTTCCCTGGCATTTTATCTTTATCCATTACATAAACTTTACCTTGATTTATAAAAGTATGAATGGCTGCAAAATTCAATAACTCTTGGTTACAGTAATCATCTTCTGAACTAATATCTACTTGATTTTGTTTTTCATCAAAATTACCCCAAACTTGTTCATCCTTTGCGATAAATAAAGATTCCACTCTTTGATTATATGCTGAAGAAACAATATCATTTAAATCATTCGATGCTTTGCCAGTGCCAATCAAATTGTTATAATCTTCTATTGCCTTTTGCTCTTCCTGCTCAAAGTATGGTTTTATAATTTTCCAAGCTTCTTGTTGTAAGTCTTTATTTACTTCTTCTTCCACATTTCCTTCTATGCCTTCATTTATTATGTTTAGCTCTTTATTAGCCTCTTTAAAGATAGGGAATAAATAATCCACCCCCGCTAAAACTATTGGAGTAGTTGTATCTTGTATATAGTTTATTAACTCTGTATTGACTTCTTGAAAATATCTTAGTATGTCTGTTTTTTTGTCTTCCATCCCATATCCATGTCCATGAAATACTGCATTTCTTTTACTACTCCCACTGTTAGGGGTTCTAGTGTTAAATTGAAGCTGGTCTTCCGGATCATCGTACTTTAAAGCTTCTTGTAAACTCGTTGGCACTTCTTCTAGGTCTATTTCCTTTACATCATCTCTAGTACAGTGTAATAAACGCATATCATTTTGACTGATAGTCAAAACATAAAATTGACCGTTCTGTTGAAATACTGGAAATAATGGTTTAATATAAAAATCATCTTTTACTGTGGCAAACTCTTGGAATTCAAAGGGTACTGTGTAGTGATAAAAATCTTCTTCAGTAGCAAACATAGCTAATCCTTTATCTAAGGAATTCCAATATTTTGTGTCTTCCAAAAGACGTTCAAAGGGATAGGTAATTTTTTTGACCTTATCCTTTTCAACTAACTCTAGTAGTTTGTTTTCACATTGTTTTATTAAATTTTTTAATTTTATTCTACCCTTTTCTAAGTTGCGCTCTTCTGCTGCTGTTGTTAAGAAAATTGATACATTTACTTCTTTTCTACTGTTTAATAATTTGTCTAATTCGTTTCTAGTAAACAAAATATCGCCTCCTAATTAAGTATTTTAAATTTTAGTTTCGGGTGATTTTTTGATTTATTGAATATTTTCTGGCACAAAAGATGTCTGTATTAATGACATACCCTAGTGCTTTTCGTTATAAACACTTGGCTTTAAACTCAAAATAAAAAAAGAAGTACCACTGAGCTTTTTAAAGCTACAGTGGTACTTTTTATACTGATCTTCTTTTATTCCTCATCCTTTAATTCTACCTGTTTTTCTTCTACTTTTAATGTGCCGGCTTCTTCTTTATTCTGTATAAGATAATCTGGTAAATTTAACCCAGCGCTATTAAATACATCTTGCAATGGGGGTAGTGACTGCATCATACCTGACAGAAAATTAGCTGTAGCTGGTTTTCCACCTTCTTTTCCTCCACCCATATTATCCCACACAGTTACCTTATCAATATTAATTCCTTTAATTGCTTCTACTTGTATTTTTACTATTTCCGGTAACCTATCGGCAATCATCATCATTACAGCTTTTTCTGGATTACCACCAGCAGCTTCTACTAACTTTTGGAAACCTTGTGCTTGCTTCTCTAACATTTCCTTAGTTCCTCTTGCCTGGGCATCCATTTTTGCAAAGATTGCATCTGCTTCTCCTTTTGCAATCCTTCTGAATTCTTCCGCCTGTGCTTCTGCCTCTATTTCTAACTTTTGTTTTTCAACTTCTGCATGAACAAGTACATCGGCTTCTTTAGTCGCTTTTTCTCTTTTAGCTCTTGATTTTTCTGCTTCTTCTTCTGCTAAATAAGACTCTTCAAGTGCCTTTGCAGACTGTACTTTCTCTGCTGCACTTGCTCTTCTTTCTGCTTCTGCTGCTTTTTCTCTTTTCTCTGCTTCAGAATTCGCAACAGTAATCTTAGACCTATTTTCACCTTCAACTGCTATGGCATCTGCTTCTGCAACTTCAACCCTTTGATCCCTTCTAGCTTGTGCTTCACCAATGGAACCATCTCTATCTTTTTCTGCCACACTTTTCTTTGCATCATTGACAGCCTTTGCCGCTGCTTCTTTACCAAGGGCTTCAATGTATCCAGACTCGTCATTAATATCTGTAACGTTTACATTTATTAATCTTAAACCAATCTTTTTCAGTTCAGTTTCAACATTACTCGAAACCGCTTCAAGAAATTTATCTCGATCTGTATTAATTTCTTCTATGTCCATCGTAGCAATGACCAATCTCAATTGTCCAAAGATAATATCCTTTGCTAACTCCTGTATTTCTGTTAAGCCTAAGCCCAGTAATCGCTCTGCTGCGTTTTGCATTACACCAGGTTCAGTTGAAATACCAACAGTAAATCTTGAAGGTACATCAACACGAATATTTTGTTTGCTTAGTGCATTTTGAAGATTTACTTCAATTGATAGCGGTGTAAGGTCTAAAAACTCGTAGTGCTGTATTACTGGCCATATAAATGCGGCACCACCGTGAATACATTTTGAGGATCTATTTTCATTACCCTCTTTACCAACTTTACCATAAACAACTAAAATCTTGTCTGAAGGACATTTTTTGTACCTAGAAAATAATGCTGCAATTGTACCAAATATAATAACTACAATAACTGTTATTAAAATAACTCCATATGCTGACTCCATTATTTTTCCCCCTTATTTATTTTTTCTACCAGTAATATGCTATTACTGATTACATCTTCTACTCTAACAATACTTCCTGTACTAATATCTTTTTTATTATCAGTCATAGCATCTAGCTCTCTTAAGGATCCTTGTAATGTAATGTTGACTTTACCCATACCTTTTCTATTCCCGGGAATCGATAAATACACTTCTCCTATAACACCTTTAGCCCGTTGTAAATTCATTGTACCACTATCTGCTAACTTTGTTATGAAGTAAAAAAGCGATGATACAATTAAAAGTACAATAATTGCAAGCATTGTAGATAAAACTATTGTTGCAAAATTACCTAATCCACTATGGGAAAAGGTAATACCCGACCAACCAAATACAGCAAAAAAAGTTATAAAGTTTCTTACTGTAAATATTTCAAATCCAGGTTCAAAATCACCATCATCTCCGATGTCTACACTTTCTTCTACACTGTCAAAACCACCTTCACCACCAAAACCTAAGAAAGTACTCAATAATTGTATTAGTAATAGCACTGTGAAAGGTATAGCTAAGTACCAATATACTTTATCAAATACTAATGCCTCATTTAACCAATCAATCAAATGATATCCCCCCTTTTTATATAACAATTTTAAATAACATATTATGTTATTTAAAATTAAATATACCTATAGTGGTAATATAAGTAACATGCTATTTTAGTATAACATATAAAGCTCCTTTATAATAAATACACAAAAATAATACACCACTAATGATAGTGGTGTATTATTTTTGTGTATTTATTTTTTTACTCAGTCATAATTGTAATGCCTATTAAACCCGGACCTGTATGTACTCCTGCTACTGGACTTATATCGCTAAACCCTAGCCTAGTAATGTTTTGAAGCTTTGATATTTTATCATAAAGTTCTTGGGCTTCTGCTTTAGCCCCTCCATGAAGCACCCAGACCTTCGCTCTTTTTTCTTCAAGTGTATTTCTTACGATATTGTAAATCTCTAAAATACTCTGCTTTCTTCCTCTAACTTTTTTATAGGTGTAATACACTCCTTCTTTATCAATTGAAATAATAGGTTTCATATTTAATAGCTCCCCAATACTTCCAGAAACCTTTCCAATACGACCACCTTTAATAAGATACTTAAGGGTGTCTAACACATAGAATAGTTTTATCTTATCTCTTAGCTTTGGTAAATTTTCAACTATCTCATCAAAACTTTTTCCTTCATTTATCATTTCACCACATTCTAATACTATTGCTCCTGCACCAAGAGACAGTGCCTTTGAATCAAATATCTCAAATTTAATTTCTGGATGATTTTCACTCACCAGCCTAACACTATTATGCGTTCCTGATAAACCTGATGAAATAGTTACCACAATTATGTGGGTATATCCTTCTTCTTTGAGTTTGACAAAAAGACGATCAATATCCTCCATTGTTGGTAGAGAAGTTGTTGGCACTTCAACTTCCATGTTGTTATATACTTCTTCCGGTGTTATATCAACCCTATCAGTATATTCCCTGTCTTTATATACAATTTTAAGCGGGAGCACATGAATGTTGTATTTTTCGACTTCTTCTTTATCCAAGTCACTTGTACTATCCGTTACCAATGCAATTTTATTCAACTATATTCCTCCAATTCAAAAACTTTATTTTATTATAACATGTTATTACAAAAATATGTAATATTGCTTAAGTTTTGTTATTTTTTATTGATAAAACAAATTATATATCTACAGCTAACGATAAAACCGTTTCCTTTGAAAGATACCTATTCCTATAGCTAAAGAAACAACAAACATAATCATTAGCCATCCATATTTTAGCTCTATGGTACTAGGCAAAAAAACTGCCATACTGTTATTTAATACATGTAAAAAGATTGCAGGAAATATAGATCTGGATTTTACTGTAATATAACCGAAAGTAAGTCCTAGTAAAAAGGTTGGTACGAGACGAACTATATCTAAATGAATAATGGCAAAAGCTAACGCGGATATAATTATCGCCCATTTAGCTCCCCAGCTTTTCTCTAAAGATCTTAAGATTAATCCTCTAAAAAATAGTTCTTCACAAATCCCGGGGGTTAAGGCAATAACAAAAAATTTACCTAGTAAACTTAGAGATTTAATTTGTGCCTCTAGTTCTACTAAATTTGGTGCTTCTTCTATAAAAGGCATAATAGACATTTGATAAATAAATATTGCTGCAATTGTTGCAAGCCACAATCCTATTCCGCCTATAAAATCAGTTAGTAAGGGTTTTCTCAATCCTAGAGATTTTTTAAATGATGCTTTTAGATACCATAATATGCCTAGAGGCATTGCGCCAAAAATCGTATATTGAACAATTACCGTACTATGTATGGCATCAAACCAACCGGATAATATAGTACTAAGATAAATAAATAAAATAGTCATTACTGCTAAACTTACTAAAGCATCCTCAACCTCAATAAAGTTTCTTTTACTCAGTTCTTTTCTATTAAGTCTAAATGTCGTTCCTTTTCCAACACCAAATAAAATCTGTTCTTCTCCAAAAACTTTAAATAAAAATAATAAACTTAAAACTGAGAACATCCCATTTACAACAAAAGTCAATAGTAGTAATGATATATTTAAATTTTCAAGAAAAACAGACTTAATTAACAAAGTAGCGTTTATAATCGGTATTAATGTGTAGATAGGTGTTAACTCTACTCCTGGTGTTGCACCAATATATGCAGGTATCATAAAAACAAAAATTAAGGGTGTCAAATAGGCACCAGATTCTTTATAGCTATTAGCAAACATTCCTACTCCGATACTTGCTCCTGCACCTATAAAAATCAATGGGAGTAATGCAATAAGTACGATTAAAATGTTCGATAACTCCATAGCACCACCTAAGCTATCTACCCCTATCATTTGGGGTAGAATTAAAAATAAAATAATCAAACTTAACAACATTGATATTATACCTAACAGTATACATGAAAGTAATTTAGCTATTACCACTTCCACTGTTTTTACCGGAACCGAAAATAAAGTTTCTAGGGTACCCATCTCTTTTTCAGCAGTTGATAATTCTATAGCAAAATTAACAACGGATAACAATGCATACAAAGTTAAAATTAATGGTAGTACCCCACTAAGAGAATAATTACTTTGTTCTTTTGCAGTTGATACATCTTGCGTATTCAAAACAATTGAGTTAAGTATATTTTCAGTGCTACCATGCATTTCTAATAACCTTATTTGCTCTAACTCTTTAAATTCATCCAATATAGGCATTATTCTTTCGACTGCACGCAACCCACTATTTCTTCCTGAATCGTAGGTTAACTCAATTAAATGGCGATCATTAGTATATTCATAGCTAAATATTAAGTCGGTTGTGCGTTCTTCTACTCCGGTTTCATATTTATATAACTTAATTTGTTCATTCTTATTCATCTTATGTTTTAAATCTTGGGGCAGTTCTTGTTCACCAGTTTTTAATATGATATTACTTTTGGTTTCTTCACTAGATCTGTGTGTCATTTCGGTTATTTGCTGAAATCCATATATTAATACAGGTAGTAAAATCAGTGGTGCAACAAGGCCAATGAGTACTCTTTTATTTCTTATAAGTGTCAGTAATTCTTTTTTTATCAACTGTTTGATTACAGACCAACTCATCCCTTTTCACCTCCAAAAATGACACGATCAGATTTAAATAAGTAATTCATAATGAACACACCTATACCTGCCAAACCTAAATTAATACTTAAAACATATAGTGTATTTAAAACCGTATAATTACCTAAAAATGCTTCTCGCATAATAAGTATTCCATTAGTTATTGGAATCATCAATGTTACCGTTGAAATTTCAATGGCAGGCAATATAGCAATATAACTTAACGCCATAAATAATATTAATAATACGGATCCATAATTTTGAGATTCTTGATATGTCTTTGCTAATAACCCTAGGCCTATAAAGAATGTACTGGTCAATACCATTAAAACAACTAAAACAATCAACAAAAATAAGAATAGACTTAGGGAAATACTTACTTGAAATTCAGGGATATTAACCGTTATTCCGTAGACAATTGGAAAAATGGCTAATATATTTACCATGCCACTTATAATACCTACAGTAACGCAGGCTAATAGCTTTCCGATTATTATATGAAAACGCTTGATCGGTATAGAAAATATGGTTTCTAAAGTATTTCTTTCTTTTTCTCCTGCACTTAAATCAGATGCAATTGTGTAGGTTCCGGAAATACCATAAATTACAATAATAAAAGGAATAAGCATGCCTAGTATCATATAAATACTTCTAGACTCACCATCATCAGTAAGTTCAATATGCTCTATCTGTACAATATTATTAATTTGATCGCTCATGCCTATCTTATCTAAATTTTTTTCTCTAATTTCTTCTTCATATTCTATAATATGTCTTTGGACTCGCATTGCTGCTCTTTGGCTAGTATCAATTGTCCTATTAAAATAAAGGGTATATTTTTCAATGCCTTCATCAATAGAACCCTTTATCTGTGCATCGTGCTGATCTTCAAATTCTTTTACTAGCTCTGCCCCTTGTAGCTCTATAAGCTGAATTTTTTCATCTTCTTCGAGTTTATGTAGTAGTTCATCGGCTATATATTGCTTCACAGCTACTGTACTTACTTTCTGATTTAAGTTTGATTGCACAATATTTACAAATCCCATGAAAATAATAATTAGTAAAGGATAGATTAGAATAGGTAAGAAAATAGTTAAAAGTGCTTTCTTATCTCTAAACAGAGCAATCATTTCTTTTTTCCATATAATTAGTGTGTTACTTAATCCTATCAAAGGGTTCACTCCGATCTATATAGGATAAAAAGATTTCTCGTATGTTTCCTTTACCTGTCTTTAACTTAAGTTCTTCTAACGTTCCCGTCTCAATCAAATCCCCTTCATGAATTAGGCCTATACGATCGCATAAAGTGTCAGCCTCTTCCATGTAATGGGTTGAGAATATTATTGTTTTACCCCGTGTTTTTTCAGTTTGAATAAAATCAATAATTGTTCTACTTGTCAAAATATCAAGACCTAGAGTTGGCTCATCCAGGATATAAATTTGTGGATCATGAATCATACACCGTGCAATTGAAGTTTTTTGTACCTGACCCGTTGAAAGTTTCTCAATAACTCTATCTTTAAAAGAATACATATCAAGGGTATTTAATATTGTATCTATCCGTTTTTCTATAAGTTGTTTATCAATTCCATACAATTTACCAAAAAACCGCATTGTTTCAACCGGCGTCAATTTTTTATACAATTTTGTATTTCCGGATAAAAATGCAATAGACTTTTTTACCGCTTCCGCCTCATTTTTTGAGTCATACCCATTAACTTTAACGTGTCCTGATGTTGCTTGCATGATTGAAGCCATAATTCTTAGTAATGTTGTTTTTCCTGCCCCATTTGGACCAAGAAGACCAAAAATTTCCCCCTTATTGACCGTAAAAGAAATATCTTTTAATGCATAAAAATTACCATTTTTTTTATCATAAAATTTCTTTTTAATTTGATTAACTTCTATCATAACAAAGCCTCCTTATTAAGTACCATCCTAAATACTTTATATATATTATTAATTTTACCACAATTTTGTAATTTCCACTAAACGCTCCTCACAAAAATCAAAAATATATACACTAAATTTTATACGATATATTTTTTTACTGTAAAATAATTTGATATAATATTATTGTTAAGAATAGACATCTTAGGGGGCTACTAAATGAATGACGTTAATAATCAATTTATACTATCAATGCTTATAATTATGTTAGGTTATATTTTAAAGCGCTGTAGTATTCTTACTGAAAAAGATGGAAACAGCATTGCTAAAATAATTTTCAATATTACCCTACCATCTGTCGTAATTAGCACCTTTAGCCAAATTACTGTTCAATGGTCTTTAATTACTTTGTCTATTTCCCAGTTTGCATTTGGGCTTTTTTTAACTGTAATAGCTATATTTACCTTTCGGAAAGAAAAGCGTCATGTAAAAGGTATGTTGACAATGACTTTACCGGGATATAATATTGGGCTCTTTTCATTCCCTTTCGTTGAAGCAATTTGGGGGCAATCCGGACTTACGTATATGGCAATGTTTGCTATAGGTAATTCATTTATAACCTTTGGTATGTGCTATATTTTAGCCAGTGTATATTCTTCTAGTGTAGATTCTGTAGATTATAAAAGTATTTCAAAACGTCTTATAGGTTCAACTCCTTTGATGACCTATATCATTACTTTGTCCATTAATTTATTGGGGCTACAATTTCCTTCCACTATTATAGACATGGCTGATATATTTGCTAGGGCAAATATGCCTCTTTCATTGTTATTGCTAGGAATTTATTTGAGTTTCTCATTTGATACAACTTATTATAAAAACATAATCAAACTATTATCTATGAGATACATTTTAGGCTTATTCTTTGGTATTTTACTGTTTTACATAGTACCCTTCGATCCTATTTTAAGCTATACTTTTCTAATTGCATTTATTTTACCTATAGGTTTGGTTTGCCTTCCTTATTCTGTTCAATTTAATTATAATCAAAAATTTATTAGTACCTTGATTAATTTATCAATGATTATTAGCTTCTTTTTAATGTGGATTATATTTACAATAGCACAAGTTCTTTAGATGCAAAAAGCTATTCGAGAAAACTCGAATAGCTTTTTACTAATGTTTATTTAATACGAATTAATTTGCTGTTACACTTTAACTTCGATCGTATTTGTTTTATGTCTTCTATATTGTAATAGTACTGGTACTGCAAGAATAACTAAACCTATAGTATCTACTACTATATTTGGATGTATTAGCATTAGTGCTGACACTATAAATAAAATTCTTTCGTGTAATTTAGTGTGAGTGAACATATAACCTTGAACCCCACTAGCAAAAGCAATAATTCCTAAACATGCTGTGGCAATTGTTACAATTGCACCACCTATTGTAACATCTATCAATAGTAACGAAGGGTTCATAGCAAAAATAAATGGTACAATAAACCCTGCTGAGCCTAGTTTAAGTGCATTTATTCCTGTTTTAAATGATTCTCCACCAGCAATTCCTGCTCCTGCATATGCAGCTAATGCAACTGGAGGTGTAACGTCTGCTATAACACCAAAATATAGAATAAATAAATGTGCAGCAATTAAAGGTACGTCTAATTGAACAAGCGCCGGTGCTGCCATTGTCGCTAAAATAATATATTTTGCTGTAGTTGGTAATCCCATCCCTAAAATAATGGATGCGATCATGGTTAATATTAGAGTTGGTAAAAGCATACCGCCAGCTAAACTAACGATCATATTAGCAAATGTAAGCCCAAGACCTGTTAAACTTACAATTCCAACTATAATCCCAGCACATGCACATGCAGCAGCAACACTAACGGCTTTTTTAGCTCCATCTTCTAAAGCAAACAGTATATCTTTAAATTTAATTCTAGTATGTTTTCTTAGCATTGAGACAACTAATGCTATTATTATACTATTTAGTGCAGCTCTTAATGGCGAACGAATAATTAAAAATAGTACAACTGCTACTAAAGGGAGTATAAGATGAAAACCATTTTTCATTGTGCCTTTAAAATCTGGGAGTTCTTCTTTTTTCATCCCAACCAAACCTTGTTTAGATGCTTGTAGATGCACCATCACTGTAACACCTAAATAGTATAGTAGTGCAGGTACAATAGCACTAACTACAATTGTCAGATAGGATATACCTGTCATTTCTGACATTATAAACGCAGCGGCACCCATTACGGGTGGTAAAATTTGTCCACCTGTAGAAGCTGCAGCTTCTACAGCACCAGAGAAATTAGGTTTATATCCCACTTTTTTCATCAATGGAATTGTAAATGCTCCAGTTGTTACTGTATTTGCTATAGAGCTTCCAGAAATTGACCCCATAAATCCACTGGCAAGTACAGCAGCCTTTGCTGGTCCACCCTTTTTATGTCCTGCTAGAGAGAAAGATATATCTATAAAAAACTGTCCAACACCTGTGATTTCAAGAAATGAACCAAATAATATAAACATAAATACAAAACTTGATGAAACAGCAAGGGGTGTTCCAAAGATACCTTCTAAAGTAATGTATAACTGATTTACCAGTCTACTAATATTGTATCCTCTATGCCCTAATGCCCCTGGTAAATAAGGTCCAATAAATGCATATACAATAAATACCGTTGCAATGATAGGTAACTCAGGTCCAATACTTCGTCTTGTAACTTCTAAAACAAGTAAAATTGCAATTACGCCAAATACGATATCTATTGTTGTTGGAATCCCATTACGCCTTACTATATTATCAAAGTTTAAAATAATATATGAAGTAACTACAAGTCCTAATCCACAGAATAGCCAATCATAAAAAGGTACTTTTCTCTTACTAGCCTTTTTACTAATCGGATATAGTAAAAATCCTAATACAAAAACAAATAATAAATGCGTAGAGCGTTGTTTTAATGCTAGTAAATTTCCAAATCCAGCTGTATATAAATGAAATAAGGACATTGTGATCGCAATAAGCGTAATTAATTTTGCCATGTTTCCTTTAAATGATCTAATATTTGAGGAAGTGTCAAATTCTGCTAACTTATCATCTACATCTATCTGATCTTTCACTTCATTTTGATCTTGTAATTCATTATTTTTCAAACTCAGTCCTCCTTTGTTGTCTTATTTTCCATCTAGTCAGTTTTGACGGTTCTATAATCACTAATTCTCCGGCTTCTATATAATCTAAAAGATCAAACACTACTTCATCTTCAAATGATAATTTATGCTTTGCTATCTTTCCTATCCTTAGTGGAATTTCTTTTAAAACTATATTGATTCCTTTATTAATGTATCTTCCATCTATAAGTTCGAATGATTCATATTTTTCAGTTGGTAATCCTGCCCCAAAGGCCTCATATTCTGTTCTTGTCAAAGTAAAGGTGAAATCATCATTTAGCTCAAAAACGTCTCTTACATTTGACCTTGCCACAGAGTGTGTATAATCAATGTATATCTCACTTTTTGGTTCTAGCTTATAATTAATTAAAACTTGACCCTCAGCCGTTTTTACACTAATGCCATAATAAATAGGCCCAAAAAAATATACAAGTAACATCAAAAATATAACTATAGTAGATACAATAGTTATTAAAGATAATGGGCATCTAAAATATCGATGCCCATTTTTGAATAATTTACTGGTTAACTTCATCGTAGTAGCGTTGTGCCCCTGGATGAATTTCTAATGAAACCCCATCTTTTGCACCTTCTAAAGTAATATCTCCGCCTCTACTATGAGCGTTTGCTAATGTATCTAGATTTTCAAAGAAAGCTTTAGTTGCATTATAAACTACTTCTTCACTTAAACCCGCTCTTACTGTTAACATTGCCATAACTGCTACAGTTTCTACATCTTCATCCTGGTTCCTATAGGTTCCTGCTGGAATCGTTACTTGATCATAGAATGGAAATTGAGCTACTAGTGACTGTGCCACTTCTTGAGATATTGAAATAATGTTGATATTGTGTGTTGTTGATAAATCAGTCACTGCTGCAGTAGGCGTACCAGCTGTTAAAAACGCAGCCTCTACATGACCATCTCTTAATTGATCTGCAGCTTCACCGAATGATAGATATTCTTGTGTGATATCTTCGTATGTTAAGCCATATGCCTCAAGTACTTGTCGTGCATTAGCTTCAGCTCCACTTCCAATATTCCCAACAGCAACTCTCTTACCTCTTAAATCCTCAACAGAATTAATATTTGCTGAAGCATTAGTTACTATTTGAACTGTTTCAGGATATAATGAAGCCACAGCTTTTAAATTTTCCATTGGTTCGTCGTTTTCAAACATTTCAACGCCATTAAAAGCGTAGTAAGAAATATCATTTTGAATTAACGCGAAATCAGCGCTGCCGTTGTTTATTAGGTTAACATTTTCAGCTGAAGCACCTGTGGATTCAGTAGAAGCTGTTACTCCTTCAACATTATCATTAATAATAGTTTGTATTGCACCACCTAGAGGATAGTAAACGCCAGAAGTTCCACCTGTTGCAATTGATAAACGATCATCTGTGCTACATCCCACTAAAAATACTGCTAAAACTAATATACTTATCATTAAAACTGATAAACTTTTAAATTTTTTCACTTTTTCTCCCCCTATAAGCTTTTTTATTTTGGTAAATCTAACTAAAATTCTGTTATTTGAATTTATATGTACGTATTTTTTTCAAATAACAAATTATTTTATTGAGAATTTATTTTTTAATAATAATTAATACAATTCCCAAATGCAAGATTTATTATATCATATTTCATTTTTCATAACAATAGTCCATATTTATATTTTTTTTAAATAATTATGAAACTCTATATGTGTTGTAACAAGTCAATCCTACTTATTCAATTGCTTTATGTGACTTCTTCAAAAATTTTCTCATTATGAAAAAAACTTTTTTTATTAATACATCTTTTAAGTAACCTTATTATTAAAGTAAAAAGTCAAAAATGTATGAAAAGATACTTGATATTGCAATTATTACTCTTTTTATTAAACTTGATTTTTTTTCTATAACTGTGTCACTTTCTGCATAATCATAGTTGTCATTTACTTTTAAACTCTTTCCTACAATGCTATCCATTTCTTTAAAAAGTTCCGTTGTAAACGCTTCGCTATCAATTATCACCATACTTTCAGTACTCAAAAAACTACTTCTTGCATCAAGATTGAATGATCCAACAACACTAAGCCTATCATCTATAATATATGACTTGCCATGAATTGAACCCGGCCCATGATACTCATAAACTTTTGATGTTATATCAACAATATCTTTTCGTTTGTTTTTATATCCTCCCATTGCAAAATAATTAGGACTTGCTGCTATAGAATTTGTTATAACAATAACATCCTTTGAACTGATACTCTCTACGTCTATATATTTAAGCATATGGTTTGTTGGTATTACATAAGGACTTTGTATGACAAATGTATTGGTTGCATATTCTAGTAGTTCACTAATAGTCAATAAAATGTTTGGTTTTTTATTAAACCGTGTAACAGGATTATAAACTAATGTCACCTTATTTGTTGGGATAGATTTCTTTAACCAGTCTAAATCAGACTTAAACATTTCAGGATACTTTTCTTCTGTCTCTAATAATTTTATCCTTAACCCATATCTTTTTTCGGTGGCTTTTTTTATTTGTCTATTCCTTAATTCTTTATGTTCTGAAGTAAATTCATGATTCCAAAGGTTATTGAAATATTGTTTCATATCTTCTACTACACTGTATCCCACATCAATTCTATCCGTATTTACGATAAGAACATCCCTGTCATGAACAAATTCTCCATTATAATCTTCAAGAAAATACTTGTCTCCAATATTTCTTCCACCAATCATTGCATACTGATTATCTACTATCATGTATTTATCATGCAATCGATTATTTAAGGTCCAAGGCTTTATAAAGCTTATTGGTTCATAAAACTTTAGATCTATATTTGGATGATCTAATAAAGCATATTTTGCAGACCTGTTTTTCCCTCTCATATTATGAAACATACCATCCACTAAAAATCGAATCTGTACACCCCTATCTGCAGCCTCTAAAAGTTTTCCATAAAACACATCACTCATAATTCCTTTATGCAGCGTATAATATGCGATGTCTACTGACTTTTCTGCATTCTCGATAAGGTTAATACGACCTATAGCAGAAGCATATCTATCTTCTAGTAAAACAACTCTATCTGGCCCCTCTTCTTCACTTAAATACTGCTGTACATCTGGTTTATCTGTATAATTACTATGAAAGGCAAATACAATAACACCAAATACAATCAAGTATATTGCATAAACAATTCCTATCTTTTTTATAATGTTTTTAAATTTCATATTGATTACCTCATTCCAACGAATGCTTTAATTTAATATAGTATATGGTAAATTTTATTTCTAAATAAGGTTTTTATACCTTTGTTGTAAAAACTGTCCTAAGGGTAATTTGTTAGTTATTTATTGGTTATTTTAACTATATATATTTTAATTTTCTCATTTAATAGTTTATCAAAAACAAATAACGACTCATAGAGTCGTCTATTATATAAGGGTTTATAATCTATTAAGTACTACCATTTATCTAATTCTTTTAGTCTTCTTTGTAATTCATCAATCTCTTCCTTAATTTTTCTTTTCTCTTCTTCTTTTTCTTCTTTATATTCCTGTGTATCTGCAATAGCCTCTAGTGTCTCACCAAAAACAGAAATCCAACCTCCAATTAGAGCTGCTTTAGCAGGATCTTTTATTGATTTAGATGCAACTATGGAAAATACTGCAATAATTAAGGCAATACTTTTTCCATCTATCAAATGACCCTTTACCATAAACCTCACTCCTCTTTATATTTTATGTTAACAAATTTATTTGGTGTCATAAAATACGAAGTGGATAACCATACTTTAAATTAACCTTCCGTTATTCATATTTCTTTGAACTAATATTTTATAACACAAAAACTCTCCTTAGAAAAACAGCCGTATTTTTTGGCTGTATAACTATGGAGAGTATTATTAGCTTGTATGTTATTTCCATATTCCTATGTTTCGAATTTTTTCATATCTTTTATCTATTAGTTCTTCATAACTTAACTTTCTTAATTCTTTCAATTCACTTATTAAGTACTGCTTAATATTGTCCGCAGTAAAATCTATACCTTTGTGAGCACCACCTAAAGATTCTTTTATAATATGATCTATTACATTTAATGATAATAATTCCTGTGCCGTTAGCTTCATAATATTAGCTGCTTTTTGTCCTAAATTTGCATCCTTCCACAATATGCTGGAAAGTCCTTCAGGTGATATTACTGAATATATAGAGTGCTCAAGCATAGCTACTCTATCTGCAACACCAAGGGCTAGGGCGCCTCCACTTCCCCCTTCTCCTATAACAATAGATATAATAGGCGTTTCTAACTGACTCATTTCCATAAGATTTACGGCTATTGCTTCTCCCTGTCCCCTTTCTTCTGCTCCTAATCCTGGATAGGCACCTGGCGTATCAACAAATGTAATAATAGGTCTTTTAAATTTTTCAGCCTGTTTCATTAGTCTTAAAGCTTTTCTATAACCCTCTGGATGAGGCATGCCAAAGTTTCTTTCGATATTTTCTGTCGTGTTTTTTCCTTTTTGATGGCCGATTATAGTCACAGGTATTCCTTCAAATACACCTATTCCTGCAATAATTGCTTTATCATCTCCAAAAAAGCGATCACCATGTAACTCTGTAAAATCAGAAATTAATCGCTCAATATAGTCCATTGTAGTAGGCCTAGATTGAAGCCGTGCAAGCTTTACTTTTTGCCAAGAAGTTAAATTTTCATAAAGATCTACTCGCATCTTCTCAAGCTTTTTTGATAAAATATCTATTTCCTGCCCTAAGTCAACATTATTTTCTGCCGCAAAGTATTTTAATTCTTTTATTTTACTTTCCAATTCATGAATGGGTTTTTCAAATTCTAATATACTATGCATTAGTTTCACCACCTAGTGCGTGGATTTTTAACATTCTATACAAAAAGTTTCTCATATCCTTTCGAGCTACAATCTTATCAATAAAGCCTTTTTCTTGTAATAACTCCGCCCTTTGAAATCCTTTAGGTAGTTTCTGTTTTATCGTTTGTTCAATTACTCGAGGACCAGCAAATCCAATTAATGCACCTGGTTCGGCCACTATAATATCACCTAACATTGCAAAACTTGCAGTTACACCCCCGGTGGTCGGATCTGTTAAAACGGAAATATAAAGCAAACCAGCTTTGGACAATCTAGATATTGCAGCTGATGTTTTAGCCATTTGCATAAGTGATAAGAGTCCTTCTTGCATTCTAGCTCCCCCAGATGCTGAAAATATTATAACAGGTACCTTTTCGTCTATTGCTTTTTCAATTGCCCTCGTTATCTTTTCTCCTACAACAGATCCCATACTACCCATCATAAAGTTTGGTTCCATAACACATAAAATACAATTTTCACCTCTGATTTTGCCTTTTCCTGTAATTACAGCCTCATTTTCCTCTGAATTTTCAATAGCCTTTGTTATTTTTTCTTTATATTCAGGAAAATTTAAGGGGTTAGCTGTTTTTATATCTGTGTCAAACTCTACAAATGCGTTCTTATCAATTAATTCATTGATTCTTTGTCTAGCACCAAGTCTTTTTTCTTTTTTGTATTTTCCAGTTTTCACTGTTGGTTTATATCTCTCAGTAGGTGTAAAAGTTATTTTGTAATCATCATCTGATAAATTTATGGTGGCATATTTCTTTTTACTAAAAATATCTTTTAGCATATGTTATCTCCCCTTATCTCGAAGCTTATTCTGTAAATATTTCTTTATCTATAAATGATGTGTCTATTTTATTCTCTTGGAAGCTATTGTTATTTAATATCTGTTTTTGAAATTCAATATTTGTCATAATCCCTGCTATAACTGATTCATCTAATACTCTTTTCATTCTATTAATAGCTTCATTTCTATTTTTTCCCCATACAATTATTTTCGCAATCATTGAGTCATAAGTGGGGGGAATAGTATATCCACTATAAATATGACTATCTACTCTAACGCCATATCCACCTGGTGAGAAATATCCTTCTATTTGTCCCGGAGAAGGCTTAAAGTTTTCATTAGGGTTTTCTGCATTTATTCTACACTCAATCGCATGACCATTTATCTTTACTTGCGCTTGGGTTACACTTAGTTTTTCACCGTAACATATTCTTATCTGTTCTTTTATTAAATCTATTCCTGTCGTCATTTCCGTCACAGGATGTTCTACTTGGATCCTTGTATTCATTTCTATAAAATAAAAATCTTTATTTGTATCCAGTAGAAATTCAATAGTACCTGCATTTACGTAATTCACAGCTTTTGCTGCTTTTACAGCCACTTCTCCCATTATATCCCTTAAGTCATTACTTATTATCGTACAGGGTGCTTCCTCTAGTACTTTTTGATTTCTCCTTTGTATAGAACAATCTCTTTCACCTAAATGAATAACATTGCCATAGTTGTCAGCTAATATTTGAAATTCTATATGCCTTGGCTGTTCTACAAACTTTTCTATATACATAGAATCATCATTAAAAGCAACACTAGACTCTGATTTTGCCATATTAAACTTTTCGGTGAAGTCTTCTTCGTTATGAACAATTCTCATGCCTCGGCCACCACCGCCACTTGCAGCCTTAATTATAACTGGAAAGCCTACATCTTTAGCAATTTCATATGCTTCTTTCGAATCATTAGTGGATTTTTTTGACCCGGGCACAACAGGTACACCAGCATTGATCATGGTTCTTCTTGCTTCTGATTTATTACCCATAGTCTCCATATGTTCTTTTAAAGGGCCTATAAACTTTATATTATTTAATCTACATGCATCAACTAATTGTGAATTTTCCGAAAGAAATCCATACCCTGGATGAATAGCTTCAGATTTCGTCACAAGGGCTGCACTGATTATGTTATTTATATTTAAGTAGCTTTTTTTTGATGGTGCTGGCCCAATACAAATAGCTTCATCTGCTAAATGCACATGAGCTGAATCAATATCTATTTCTGAATAAACCGCTACGGTTTTTATCCCCATGTCCTTACAGGCTCTAATGATTCTTAGGGCAATTTCTCCTCTATTTGCAACTAATATTTTCTTAAACATTCCGTATTACCCCCTAATCCTCATTAAAGGTTGGCCATACTCAACTATATCTTCCTCATCAATCAATACTTCAACAACCTCTCCTGCTATTTCGGATTTTATTTCATTCATCATCTTCATAGCTTCCACGATACAAAGGGTCTGGCCTTTTTCAACTCTATCTCCTACTTTAACAAAAGGTTCCGAATCCGGACTTGGTGCTCCATAAAAGCTACCGACCATCGGCGATTTTAGAAAATAAATATCTTGATCCTGGTCTTGTGTAGAAGCTATATCTGCTCTAATCATATCTGCTGATGAATCGAAATCAGAAACAATATCTTCGTCAGTTTCTATTGTTTTTTCTAAATCTCTATCTAGATTTTTAAATCCTTTACTTATTGTAATTTTAATATCGTTCTTTTCAATTTCAACATTTTCTATACTAGTTTTATCTATTGTCAGTATTAAATCTTTTATATCTTTTGCATCCACTTTGATTACCCCTTTCAAATTCAAACTTTTTATTTTTATGCTATATATTTTTGTCACAGATTTTTTATTACTTGGTACTAATATTATATCATAGTATTATTTATTAATGCAAGGTAGTTAAATATATTGCTGTTCTTCACATAAGTCTACAAACCCTTAGTTTACATGTTTCTTTGACAAAGGTCAGTTCAACTCGACGGTTTCTATTTAATATTCTTTTTCAAATAAAGTCTTTATGTACAACAAAACAGACTCAAAAACTTTAAGTCCGTTTATTATTTAGGGCATTATTAAAAATGCTACAATCAAGTTTAATATTTTGTTATTAATATCAAATAATCATTGATTAATTGCATATTTTTCACATATTTATTATTAATGGATTATAATGTATTATAATTAACCTCTTATAATTTATAAAATTTACTGTAAGAAAAACAAAATACTCTTCCTCTAAAGAAAATACTTATCTTTAAGTATCATACTTACCTTAAATAGGTTAAGGAACTTCAAATTAAAGGAGGGGATAATCATGATTACAGTTTTTAACAGAAAAGAAGTTTATAATGGATACGCTTTAAAAAAATTTAGTCAAGCGCAGAACATACTTAATACTAATAGTATTAAATATAAATATAAAGTAGTAAACCATTGTGATAGTAATAGTTTTATTGGATTAGGTATACCAATGATCAGCACGAGTTCTGCAGAAAACCAAGATTATTCAAGAATGTACTATATCTATGTTCATAAAACAGATTATGAAAAAGCTCGGAAATTATTAGAAGTAATTCTATGAACAAAAAACAGGTTCTATAATAAATGTTGGGGTGGTTAACACTCCAGCATTTTTTATTCAAAAAATAATGCACTTATTGAAAATAC
>NZ_JAVKGO010000006.1:0-153271 GCF_031432315.1 Serpentinicella sp. ANB-PHB4
TTAGGTTTATTAAGTGCACCCTAAAACACGTGGAGTCTCATTATTATACTAAAATAGGCTCTAATGTAATAATGGAGTGGGATTAAATATAATCCCACCCCAACTATTGACAAAGAGCCTTTTTTATTAGTCTACTGAATATGGTAACAACGCCATTTGTCTTGATCTTTTTAATGCAATTGTTAACGCTCTTTGATGTATCGCACAGTTACCTGTGATTCTACGAGGTGTAATTTTACCTCTTTCAGTAATATATTTTTTTAGTTTTTGAACATCTTTGTAGTCGATATTAGCTGACTTATCCGCACAGAATGAACAAATTTTCTTTTTCGTTCTTCTTTTTCTTTTATTGATCATCTTTTCCCCTCCTTTTTTTAGAACGGAATATCTTCATCTTCTATAGATTCAAACTCATCTAAATCAATATCATCAAAATTATTATTTGCATTAGTATTGTTAGAGTTTGCATTGTTTGCATTACCGGTTGAAGCTGACTTATTGGCTTTTTCTAAAAATTCGACTCTAGAAGCATTGATTTCCACGCTATATCGCTTTTCGCCAGATTGTGTTTCATAATTATTATTATGAATTTCGCCCTGCACGCCAACCAAGCTTCCTTTAGATAAGTAGTTTGCACAATTTTCGCCAGTTTTTCCCCATGCTACAATATTGAAAAAATCCGCTTCATTATTTTTAGAATATAGTCTATTTACGGCTATGTTAAATCTCGCTACCGATTTTCCATTTGATGTAAATCGCAACTCGGGGTCCCTTGTAAGTCTTCCTGTTAATATTACACTGTTCATACAAACCCCTCCTTTTTATTAATACTTATTATTTTTCTTCCATATTGAAAATCATATGTCTAATTACGCTGTCAGAAATTCTAAGATTTCTCTCAACTTCTTTCGGAACGTCAATAGTTGACTTAAAGTTGATTAAAACATAGTAACCTTCAGTTAGTTTTTCGATTTCGTAGGCTAACTTTCTTGTTCCCCACTCATCTACGTTTTCAACTTCTCCGTTTGTTTCGATAATTCCTGTTACTTTGTTTAGTAACTGATTTCTTTTTTCTTCTTCTAAATCAGTTTTAACAATGTACATTAATTCGTATTTTCTCATATTTTCCACCTCCCTTTGGACTCATGCGGCTCTGTTTTTCAGAGCAGAGAAGAAATATTCTCTCACATCGGTATATTATATCATTAAGAAAAATATATTGCAATTTATTTATAAAAAATAAATAAATCCCTACTTAAAAGTTTATTAAATTCCTTTTTGTATTTATACACCTTTTCCAGCTGTAAGAAATCCTTCCCACTAACTGTAATATCTATTGAATTCTTTTTAATTTCATAAGTAACACTAGATGTGTCAATTAAACTTCTTTCTAATACATTCCCTATTTTTAATAACAGACTTAGCATACGTATACTATCATGGTCCTTTTTCTTAATTAACATACTATATTTTTTAAATTTGCTTTTCAATACATCCTCGCTTACTAATGCCCCCAGCAAAGCACTTAATACTTTTTCCCTATGATTTAACCCGTATAATCTACTGTTTAATATTTGATAAAATCCCTGTTGGGAACTATAGTAACCATCCACGCCCTTACCTAAGTTTTGCATTTTATAGGCCACCCATAAAATCTTTCTATATTCTTGATCCAAGCTATATACATCACTAATTTTATCAAAAAATGCTATAGCTATAGGGGGCCCATTAGGTTCAATCTTATCAAAATTATACTTTAATAGTGTGTTTTCTATACTATGAGATAAAATATTGTCAATATATTTGTATTTATAATTAATATGATCTAAATAATGGCTATAAAAAATACCTTCCCTCATTCCCGCATCACTTATTATAAGATTGCTTGCATCTATATATTGCATTATGCACGTAAAAAGTATTAATCCCCCACTTATTATATCAGCTCGGCTTTTGTTGATTCCTGGTAGTTTAATTCGTTTGTCTATATTTACCTTAACTATTTGTTTATATATATTTAGGGATTCTTCTTTCGACATTTGATAATTATGGATAAAATTTAAGGGCACTCTCTTTTTGTGCTTATCAACCCTTGCCAAGGTTTTGATCGTTCCCCCTAGACCTACTATAGGCAAGCTCTCTGCTCCTTTTATCCAAGATATTGCATCTAAACTTTCCTTTATCACATCTTCAACTTCTTGTATCTGATTCTTCTTAATTGGGTCACTATTTAAGTATTGCTCAGTTAAATTAACAGCTCCATAGGGTAAACTAATGGATCGTTTTAGTGTTCTATCTTTAACTAAGGTAATTTCAGTACTTCCACCCCCAATATCAACAATGAGGCAGTCCTTTATATCAATTGTATTAACTACTCCTAAATATCCAAGATGGGCTTCTTTTTCACCAGAAATTACATCTATATCTAGTCCAACATCTTCATTAATTCTTTTAATAAATGTCTTTTGATTACTAGCATTTCTCACTGCTGCAGTTGCAACACAAAACAACTGATCAACATTATGGGAATCTACAATAGCTTTATATAACTTTAACACTTTTATCGTTCTTTTTATTGGGGCTTCTTTTAACTTGTTATCCCTTTCCATACCTTGACTAAGTCTAACCATTTCTTTAGATTCGTCAATTTTACAATAGGACCTATCATCATTGATCTTTATGATTTCCATTCTTATAGAGTTTGAGCCAATATCAATTACGCCTATTTTTTCTGGCACAGTTAGACACCCCCATTTCTTACTGTTATATTCATCTTTCAATATCTTTCACCTTAAATCATTAGTGATCTGTTTTATGTGTAAACAATTGCATAAAGTAACACTGGGAGTTAAATGACTCGCCACTGCCTTCAGATATTTTTTGATATTCACACTCACTATTAAGCACTCTAGTTTTAGCTGTATCCATTAGTGTAAATTGAATTATCTCTAAAATTTTATTTTTCGCCTCAGGTTCCTCTACTTCAAAAAGTAATTCTACCCGCCTATTTAGATTTCTTGGCATCCAATCTGCACTAGACAAGTACACAGCTTCATTTCCACCATTTAAAAAATAAAACACTCTGGTATGTTCTAAGTATCTTCCAACGATGCTTCTTACTGTAATGTTTTCACTTATTCCTGGCACACCTGGTCGCAAGCAACATATGCCTCTTACAATCAGATCGATTTTTACACCTGCTTTAGAAGCTTTAAAAAGTTCAACTATAATTTCTGAGTCAACAAGAGAATTCATTTTAGCTACAATTCTAGCTTCTTTTCCGTTCTTTGCATTCTTTCTCTCATTGTTTATTATTTTTTTAAACTGCGCCCTCATATTTATAGGTGCTATATAAAATTTATTCATCGGTGGCAACTGGGAGTGCCCAGTCAGCATATTGAAGAGGGAAGTAGCATCTTGCCCAAAGTCAATATTTGATGTGAAAAGGCTAAAATCAGTATACACTTTAGCAGTAATGTCATTATAATTTCCTGTTCCTAAATGTATATATCTTTTAATATTTTGTCCTTCCATTCTAACAACTAAAGTAACCTTACAATGGGTCTTTAAGCCTACTAATCCATATACAACATGACAACCTGCCCGTTCAAGTCTTTTAGCCCACTGAATATTATTTTCTTCATCAAATCTTGCTTTAACTTCAACTAATACTGTAACTTGCTTTCCCTTTGATGCTGCAATCTCTAAAGCTTTTATAATAGGAGAATCCCCACTAACTCGGTATAACGTTTGTTTAATTGCCAGTACAGCAGGATCTTCTGATGCTTTTCTAACAAACTCGACAACAGGATCAAAGCTTTCAAAAGGGTGCAATAAAACAATATCTTTTTTTGAGATGGCGCCAAAAATATCTTTACTTGCCAACAGCTCCTGAGGGATTTTAGGTTCATACTTCTCAAATTTTAAATAGTCATAGCCGTCAAGTTCATATATCTTATTTAGAAAAGTTAAATCTATTGGTCCATCAATTCGATAAACCTCTCCCTTGTGAATATGGAGTGCTTGCTCTAAAATTTGCGTTATCCCTTCTGGCATTCTTTTATCCACTTCTAGTCGGATCGTTGCTCCCGTCTTTCTTTTAATTAAAGATTTTTCAATCTCAATCAATAAATCTTCTGCCTCTTCTTCTTCTATGCTTAGGTCTGCATTCCGTGTTATTCTATACGGAAAAGGTGTCGTTACCCTATGTCCAAGAAACAACCTATCTATATATAACCGGATTACTTCTTCTAAGAAAATAAAACATTTATTACTACTCTCACTAGGAATTTCTATTAATCGAGGCAATACAGCAGGTACTTGAACCGTAGCAAAAATAGGTTCTTTTGTGCATTTAAGGTCTTCTATCATCATTCCAATATTTAAACTTTTATTAAGAATAATAGGAAAGGATCTGCTTTTTTCCACAGCCATCGGGGTTAATACGGGATAAATAATATCATTGAAATATTTTTCTAGAAAAGATTCTTGTTTAATGCTAAGTTGATCTGATGGTCGTATAACTAGACACTCGTCCTTTAATTTATCTAAAATATCATGATAAATGGTGTACTTGTTTCTAACTATTTTTTGTGTTTTTTGAGAAATAAGCCTTAACTGTTTTTTAGGCGTGCGCCCGGAAGCGTCTAGTTTTTCAAATCCTGCATTTACTTGGTCCTTTAATGAAGCTACTCTAACCATAAAAAACTCATCTAGATTAGAGCTTGCTATAGATAAGAACCGCATTCTTTCCATTAAAGGATTTTCCTGATCTTCAGCTTCCTCCAAAACCCGTTGGTTAAACTCTAGCCAACTCAACTCTCTATTTATAAAGTAGTTACTATCTTTGAAATTTTCTTTCACTAATATCTTTCCTTTTTATGTACATAATATTTTTGTACACCTAATTTTTATTGCTTGACCTTAAATTCTATGAATTAAAAATTTCTTTACTTATATGTCATTATAACCTAGAGCAAAACATTTATTAATAGCTAACTTTCTAAATAAACTGTATAAAATATTCTAAAAATAATGTATAGAGATTTTAATTATGGCCATACTATTACTGATAGCCCCCCATAATACAACATTTTATTCATCCCAATCTCCCCCTTAACGAAAAGAAGAGTGGATTTATATCCACTCTTCTTTTATTGTGATTCTTCCTTTGGAAAAACTTTTTTTACTCTCTTTTCTAAATTTGATCTAGCAATCCATAATTGTTTTTCACATTTTTCACATTTAATAATGAAGTCTGCTCCGGTTCTCATAATCTCAAACTTGTGATTTCCACAAGGATGTTGTTTTTTTAACGCTACACAATCTCCTACTTTTAGGTTTAATGGCATACTTTCTCCGAATATTTCGGATCCACCTACCTTTCCATCATAATAAGAATATTTATTCCGACTGATTTATAATTACTCTCCTTGGATAAGGAATTTCAATTCCCTCTTTATCAAAAGCTTGTTTGAATGTTTTAAGCATTAATCGTTCTGTCGACCATTGTTCCATCGGCACTGTTTTTGCCATTACAGAAATTACTACATCTGAGTCATCAAGACGTGATACACCTAAAACCGTAGGTCCTTCTAGAATAGATTGGTTTTCTGCTTGCAGCTTTTCGCTGGCTTGTGTTAACACCTCTATTGCTCGATCAATATCTTCTTCATAAGCAATTGACATTTCAACTAGCGCCCGCATCTTTCCATTACTCTTGTTTGTTACCTTTTTCACTTCACCGTTAGGTACAATATGTAGATCTCCGTTAAAATCTCTAATTTTTGTAACTCTAAGGGTCATGTCTTCAACAATTCCACTAATACCATCTACTTGTACAAATGCACCTACATTATATTGTTCTTCAATCAGAATAAAGAACCCAGTTATTACATCTCTCACCAAGTTTTGAGCACCAAATCCTATGGCTAACCCTCCAACTCCTGCCGTTGCAATAAGTCCTGTTATGTCAATAAAAAGCCTTGCAATAGAAGTAAATGCAATAAAATAGATAATATACTTCAGTAGATTTTTAAGCAATCCCCTGATCGTGCTCATACGGTGTGGGTCCATATTAATTTTACTTGGTTTTTCCTCATCGAAAAGACGATTTACTAGGGAATTAGTTGTCTTGACTGCAATTGCAGCTAGTACAACTGTAATCAGTATGCTTAGTGCTTTACTACCAAACCCACGTATAATCACCCAATCTTTTAGTAATTCTAATATACTTTCCACTACCATATCCTCCTTCCTTGTTCAGTAAATATAAGTATAGTATATCAATATATATTTTTTTATTCAATCTTTCCATTTAGTCATATCTATTCTTCCTAACTAAAACAAAAAGAAAAAAACAGAAACAAATATATAGAAATATCGTTTCTGCTTCTTTATATAAAATTAGCGCTGTGCACCTCACTTCGACTTGTGGTCATAGCCGTTACTCAAGCAGTTAGCTCTGATCAGGCTTCCCTACGGCACACGAAAATGATCACTTACCGTTGCTTCCTTCCGGACCTGGCGGAGTTCATGAGTTTCCGTTGCGTAGGACCCAATCTTCATTACCACTTACTTAAGCCAGCACTACAACAAACAAGCCTCCGCAAGGAATTCAACCCTGCTATAGCGGATTGCAGGTACAGGGCACCGCTACCTCCCCGTCTAGCACAGCAAACTTATAAACATATTTATGGCGGAGAGAGCGGGACTCGAACCCGCGGGACCTTGCGGTCTTACACGCTTTCCAGGCGTGCCCCTTAGCCAACTCGGACACCTCTCCATAATTTAGCTTACTTGCTTCTCAGTTCTTTAAAAAAGGACTTCATTTTATCGGCGCACATTTCCTCTAGTACCCCAGATTGTATTTCGGTTTGATGGTTAAATCCATTATTATTCAGTAAATTAACCACTGACCCACATGCCCCTCCTTTTGAGTCCATCGCTCCAATTACCACCTTTTTAATTCGGCTTTGTAGGATTGCTCCAGCACACATAGGACAGGGTTCAATAGTAACATATAAAGTGGATTCTGTCAATCTCCAACCACCAATAGTATTACAGGCGTTTCTTATTGCAACAATTTCCGCATGAGCAGTTGAGTCCTTCGAGCATTCTCGTAAATTATGTCCACTTCCAATCACGCGATCTCCTTGAACGACTATAGCACCTATCGGCACCTCACCTTTGGAGTAAGCTTTGTCTGCTTCTTCTAAAGCCAATCTCATATAGATTTCTTCTACCAAACCGATGCACCTCATAAATGCTATTTTTATGCTACTAGTTTTAAGTCACAAGAATTATTCTAGCACGAAAAAGGATAAAAATCAATGAGATTTGTTCTCATTAGTTCCAAAATAATACTCTCTTGTAATGTATTTTTACCTTGCATGTTGAATATATACTTATTTTCACATGAAGAAATTGCATATACGATAATACATGCAACAAGGGCCCTTTACTTATACAATCTCCCCATGCAGTAAATAAGATACATGATTTTATTTTATGGTATCTTTACCTCTAAAGTATGGCCTTAAAATCTCTGGAATAATTACTGACCCGTCTTCTTGTTGATAGTTTTCAAGAATTGCAGCTAGTGCTCTTCCAATAGCCACTCCTGATCCATTCAGTGTATGGACAAACTCAACTTTTCCTTTTTCTTCTGGTCTAAATCTAATATTTGCTCTTCTTGCTTGAAAGTCCTCAAAATTACTACAAGATGATATCTCTACATATCTATTATAACTCGGCATCCAAACTTCTATATCATACTTAAATGCGGCAGTAAATCCCAAGTCTCCAGTACATATTTTTACAACTCTGTATGGCAACCCTAAAAGCTGTAACACCTTCTCCGCATTAGCTGTTAATTTCTCTAGCTCGCTGTAAGATGCTTCTGGTTTAACAAACTTCACCAGTTCCACTTTATTAAATTGATGTTGTCTTATCAGTCCTCTAGTATCTCTACCCGCTGACCCAGCTTCCGATCTAAAACATGGAGTATAGGCAACATATGATACAGGAAGATCACTAGCATCTATTATATCTTCTTTATGAATATTTGTTACTGGCACTTCAGCTGTAGGAATAAGAAAGTAATCTTTTTGCGCTAATTTAAAAGCATCATCTTCAAATTTTGGTAACTGCCCTGTTCCTGTCATACTATCTCTATTCACCATAAAAGGTGGCAGCACTTCTTCATAACCATGCTCTTCAGTGTGTAAGTCTAGCATAAAATTAATTAATGCTCTTTCTAACTTAGCACCTTTCCCTTTATATACTGTAAATCTTGATCCTGTCACCTTAGCTGCGGCTTCAAAATCTAATATTCCCAAATCTTGCCCAATATCCCAATGAGGTTTTGGGTCAAACTTAAACGCTTTTATTTCTCCCCACTTCTTTAATTCAACGTTTTCATCTTCGGTTTCCCCTTGAGGAACATCTGGATGAGGGACATTTGGAATGGTCAGTAGCGTATTTCTTAAGCGCTCTTCTACTTCTCTTACCTGACCATCTAATGCTTTAATCTGACCTGACATCTCTTTCATACGTTCCATAATCTCAGTTGTATCATTTCCTTCTTTTTTTAGCTTAGGAATTTCCTTTGATACAATTTTCTGTTCACTTTTCATTTGTTCTACTTGCTGTAGCAAAGTTCTTCTCTCTTCATCTAGCTGCACGGCATAATCTAAGTCAAAATCTTCTTCTCCTCTTCTTGCCATTGCTAATTTTACATTATCTAGGTCCATACGAATTCGTTTTATATCTAACACGATTTCTTCCTCCTATTGCTTATAGAATCTATATGTACATACAAAAACTTCCCGCCCCAACAAAGGGACGGAAAGTCTATTTCCGCGATACCACCCTAATTGATTAGAAACTCAACCATATCTTTTCTAATCCTCTCATTGCAATTTAACGGTTGCAACCCGGCTAAACCTACTGTAATTTCAGCAAACAGCTCCGAGACGGATTCAGTAGTTATCTTTGTCGGTTTCCACCACCCACCGACTCTCTATAAAAGCCTCCTACTTACTAATTCTCATCTACGCTTTTCGAGAAGTATTCTACCATAATTTGTGTAGTCTTTCAACATATTTTTATTATACACCATATTTATCTCTTTATTCACATGTGAATAATAAATTATTTTTGGGGAATAATACGAAAAATTAAATTCAAAGGGGGATCTTATATGAACAAAGTAGATATCTTGGCACAAATAAGCGATTTAAAAAACATCGACTATAGAAACACCTTAGCTATTGCAACACTTATTGAGGTTTTGGTAGAGCAAGGCATTATCACACGAAGTCAATTTGCAAAGCAGGCTCATCAATTAGACAATATGTCTTTAGAAGAACTTAAAGCAATCAGAGCACAAAATGATTCCATAAGGTTTAATCGAAAATGATAGCTTTTGTAGTTCATCATGTTAGTAACTTTTTATAAATCTTATTATTATCCACACTTATTTATTTTTTCTCTACATATACACAGTCTTTATCTTTAAATATTCTTTTATAGTTTTATAATCCAGCTTATGTGCAGTATCATTACGATTGCGTATAATATAAAACTTGTCGTTAAAACAAAACTATAGTATCTTTTGCTTTTTAAAAAAATATAATACACAATAGCCGTAATTATTGTCGCTTGTACTATTCTAACTAAAAAACCCAAAGTAAAAGGCAATTCCATAATCTTCACCATAAACGGATTTAGTTCTGTAATAACTTCAAAAAAGTGTATTCCCATATATGTAAGTAAATAATCTGTCAATAATAAAAAGAATAAACTAGACAAAGAACTCATCCTTTCACTGTTAGTTCTGTGTAATAGATATTCTTTGCATTTTTATTTTTTTTACTACTTTAAAAATTAACTTCATAGTAAATGCTTAAGGCTAAGGCACTTTCGCTAGGAAACCCTAGGTTTCCTTCGACAACAGCAAAGCTGTCTGAGCACTTTTCCTACTATATAAAAAAGAAGCTACCGCTGTAGCTTCTTTTTATCCATTATGCCTTATATTTTTTAAAAAGCTTTTGCACATCTTTCATCATGCTTTTGTCCACAATCAATCTTTTCTTGCTTTTTGTTATAGACTTTTCATTTTTATCCTCAACTATATAGAGCTCGTTGTATTTGTCAGATTTGGTTGTATCCCAAGTATATTTTTTTATTTTACTCCAGGGTATAATTTCTTTATATCCGTACAACAAAAGACCTTCTTCTCGTATTGCCCACACATTTGATGACATGCTGGTAAAATGAATTTTTAAAATAATAAATACAACTACAATAAAAAATATCCCTCCGTAAAGATACCTACCCGCCTGTATATCCATGACCAACTGTACCAAAAGTAGTCCAACTAAAACTAATGTAAATAAGTTATGCATTTTTTCCGAAAAGAAAAACTGTTTAGAGGAAACTTTCAACAGCGCTGTTTTAGACTGTGCTTTAAACAGCATAATTCTATTAAACGTCATAGATCCTAGACTTAAGTACACCATTACTAATAATGCTATTATGACATAATCTTGTAAATCCATATAGTCCTCCTATATCTTTTAAAATTATTGACCTTTTTTACCTCTTCATTATACCATATCAACCACTAAATATTATTATTTTTAATTTTAAATTACAACCTAAACCTAACTCATCTTTTACTATAAATATGTCTAGTATAAAAGGCTTCATAGCTATTTTTTATATTTATTTGACTAAATTTGATTATATAATTTACTCTTTTGAATATCTTTAACCATACAATAAAACGAGGTGTCCATCGGCCACCTCGTTTGTATTATTCTAAAATTTCTTTTTCACTTTCTTTTTGCAACTGACTTAAAATATCTTCTAACTCATTTATATACCTACCATAGGCTGCCCAATCCCCATCTCTGACCGCCTTATTTGCATTATCAAAAGCATCATTGGCCTTTTGAACTAAATCATTTATATCTCCTAACAGCCCATCATCTATTATAATTTCAATATCTTCTCTAGGCCCTTCTTTTCTTCCAGTTCCGCCAAAAATTTGTTCCAAAGCCTTATCTAAAGATTCTTCCATGACGATTTCATCTTGATAAGCTACGATAACTCTTCTCATTTCCGGTGGACTTTCTGTGTTCGCAGCCTTTATATATAAAGGTTCCACATATAGAATAGAATCTTCTATTGGTATAACAAGTAGATTTCCTCTTATAACCGTAGATCCACCTTCACCCCACAACGTGAGCTGGGAGGATATTTCAGGATCTTGATCAATTCTTGACTCAATTTGCATTGGACCATAGATATTTCTATCTTTAGGTAATCTATATAGAATTAATTCTCCGTATTGATCCCCATCATTTCTTGCCACTAAAAGCGCTGTCATGTTATTTAATCTATTTGGTGTGTAAGGTACAGATAAAATGAATTCTTCCTCTTCTTTCTCTGGTAATTTGAAAATCATATATTGTGATTCTACGGGTTGTTGATTTCCAAAGTACTTTTCTTGAGGGATTCTCCATAGGTCTTCCTGGGTGTAAAAGACAACTGGATTATTCATATGATACAGCTCATAAACTTCTGACTGAATATCAAATAGGTCTTGAGGGTATCGTATATGGCTTCTTAATCCTTCCTTCATTTCATCTATATGCTGAAATAATCCAGGAAAAATTTCATTATAGGTAAGAATGACCGGGTCTGTTTCATCAGAAATATAATAATTTACATCTCCATTGTATGCATCTATCACCACTTTTACTGAATTTCTGATGTAGTTTCTATCTCCTTTTAAATAGGGTTGTGCATAAGGGTATCTTCCCGCTACAGTATATCCATCTATGATCCAATAAAGTCTGCCTTCATTAATTACAATATATGGATCTTCATCATATTCTATAAACGGTGCTATCTTATTTACTCTTTCATGTGCATTTCTATTCATTACAATGCGACTATCGGACGTAATACTGCCGGATAGCAAAATTCGTGGTTGCCTTTCTCTTAAGGCATATAACACTCTGTTTATTCCCCTCAATGATATTCCTGCTTCTCCTTCGTATAGTGTTTCTGCATTATTCTCGCCCATTGGATAGTCAAATTCTTTTTCTTCCGTATTAACAATTATATAATGATCTGTTAATTCTCCAAAATAGATTTCAGGGCGTGTGACTTCAATATCCGTAGTAGAGATAGGGGGGATATTCCTAATAATCATTTCTGGTTGCCCCTGAGCTGTCACCTGATTTACTGGAGACATAACCACTCCATAACCATGGGTGTATTTTAAGTGATGATTCATCCAAGTACTTGCATTTTCGCTTAACCTAGTTATATCTAGCTCTCTTGGGGCTAAAAACACCTGTTTATATTCACCATTTACCATATATCTGTCTATATCAACATCTAGAAAACGGTAATATAGTCGTATGGCATTTAACTGGTTGTATGACTCTAAAGTGGGTCGATAGTCGTTAATTCTTATGTTTCTAATGGTTTCTTGATTATTTTCTAAATCATCAAGTGTTAAATTATCTAATACATCAAAATCTCTTACCTTAATATCATCTAGCCCATAGGCCTGTTGTGTAAATTTTATATGATTTTCAATATACGGTGTTTCTCTCTGTATAACATTCGGATCAACAACAAAATTTTGTACTAATCCAGCAGTAATGCCCCCCATTACAGTGATTATTACCAAAGCTACAGGGGCGGCAATAGCCATTTTTAGATTTCGCTTTATATAAGCGACCCCTACCATAACGACCGCTAATAGAGAAACGATCATTTTTATACGGTACACATATAAACTTACACTTACATCTGTATAACTTGCACCAAAAACAGCGCCCCTAGTTGAATACAAAATACTATATGCAGCAAAGTAGTTTCTCACGGCTATAATAACAAAAAATAGTGCTGCTAATATTGTAATTTGTTTAAATGAAACTTGTAAAAAGTCTTTGACAAAGGGTTGATTGTAATCAAGACTTTCCGTTTTTGCTTCATAGAGCGTAGGTCTTCTAATGATAAATAATGCAATGTAGAATAAAATTGTAACAAAAACAACTGCAAATATAATTCCTGTCATTACATTTATCAACTTTTCAAAAAGAGGTAACTCGAACATATAGAAAGAGATATCTTTATTAAAAATTGGGTCGGCTATGTCAAAACTTTTTGCATTTATATAGGTCAAGATATCAAACCAAAGAGATCCGGCAATAGTCCTACTAGTCAAGGCTGCAAGAAGTACCGCTGGGATGGCAATCAATTTGTTAACTGTTTTTTCAGACATATCTGTATGATAGGCCTGAACCCTTTTGTAATAATTCTTCTTTAAAAAATATAAGTAAATGTAATAAAAAATCATAGACACAATAAATAAAGGTATGCCGATCTTAAGCTGCGTCTTTAATTCTAATAAAAAAACCTGTTCATAACCTACTTCTTGAAACCACTGAAAATCAGTAATAAATGTAATGATTTCTGTAAAAGAGGTTATTAAAAATAACAGTACCAATATTACCCCTGTTACAAAAATACCTTTTCGATTCATTTTGTTTCCCCCTAAGTATTTATCATCAAACAAGCCCCAACCTGGAACAATTCAGATAAATTTTATATGTTATTTTGAGTCTTTTTATATAGTAAAAAGTCACTTTTCTACTATATAAAAAAACTTCCAATAGTATACTTATTATACTATTGGAAGTTTTATATGACAAATTTATTAATCTAGCTTCATATCCCCATCTTTGATCCATTGTTTTTTTCGCATCCACTGACTTATAAAGAAAGTAAGTACAGCTGGTAAAACAAAATGTAATATCCCTATATAAATTAAAACAACTGTAGCGCTTTGTCCGTTTTCCGTTACCATTTTGGCAAAGGTACCAAACTGTCCAACTAATCCACTAGTACCCATCCCTGCACCAATACTATTACTTTCCATCATAAAAATTGTAGTTGCAATTGGCCCAATAATTGCACTTGCAATAATCGGTGGCAACCAAATCTTTGGATTTTTTATTAGGTTTGGTACCTGTAACATACTTGTTCCTAACCCTTGGGCAATCAAGCCTCCAAATCCATTTTCTTTATAAGAAGCCACTGCAAATCCAACCATTTGTGTAGCACACCCAACAACTGCTGCTCCAGCGGCCAATCCATCTAAGCCTAAAGATATTGCTATGGCAGCACTACTTATTGGTAAAGTTAAAATCATTCCCATTGACACTGCAATTATAATCCCCATTGGAAAAGGATGTAGTACTGTAGCTGTATTTATAGCACTTCCTACCCATGCCATAAAAGCTGCTATTCCTGGTCCTACAAAAAGGCCAGCCAGTCCTCCAGCTATAATTGTAACAGATGGTATCAACACAATATCAACTTTTGTTTTCCCTGCTATTAGCTTTGCAGCTTCAGCACCTATTAATGCGGCAATAAATGCCCCTACGGGTTCTCCAAATCCTCCAGAAAAGGTTAAGACACCAGCGTCAGTCATTGAAAATACATTGGCACCTATAGCACCGGTGGCCAAAGAAGCAAATATACCCAAGGACGGTGCCCCTACAGTATAGGCAACACCCGCACCTATTGCAGGTCCCATTAAGTACTGTGCAATTGTACCAAACAGTATTAGTGTTGGAATGTTTAAAAGCTCCCCTACCTGTTTAATAATTAATCCAATTATTAAGGATGAAAAAAGTCCTAATGCCATACCATTTAAAGCTTTAGTTAAATATTCACGGATTGAAAAAACTTTTTTTTCTGACATATTTTTAACCTCCCGAAAAAATGAACAGGTGTTATATCACCTGTCTTGTCACTAGACTATAAAAATATACCACAGTTTTAATCCCTAATCAAGTATCCTTTTTTATATAAAGCAAGTTTCATTTTTTCAAAGTTCTCTTCATTATCGATTTCAATAGTATGTATATGTACACCTTCAGTTAACGTGGATAGCGGCTCCGCATTATGTTCATTTATTCCATTCATAAAGCCTTCAAGATCTTGCTTATGGCTAATATCCAAAATACCTTTTAATTCTCCATAAACCGGATGTTCAACAACTACATCTAATACTTTTGCTCCATAATCTATCATAATCTGTAACTCTTCTTTCATTTCATCGTAAGTTCTATGTTGTGAAACCAAGGTTTTTCTTAATTTTAATATATTCTCTTTTGGTATTATATACCCTAAAGGTGTGGCCATAATATTTTGCCCTTGGGCCCTCAATAGCGCAATATCTTGAACAATCACTTGTCTTGAAACCTTTAATTCTTTTGCTAAGTGATTTCCCTTTATTGGTTCTTCGGTCTTTTGTAACTTTTCCAGTACACAGTTTCTTCTTTGTTGACTATTCATAGATACCTCTCCTTTACTATAGTATCAAAAATTGACAGAAAGCTAACTTCAGCTAGCTTTCTATCGTTTATTATTTTATTATAAATCCTTAGTCCCTAAAAGTCATTATTTTTCTAAGGGCTTCATTGTCGGGAATAAGATAACATCTCTAATAGATGGCGAATTTGTAATAAGCATCATTAAACGATCTATACCAATGCCTAAACCTCCTGTTGGTGGCAAACCAACTTCTAAAGCATTAATAAAATCCTCATCTAGCATATGTGCTTCTTCATCTCCTGCTTCTCTTTGGGATAATTGTTCCATAAACCTTTCTTTTTGGTCAATCGGATCGTTTAGTTCCGAGAAAGCATTCGCTATCTCCCATGTGTTTACAAAGGCTTCAAACCGATTTGTTACCTCTGGGTTGTCTGGATTTCTTTTAGCTAGAGGCGAAACTTCTACAGGATGATTGGTTATAAATGTAGGTTGCTCTAAATGTTTTTCAACAAAAGTCTCAAACACTTCGTTAATAATATGTCCTTTTTTCATTGTTGGTTTTACTTCTATTCCTAGTTCTTTTGCAATCCTTATAGCTTCTTCATCATTAGTAACTTTATCAAAATCTACATTCGCATATTTTTTACATGCATCAATCATAGATATTCTATTCCAAGGTGGTGTTAAATCAATTTCTTTTCCTTGGTAATTAATTTTAGTCGTACCTAAGGCCTTTTCTGCCACATATGCTACTAATTGCTCTGTTATATCCATCATATCTTGATAATCAGCATAAGCCTCATAGAGCTCTATGGTTGTAAACTCGGGATTATGCTTAATGGACATCCCTTCATTTCTAAAAAGTCTACCGATCTCATATACTCGATCAAAGCCCCCAACAATAAGGCGCTTTAAGTGAAGCTCTGTAGCAATTCTCATATACATATCAATATCTAACGTATTATGGTGAGTTATAAAAGGCTTTGCGCTTGCACCACCAGCAATGGTATCTAATATTGGTGTTTCAACTTCTATGTAATCCCTATTATCAAGAAATTCCCTAATTGCTTTAATTGCCTTTGACCTTTTTAAAAATGTATTTTTAACATCAGGATTAACAATTAAGTCAACGTACCTTTGTCGATAACGAAGCTCAGTATCCTTTAACCCATGCCACTTTTCAGGCAAAATTTGTAAGGACTTCGAAAGCAACTGTACCCTTGTTGCCTTTACAGAAATTTCCCCTTTTTTTGTTTTAAACACTTCACCTTCTACCTCAATAATATCTCCCATATCATAGGTAATAAATCGCTGATAAGACGCTTCTCCAATACGATCTTGTCTTACATAGGCTTGAATTTGCCCGTCTTTATCTTGTATATTAATAAAACTGGCTTTTCCATGACCTCTTTTTGCCATGATCCTACCTGCTAAAGTAACTACTTCTCCCTCTAAGGTTTCAAATTTCTCTTTTACCCCGCTACTATGGTGGGTTACATTAACTTTCTCTATTTTAAAAGGATCCTGGCCTGTATTTTTCAACTCATCTAGTTTTTCACGTCGTATTTTAATCAGCTCATTTAAGCTTTTTTCTTCACTAGTGTGATCACTCATCCTTTGTTCCACCCTTCTTAAAAAGACTATATACTACTCTTATCTATATCAATATTAAGTACTTCATACTTAGTTGTTCCATTAGGAATTTGTACTTCTACCGTATCTCCCACCTTTTTACCTAACAAAGCTTTACCTACTGGGGATTCAATAGAAATCTTTAGTTCATATGGATCTGCTTCCGAAGAACCTACAATTGTATACGCTAACACTTCATCAAAATCTAAGTCTTTTACTTCAACCACTGTACCAATACTTACTTTTTCTAAACTAATATCTTCTTCATCAACCACTTTTGCTTTTTTTAATGTATTTTCAAGCTTAATAATTCTTTCTTCTAATTGTGCCTGTTCATTTTTAGCTTCATCATACTCGGAATTTTCACTAATATCCCCAAATGCAATGGCTTGTTTAATCCTTTCCGCTACTTCTTTTCTTCTGACAGTTTTTAAATGTTCAAGTTCATCCTCAATTTTCTTTAAACCCTTCATTGTTAAAACAATATCTCTACCGTGCATTTTATTCTCTCCTTCACCTTTTAGTCATTTCCCCTAATATAATAAAAATTTAATCTATTTCTATGATGTTTGTTGATAATATATGTGTCTTAAGTCAATTTATTCAGCAATCTCTATGGTAATTTTATCCCCCAGAAGTATTTTGAAAGAACTGAATAACGTTGTAAAACCTCAGTCGTATATTTGCTGAGGTAACTTAATTTTCTATATATCTAATCACAAACTGTAACGATGTAACTGTTTTCTGCTTCACTTCCTAGATATTATAGTTCAGTGTATGTTTATTGTCAAGAATAATACTATACATCTCTAATTCTATGCTTTTAATATTATTTATCACTATTATAGCCTAGGAATACTAATAAATTTCACCTGCACAAAAATAAACTTTCCTTATTATATTTGCTTCGTATTATAGTCCAAAAGTAACGCTTTTATTTCCTGTATAGATTCTAGTGAATTAATCCTATGCCGAACTTGTGCTGCATGTTTAAATCCCTTTAAATACCAGGCTATATGTTTTCTCATTTCTCGTACTGCTAAATATTCCCCTTTGAACTGTACACATAAATCCATATGGGCTATTGCACCAGATACCACTTCTTCTAAAGACGGCCTATCGATTATTTTTCCTGACTTTATGTATTCGTTAATTTGATTAAATATCCAAGGGTTCCCTTGTGCTCCTCGTCCAATCATAATCCCATCACACTTTGTCTGCTGTAAAATTTGCATGCCATCTTGGGCAGAGAATACATCCCCGTTTCCGATCACAGGGATATTTACAGATGCTTTTACCTTTTTGATGATATCCCAATCCGCATTACCTGCGTAAAATTGTTCTCTTGTTCGGCCGTGAACCGCAACCGCCTGTGCTCCACTGTCCTCAATGATTTTTGCCATTTCAACCGCATTTACAGAGGCATCATCCCATCCCTTACGAATTTTAACTGTAACCGGCTTAACAGACTCTTTTACAACGGCCCTTATAACCTCTCCAGCTTTCTTAGGATTTTTCATTAGGGCTGATCCATCACCGTTTTTAACTATTTTAGGTGTCGGACATCCCATATTTATATCTAAAATAATATTTTCCCTACCATTAAGCAAGTATGCTGCTCTAGCCATAATTTCAGGATCCGATCCAAATATCTGTATGGCTACTGGTTTTTCTTCGTCTATAATATGTAAAAGGTGCTCTGTTTTCTTATCACCATAGTATAAACCCTTAGCACTTACCATTTCTGTATATACTAATCCACAGCCATACTTCTTACACATTAACCTAAAGGGTAAATCTGTTACCCCAGCCATTGGTGCCAAGAATACATCCCCTTCTACTTCAATATTTCCAAACTTCAAAATTCTCACCCTCTATTTCATTCAAAAATCTTTTTAAGTATTATGTGCAAAATATATTATTTTAGCTATGTACTATAATAACATTTTTAAGTCTTAATTATCCATTATAACAGGAATTTGCATGATTCCCATTATTAAAAATTCTCACAGCGTAAATATGTTGAAATTTCCTAATCTAATATCTCTCCTCACTTGTTAAATTATTGATGCCCGTTCAATTATAAGATTAATCCGCAAATTAGAAATGAAGGTATATAAATTTCCTCATATAAAAAAAGTGGCTAAATTATATGGCCACTTTTTTAATAAAGTCTCTAATTTGATATAAAACAAAATGCATTTCCAAACGTTAATATAATCAGTATAAAATTACTATTTTAAACCTAAAGATTCTGCTTGACTTTTCAAATCTCTAGCTAAATCAAATAAAGACTCAATCGCAGCGTTTGTTTCATCTAAAGCATTAACTTGTTCGTTTGAAGTTTTATCAATTTGCTCAGAACTTGTAGCTATACTAGTATTGGTGGTTTTTATATCTTTAACAATACGCTCAATATTCTCCACTGATTCTTTAGTTGAAACGGCTAATTTCCTAATTTCTTCTGCTACAACACTAAACCCTCTACCAGCTTCCCCGGACCTGGCTGCTTCTATAGAAGCATTTAGGCCTAATAGATTTGTTTGTTGAGCAATACTCTTTATTAACAGGGTTATTTCTCCGCTTTTTTCAGCATGTTCTAAAGCTGTTTTAGATAAATTTCCTAAGTTAAATCCTATTTGTGATAAGCCATCTGCTTCAGCACTCATTTGTTGAGAAGATGCTTGTAGTTGAGAAATCCCACTAAACAACACCTCCGCCATTTCTAATAAATCCTCTTGTTTTTTAATTGATTCTAGAAACACTACAGCTCCAACAACTTGTCCGTCTTCATGGATTGGAGTTGCTGTTCCTAAGTATGGAAAACCAAACAATGTCTTGTCCATCTTTTTTGTAATGACTTCATTTTGTCTAATGGCTTGCTCAATAAGCGTACCCGCTTTGAACTTGTCTCCAACCTTAACTGGAAATTTAATTGAATCCCCTTGGTAAAATGCTAAATATTTTTCATGATCAGTAATTCCTATGGCAACATCACTGCTATGCACCTTTCTTATATATGGCCCAGCTTCAACAAAGTTTTGTAATGCTCTAGAACTCATAGGTATCTCCCCCTTAATAAGCAGTTTTCGTATACATTTATTAAACCACAAAATACGCCTAAAGCCAATTCTTTTTACAGATTTTTACTATAGAATATATTCATTTCTAATGTTTTATTGTATATAAAAAGAAGGATTTTCTTAATTGACTTAATTAGTAGTTATAAAACCCCTTACCAACTTTCCTCCCTAACAAACCACCTCGAACCATCTTTCTTAACAATGGATGCGGCCTATATTTTGAGTCTCCAAACTCTTCAAAAAGAACTTCCATAATGGCCAGGCACACATCTAGCCCTATTAAATCAGCTAATGCTAATGGTCCAATAACATGACTAGCGCCTAGCTTCATAGATGTATCAATATCTTCTGCGGATGCAATTCCCTCAGATAATATACCGATTGCCTCATTTACCATTGGAACTAACATTCTATTTACTAAAAATCCCGGGGATTCTTCTACTTTTACTGCGGTCTTATTTAAATCGGTGGTAAGTTCTAAAATTGTTTTATTTACATCCTCGGATGTTTTTACCCCTCTTATTACTTCTACTAGCTTCATCAATGGAACTGGGTTAAAAAAATGCATGCCTATAACACGATCAGGTCTACTTGTTGCGTTAGCCATTTCAGTAATAGATAAAGAAGAAGTATTAGTAGCAAATATAGTTTCTTTGTTACATATCTTGTCTAATTCACTAAAAAGTTGCTTTTTTACTTCCATCTTTTCAACAATTGCCTCAATCACAACAAAACAATCTTTTAAACCCACTTTATCTGTAGTAATATAAATATTTTTAAGAATACTCTCTTTTTTTTCTAAAGCAAGCTTTCCTTTTTCGACAGACTTTTGTAAACTCTTTTCTAATCTTGCTATTGCCTTTTCAAGGCTTTCTGCATTTATATCACATAATATAACATTATAACCAGATTGGGCACAAACCCTTGCTATATCAGCACCCATCACTCCAGCTCCCACTACACCAACTTTTTTCATATTTATCCCTCCAAAATGTATATATAATAATTGTCATCTAAACAAGTTGATTCACAAACAGTTAGAAAAAGTATGCTATTTTAAAAACAAAGAGACGGATCGCCCCGCCTCTTTATTTTTATATTTAATTTTCAATCTTATTATATTAATCCTATACTCGCTAAAAGTATACCTGATATAACCGCTGCAACCGGGATTAAAGAACCGACTACAAAAATATCTTTGTAAGAATCTTTATGCGTCATACCACAAACAGCTAACAGTGTTAATACAGCCCCGTTATGTGGTAATGTATCTAAACCACCACTAGACATAGATGCAATTCTATGGAATGCTTCAATAGGAATGCCTGAGGATACTGATAGCGCTACATATTGCTCGCCTAACGCTTCTAAAGCAATCCCCATACCACCGGAAGCTGATCCTGTTGCACCAGCAAGTACATTAACTGCTAAAGCTTGGGATATAAGTGGATTTCCTTCAATACCTAATACAAGATCTGTTAGTGTTTCAAATCCTGTTGAAGCTCTTACAACTGCTCCAAACCCAACAGCAGCACTTGTGTTTAGAATTGCCATTACAGATCCAGATGCACCTGCATTTAAAGTTTCAATAAGTTTTGGTAAGCGTTTTAAATTTAATAATATTGCAGCTAAAATCCCTGTAACTAAAGCAATAATTAAATACTGTGCAGAAGAGTATGTTTCAGCTAAATTTTCCATGTTTTCTAGTGTAAATAATACTCCTATAACTAACACTAGTGGAATTGCAGATAAAGCTGGGCTTGGTAATGATTTTACATCCACGTCTTTTACTTTATCCTTTGGCTCTGTAAACACATCACCTGCAGCAGTCAACTTTTTCTCTCTGTGCATTAGGTAAGCTAATCCACCAAAGAGCATTATTGCTGCACCTACAATACCCATAATTGGTGCCGCATACGCAGATGTTCCAAAATAGTCAGTCGGGATCATATTTTGTATTTGCGGCGTTCCTGGTATTGCAGTCATTGTAAAGGTAAAGGACCCTAATGCAATGGCGCCTGGTATTAATTTTCTTGAAATGTTTGCTTCTCTAAATAGGGCTACTGCAAGAGGGTAAATTGCAAACACAACTACGAATAAGGAAACCCCACCCCAAGTTAAAACGCCACACGCTATAACTACTGCAGCAACAGCAAACTTAGTACCGATTAATCTTGTTATCCAGTAGGCTACAGAACGGGCTGCCCCTGATTCATCCATAACCTTCCCAAATATGGCACCTAGTAAGAAAGCTGGGAACCAACTTCTAGCAAAACCTACAAGTCCAGTCATATACGTATCTGTATATGCCGGTAGTAAATCTAAACCTCCAGTTAAAGCAACAACCAATGCACAAAGTGGTGCAATCCAAATAATTGACATGCCTTTATAGGCTAAAAACATTAGTAAAGCTAAACCTAGAATAATTCCAAACAATGGCATAAAATCAACTCCCCTTTTTTATTATTATATAGTTAAACCCATTTTTTCAGGTTTAAAAATCTTTTCATCCATTAACTTTAAGTCTTTACTAATTACTGGCTTAAAGTCCATATGTGCTAGAATATCTTTATCTAAATCAACTCCTGGTGCAATTTCAATTAAAGTTACACCATCTTTAGTTAATTCAAATACAGCTCTTTCTGTTATATATAATACAGGTTGCCCAACTTCATTTGCGTAAGCACCACTAAAGGTAACTTGTTCAACCTCTTTTACAAACTTCCTTGCTTTACCTTCTTGTATAATGTTTAACTTGCCATCCTTCGCTTCAACTTTTAGTCCACCGGCTGTAAAAGTACCACAATATATTGTCTTTTTCGCATTTTGGGTTATGTTTATAAACCCACCAGCACCAGCTATTTTTGGACCAAACTTACTTACATTGATATTTCCTTTTTCGTCACATTGGGCTAAACCAAGATAGGCTACATCTAGTCCACCACCATCGTAGAAGTCAAACTGATACGGCTGATCAATGATCGCTTGTGGATTCATTGCTGCACCGAAACTTAATCCTCCAGCAGGTACGCCTCCTATTGGACCAGGCTCAACAGTTAGGGTCATTTGATCCCCTTGACCTTCTTCATTGGCTACCATTGCTACCCCTTCTGGCATTCCAATTCCTAAGTTTACAATCGCTTGAGGCGGTAGCTCCATGGCACCACGACGAGCAATAATCTTTCTCTCGTTTAGCTCCAATGGTTTTACTTTATTTATTGGTATTTTAATGTTTCCTGTATAGCTTTCATTGAATTGCTCAGCAAAAGTTTGCATATGATTTGTCATGTCTTCAACTTCAACAATTGAATCTACATAAATCCCCGGTACTTTTACAAGTCTAGGATCTAAAGTTCCATTCTTGACAACTTTTTCAACTTGCACGATTACTTTCCCGCCAGAGTTTTTACATGCTTGGGCTATTGAAAGTACCTCAAGAGTACCGGCTTCTTTTTCTAAAGTTACGTTGCCGTTTTCATCCGCATAGGTTCCTCTAATAAATGCGAAGTCTATCGGTAATGCTTTATAGAATAAGTATTCTTGTCCAGCAAGTTCTACTAGCTCCACGATATCCTCTTTAGTTTTATCATTTAACTTTCCACCTTGTAGTCTTGGATCCACAAAGGTTTTTAGACCTACATGGGTTACCGTTCCTGGTTTTCCAGCGGCAATATCCCTAAATAGATGGGCAATAACACCCTGAGGTAGATTATAGGCATCAATTTTATTTTCCAGTGCTAGTTTTTGCACTTTAGGTATTAGTCCCCAATGACCTCCAATTACTTTTTTTAGTAACCCCTCGTGACCAAGGTGATTTAGTCCCCTTGTTTTTGCATCTCCTTGTCCGGCAGCAAAAATTAATGTCATATTACTAGGTTCTCCAGTTTCTAAAAACCTTTTTTCTAAAGCAATTTCTAGTTCTTCAGGAACTGCATTCCCAACGAAACCTGCCGTTGCAATTGTACTGTCTGATTTAACCAATTTTACTGCTTCATCTGCTGTCATAAAATTTATTGCCATGTTATGACCTCCCCTATTTTTGTTTTCTGTTCATACATTTGAGATGTGCAAAATGTACAAGTTTGTCGTTTTGTCTGTTTTTAAGTCACTATTTAAGTGGCGGCCTCTCACTTATGTCTCATTATAATGCAATGTCCGTGCCAAAGGAAGTAATATTTTTTTCCAATTCTTATTTTTATTTAATTTCAAGTATTATAAGTAATATGAGAGTCCGCTGAATTTATAAATGCATACTTAGAATAGTGTTAATAGTATTGACAAACTTATAGATTTTTATGAACGATATCTAAAGTAAAATTTAAAAGAGAGGTCATTTCATGAAGTTAAGTGATAAGTTGATTTATGTTTTAATCATGCAATTTTTATGAACAATGTAATTTATTTTTACACTTCTATGTTATACTTTTCTAATTTTTCATATAAACTTGTTCTGCTTATTCCTAATAATTTTGCTGTTTTTAATTTATTTCCCGAAGTTTTAATTAAACATTTTTTAATTTCTTCTCTTTCAACAGCTTCTAAAATATCTTTTAAACTATTTTTTTGTGTATCCATTTGTACTTTGCTTTTCTTCGTAATATTGTAGGGCAAATGATCGGTTAAAATCATAGCTTCTTTTTCCACAATGTTTAACGCTCTTTCAATTATATTTTGTAACTCTCTTACGTTCCCTGGCCAAGAATAGTTTTGGATGCAACGCATTGCGTCATGACTAATTTCTGTAACATGACGATCCATCTCACGGGCCATCTTTTTCATTAAATGATTTGCAATAATAGGGATGTCCTCTACTCTTTCTCTCAATGAGGGTACCCGTAAGCTTATAACATTTAATCTGTAATATAAATCTTCCCTAAATTTTTTGTTCTTTACCATTTCTTCAAGATTTTGATTTGTTGCAGCAATAATTCTCACATCGATTTTTTTCGTTGTCACTCCGCCTATTCTTTCAACTTCTTTTTCCTGTATCACTCTTAAAATTTTTGCTTGCATATTTAAAGGCATCTCACCAATCTCATCAAGAAAAATTGTACTTTTATCCGCTAATTCGAACTTGCCTGGTTTCCCACTTTTTTTAGCCCCTGTAAAAGCACCTGCTTCGTATCCAAATAACTCGGATTCCAAAAGATCTGTGGGTATAGCCGCACAATTAATTTTAATAAGTGGATAATCAACCCTATTGCTAGCGTTATGTATGGCATGGGCAAAAAGTTCTTTTCCTGTACCACTCTCTCCCAGAATTAAAATATTTGACTTCGACTTAGCTACTTTTCTTGAGAAATTTTTAACTTTTTCTATGCTTTCACTATCTCCAATTATATTTTCAAATGTATACTCACTACCTAAAGCTTTTTTAAGCTCTTTTTTATATAAATCAAATTCTTCTTCTATATGATGAATCTTTTTCGTATACGTATCTAATTCTACTAAGTCTTTGAATATGACTGTTCCTACTGCACCAATCACAACCCCATCTTTCACTATAGGAACACGGTCTGCTATCATTTGGTTGCCTTTTATATTTTGAATATCTCCAATTTCTTGTTTTCCTGTTTTCGCAACAACATGCATACGGGTATTGTCAATAACTTCTGTCACATGCTTTCCAATTGCATCTTCCTGCTTCACACCTAAAAAATTGCAGTAAGCTCTATTAAGCATAACAACATATCCTTCTGCATCAACAACTACAATCCAGTTATACAGATTAGAGAAAATATTTCTATATAGGTCTAAGGTTTCTTGTCTTTTATCTTTATTTTTTCTTTCACTTTTACTCCCTTTATCGCATTGCATGTCTTTTTCCTCCTAAATATGTGCCTTATCATTAATATACTTTATTTATACCCAAATTCCTTTTATTTTTATAAATTTTTTCCAGTTTGCAGCAAAAAAATAAGGACACGGTTTAATTGTGCCCCTTTTTGTTTTCAATTATATCGTCTTTATTTCTTTCATAAATAATCATTAATCCCTCTAATGTTAAAAATTTATCAACAACGTCGATGGCATCGGTTTCACTAGCAATTAGTGTCGCTAGTCCTCCCGTTGCAACTACAGTCACTTTGCCTTTTAACTCACTTTTCATTTTATTTATTATATATTCAACCAATCCTACATAACCATAAATAATACCTGCTTGCATACTATTTACGGTATTCTTACAAATCACTTTTCCCGGCTTAATTAACTCTACTCTTGGCAATTTAGCAGCTCTTTGAAACAAAGCATCCCCTGATATTTTAATACCCGGCGAAATGGTTCCACCCAAGTACTCCCCACTTTTCGATACAGCACAAAAAGTAGTAGCTGTTCCAAAATCAACAATAATAAGGGGACCACCATATTTTTCATAAGCTGAAACCGCATTTACAATCCGATCTGCACCTACCTGCTTTGGATTATCATATTTAATATTTATACCAGTTTTAATTCCTGGTCCAACAACTAGAGGCTCAACATCGAACAATTTCCTTGTAGCATGTTCCAAAGAATACATAATATTTGGTACAACAGATGAAATAATAACCACTTCTATCTCTTTACTGTCATGTTCACTATACATAAATAGCTGATGTATTAACATGCTGTACTCATCGGAGCTTTTATCTTTATCTGTTGAAATTCGCCAAGAATTTATAAGTTCCTTATCTTTATATAGCCCCAATACAATATTGGTATTCCCAACATCAAAAACTAATATCAAATCAGTCACCTTCTAACATTTAACTTTATACACGAAGTGTACCGTATTATTTTAGCAGTTTACATAGGGGAATGCAATAAAAAGCTCTATACATAACCCGCTTCTCCTCGTATACTAATCTCTCCACTTTGAATTGTTTCCTCTACACCACTATGCTTCTTTATAATGATAAACCCATCATCAGATAGTCGAAGTACTTTTCCTTCTTCTATTTTTTTGCCTGATTTTATTATAGATACATTTTTACCTATTAATGCCGAATGATCCCTACATATTTTAATTGTTTTATCCAGTGTTCCTTTATGTATGAAATGATCATAAAGTCTCTCGAACTCAGATAATATATCAACAAGTATTTTCTTTCGATCTACAGGTTCACCTTTTTCTATCATCAAGGAAGTTGCCATGTTTTCAATATCAGCAGGAAATTGTTTAACATTAACATTTATTCCAATACCAATTACAAGATAGTGAATTTCGTTAATCTCTGCGGACATTTCCGTCAAAATACCGCACACTTTCTTCCCTTTAATCGTTATGTCATTTGGCCATTTGATTTTTGCATCTACGCCTAAACTTTCACGTAGTGCATTACTCACTGCTGCAGCACCAATTTGTGTAACTTTTACCCCTTCTACTGGGGCAATATCAGGTTTAAGAACAAGAGACATCCAGATGCCAGTCCCTTTTGGAGACACCCAACTACGACCCATCCGTCCCCTTCCTTCAACTTGTTCTTCAGCTATTACTATGGTTCCATGATCTAAGCTATTTCCATTCTCTTTAGCGTAATCGTTTGTTGATTGAATGCTTTCAAAATGAATAATATTCTCCCCTATTTTTTCTGTAGTCAAGTAATTACTAATCTCGACTGGTAACAGACTATTACTTTTTTCAATTATTCGATATCCCTTTTTATGAACCGATTCTATCAAGTAACCTTCTAGTTTCAGTGCGTTAATGTGCTTCCACACAGCGGTTCTTGATACTTGTAACTTTGAACTGATTTCTTCACCGGATATAAACCCTTTACTATTATATAGTATCTTAAGTACCTGTTCTCGCATAATCCCACCTATACCCCTTATTAATTTTTACGTAATATAAATCCTAAGGTTTCATAGACCTTTTCTTATCTTCATAAACTTATTTTTTAGTTCATTGCATCTTCTTAGTTTTAATTATACATTAACATCTACATAAATTGCATAATTACATTTTTGAGATTTTCAATATAATAAATTGTAAAAAATACCTTCTGTCCACCTCATTTATGAACAGTATCCTTTAATTAAGAAATAAACACAAGTCAATAAATCCGAAACGAAGAAGACTCATCTAACTAAATAGGGATAAAAATACTCCCGCGGCCACTGCTGATCCAATCACCCCTGCAACGTTAGGGCCCATAGCATGCATTAATAAAAAGTTGCTTGGATTCGCCTTTTGTCCCTCCACCTGAGAAACCCGAGCCGCCATAGGTACTGCGGATACACCAGCAGAACCGATTAATGGATTAATTGCATTTCCACCTAATAATTTATTCATAATTTTAGCCAATATTACCCCGGATGCTGTACCAAAAGCAAAGGCCAAAATGCCTAAAGCGATAATTTGTATCGTTTGAATAGTTAAAAAGTACTGTGCTTGTGCAGTGGCTCCTACACTTAAACCTAATAAAATGGTTACTATATTTATAAGTTCATTTTGTGCCATCTTTGCCAACCGATCAGTAACCATGCTTTCTTTTAAAAGATTCCCTAGCATCAACATGCCTACAAGGGCTGTAGCAGATGGTAAAAATAAAGAAACAAAAATAGTAACCATAATTGGGAATACTATTTTTTCCTTTTTTGATACGGTCCGTAATTGTTCCATCTTTATCTTTCTTTCTCTTTCCGTAGTTAATAGTCGCATTATGGGTGGTTGTATTACCGGTACAAGGGCCATATATGAATATGCAGCTACAGCAATTGGACCTAACAATTCAGGTATTAAAAGTGAGGTTAAGAATATGGCTGTCGGACCGTCTGCACCTCCTATAATTCCTATGGATGCCGCTCCTTGTGCATCAAATCCTATTAGGATCGCCCCTATAAATGTAAAAAATATACCAAACTGAGCCGCAGCTCCTAATAATATACTTTTAGGGTTAGCTATTAATGGCCCGAAATCAGTCATTGCTCCAACCCCTAAAAATATCAATGGTGGAAATACACCTGACTGTAAACCAACAGTATAAAAATTATATAATAATCCACCCTCGTCCATGATACCTCCTAAAGGTAAATTAGTCAAAATCATTCCAAATGCAATGGGCAGTAACAATAATGGCTCAAACTTCTTACTAATTGCTAAATATAACAAAAAACACCCCACAAGTATCATCACAAACTGTTGCCAAGTCATATTTGCAAAACCAGTCATTTCCCAAAAATTTAATAATACTTGAATCATTTTGTCTCTCCTTTCATGGCCCTAGGAAATTTCTATCCGATACCTTGCAATTTAAACAGATGAGAAAATTGCATTATTAAGCTAGTCGAATATAAATAAAGTCAATTATAAAGCTATTTCAAAGTAACTAGTAGATCGCCTCCACCCACAGCAATCCCTTCCTTAACATCAACAGTTGCCACCACACCATCCTTAGGTGATGTTATTTCATTCTCCATTTTCATTGCCTCTAATATAACGAGAACTTGTCCTACTTTTACTGTTTCTCCTTCTTTAACAAGAATCTTCCACACATTTCCTGGCATTGGAGATTCGATGATTGTACTTCCCCTTTGCATTTCTAAAGAAGCTACGTTAGTCCCTTGTCCTGATTTACTAGCAGATGGTTTTTCAGACATAATATTTTTAGTTTCTGACTTCTCCTCTTTGGCTATTGGACTTCTTACATCTTCACCCACAACCTCTTCAACATCGACCTTATAAGTGACTCCATTTACGGTAACATTAAATTTTCTCATTAAAATACCTCCTGAATATAAAAATGATATTAACTGTAGTTATAAGATATGGTTACTAAAATATTAGCAGACACTAGCGATTCATTTGATTAACTCTCGTCACCCTTGACCATGTGGTGTTATGATCCGCAGTACGATGAATATTTCTAACAATTATATTATGGGTTGATGTCTCTAACCTCATAGCTAAAGCAGCAGTTATTATGGCTACTAGTTCATGTTCTTGTACCATTTCCTCATATACTTCTTCTTCCACTTCGGGAATAGGGTCCGATTCTTGTCCAGACATTTCATTTGCTGGTGCTTTAGAGGACCCAGTAAATATGTTTTTTAAAATCATAATAATTAACATAATTAATATAAGAATAAAAAATACAATCCCTACACCAAATAATGCAACCTCAATACCACCTAGAATTCTCTCACTTAAGGTTAAAGACTCAAAGTCTGTGTTCATCCTTTCCATTAAATTCATTCAGTTTCACCTCATATTTTATTTATAATGGAATATTTCCGTGCTTTTTTGCTGGGTTTAATTCTCTTTTGGTTGCTAACATATTTAGCGCATCTATTATTCGAGGTCTAGTAGCAGAGGGTTCTATTACATCATCAACATATCCCATCTCCGCGGCTTTGTACGGTGTGGCAACTTCTTTCTTATATTGTTCTATTTTTGCTACTCTATCATCCTTTGGATCCTCAGCATGGGCAATTTCATTTTTATAAATAATATTTGCAGCTGCCTCTGGATCCATAATTGCAATCTCCGCAGTTGGCCAAGCAAATACTAAATCAGCACCTAAATTCTTATTGCCCATGGCAAGATACCCTCCACCATACGCCCGCTTTGTAATTAATGTAACCTTCGGGACGGTTGCCTCTGCATAAGCATAAATTAATTTTGCGCCATGTCTAATTACGCCCCCATATTCTTGTCTGATATCAGGTAAAAAACCAGGACTATCCACTATAGTAAGTATTGGAATGTTAAAGCTATTGCAAAAACGAATAAATCTAGCAGCTTTATTTAATGCGTTTATATCTAATGCTCCTTCTAATACCATTGGTTGACTTCCTATCAATCCAACAGTTTGTCCATTCATTTTAATAAAAGCGATTATGATATTTTGTGCATAATGCTTTTGCACTTCAAAAAAATACCCATCATCTGAAATTGAATGTGCAATAACTTTCATATCATAATTTTTACTTGTATCATTTGATATTATTTCTTCTAATTCTAGATTGGTTCTATTTATTATATCTCCTGTGCTTGTAATCGGCCCAGAATCCATATTATTTGAGGGCAATAAGTTTAGTAGTTTCCTTATTTCTTTTATACATTCCTCTTCAGTTTTTGTAATAAAATGTGCTACGCCACTTTTCCTATTGTGTATCATTGCTCCACCTAAAGCTTCCATTGATACTTGCTCTCCAGTTACACTCTCAATTCTACTTGGTCCAGTTATAAACATTTGACTTATTTCTTCTATCATAAAAATAAAATCCGTTAAAGCAGGTACATATCCAGCCACACCCGCACAAGAACCCATTACAGCTGATATCTGAGGTACAACCCCAGATAATCGTGTCGTATGTTTTAGTATTTCTGCATATCCTGCTAAAGCATCTATTCCTTCTTCAATCTTAGCCCCACTGGAATCTTTTAGCGCAACAATAGGCGCCCCCATTTTTAATGCCATCTGTTGAATTCTTGCTATTTTTTTTGTTTGTACCTCTCCTACAGCCCCCTCCATAACTGTGTGCTCCTGTGCATAAGCATAAACAAGCCTACCATCAACTAGTCCATATCCTGTTATAACACCTTCACCAGAATACACTTCGTTATTATTATTTAGACCTACCTTAGGATTTTTTATATAAATATCTAATTCTACAAAGGTTCCCTCATCAAATAGTAATGAAATTCTTTCCCTGGCTGTTCTTTTGTTTTTATTTTTCTGTAAATCCAAATCATCAATATCTTGTCCCCTTCGATATCGCTCCCTTTCCCTTCGAAATTCACCTAGTTTAGTATTCGGCATTATAACTCCTCCTAATATTTATTATTAACAAAATGCACAAAACACATTTAACCAATACAAATTTCTTGGGTGTTTACATTTTGTACGCTTCTTCTGATAAATCCTGATTTAATTAGTAATTTCCCATACTTTCATATTTTACTAAATTAATTTTTTTATACTATTTTATTATTAGTGCAATTTGTAAACTTATTTTAATAAAAGTAATTATACATTTTAATTTGCAAAAACAGGAAAAAGCTCCGAAGCGTAGCTTCGAAGCTTTTAAATTTGGTTATTCTTCATCTTTATCTATATTTTCTGTGTCACTATTATTTTCATGATCTGTGGCGTCATCAGTAGATTTTTTGTTTTCTTGCTTTAATGCTTTGAATTTTGCATCTAGACTATCTACTGTGTCATCTTCTTCTACTACTACTTTCCCTTCGAAAATATGCTTAAATTGGTCTGCATCTAATGTTTCTAATTTTAACAATGCTTTGGCTACAGTATGTAGCATTTCCATATTTTCAGTTAGTAAATTTTGTGCTCGACTATATGACTGATCCACAATTCTTCGAATTTCTTTGTCTACTTCCGCCGCAACTTCTTCTGAGTAATTTCGTTTTGAAGTCATATCTCTTCCTAGGAATACTTCTTCGTCACCACTACCCAAGCTAAGTGGACCAATTTTTTCACTCATTCCATACTTAGTAACCATGCCTCTGGCTACAGCTGACACTCTTTGTAAGTCATTTTGTGCCCCTGTACTAATATCTTCAAGAACAAGTTGTTCAGCAACTCTTCCCCCAAGTAAATGGATAATGTGTTCTTCCATTTCTGTTTTTGTATTATAGTATTTATCTTCAGTTGGTAAGATCATTGTAAATCCACCAGCTTTACCTCGAGGAATTATAGAAACTTGATGTACTGGATCCGTATTAGGTAAAAGAGTGGCTACGACAGCATGCCCTGCTTCATGATATGCAGTAAGTTTTCTTTCTTTTTCACTAATAACCCTAGTCTTCTTCTCAAGCCCAGCAATTACCTTTGTAATCGCTTCTTCTATTGTTGCCATTTTTATTTTCTTTTCATTTCTTCTAGCTGTAAGTAGCGCAGCTTCATTCATTAAGTTTTCAATGTCTGCAGGGGTAAATCCTGGGGTTCTTCTAGCTAAAACTTTCACATCTACATCCGTATCAACAGGTTTATTCTTTGCATGTACATTGATGATCGCTTCTCGACCTCTAATATCCGGTGCACCTACTAAAATTTGACGATCAAATCTTCCAGGCCTTAAAAGTGCAGGGTCTAAAATATCTGGTCTATTTGTCGCTGCAACAATTATAATACCTTCATTAACGCCAAAACCATCCATCTCTACAAGAAGCTGATTTAATGTCTGCTCTCTTTCATCGTGACCACCACCAAGGCCAGCCCCTCTTTTTCTACCTACAGCATCAATTTCGTCAATAAATATAATACAAGGTGCATTTTTCTTTGATTGATCAAATAGATCTCTAACTCTCGATGCTCCTACACCAACAAACATCTCAACAAAATCGGAACCACTTATACTAAAGAACGGTACTCCTGCTTCTCCAGCAATTGCTTTTGTTAAATAAGTTTTTCCTGTTCCCGGAGGTCCAACCATTAAGATCCCCTTTGGTATCCTTGCACCTAAGTCTATATACTTACGAGGACTTTTTAGAAAATCTACAACTTCTACTAATTCTTCTTTTTCTTCATCTAATCCAGCTACATCGTCAAAAGTAACCTTTTTTTGCTCATCTTCTTTATGCAGCTTTGCTCTACTCTTACCAAAAGACATCACACGGTTGCCGCCACCCTGGGACTGTTGCATAAAGAACACCCAGAAAATCACAAATACAACCACCAAGAATATGTACGGTAAAAGTTCAATAAACCATGGGGTTGTTGGAGGTGGTTCTGCAGTAACTCTTAATCCATTAGTTTCTATCATCTGATTATCGATAATTTCACTAAAACGTTCATGGCTATATACCGTCGGAATAAAAGATCTAAAATAGCTGGTTTCTCCATTTTTCACAATCGTACCTTCAACATTCCGTTCAACGATATGAATTTCTGTTACATTCCCATCTACTAGCTCTTTATATAATCCGGAAAACTCAATGTCTACAATATCTTGCGTAGTTGCTGGCCATCTGCTTACTAAGGCCAATAAAATGACAAACATGAGCACCCAGAAACTTGCTCCTTTAAAAAATTTCCTCACTCGACGCCCTCCTCTACAATGTGTATATTTTATGCATTCTAATATTTTATCATACTATTTATTTTAAAACAACTTAGTGAATTTCATCATTTGTATAGTCCAATAAATATAAAAATTTACTAAAACTTGTTATGAAACTTTCTCTAATTCTTATACCATTATCGTTAAATATGCATTTCCTTTTTTTTTGCTTTTCAATATCCTTCTTGTATTATTTAATTGTCTTAAATTCTATTGCTAAAATTCTTTTTGTACTGTCTGTTATTTTATATTTCTCACTCATTCGATAACCCACTACCCACATGATTTCTTCACCATCACATACTAAAGGAATGAGTTTGCGCTTTTCTCTATCAATTTTATAATCAATAAAAAAGTCCTTTAGCTTTTTGGAACCAGAAAGCCCCAATGGCCAAAATCTATCTCCTTCTTTTCTGTTTCTAATTAATAAGTTATTTTTTACCTTATCATAGTCAAAATACTTCAAATACTTATCTCTACTTATTGCCACCTTTTCCTCTTTCTCTAATACCTTAATATGTATTTCTTGCCCAATTTCAGAGATATATTTGTAACCCTCTGGCTCTAATTCATAAGCATACTCTCCATCATAGTCACTTTCTCCCATCGAAAGAATTAGCTTATCATAGCTCGTTCTAAAACTGATCCCCAAAGGCAGAGTTAACCGTTTAGCCGTATCCCCTTTTTCTAATATATTTAAAATACTTTGAATGTGTTTGTATTCTAAAGCTTCTTTTCTTCCCATTAGTTTTTCAGTTGCTAACCTTAATATTCTAGGTTTTAATGCTGCATGTTTTTGTTTGATTTTCTCTACTGATAAAACAATAACGTTATTTTCTTCACTTAGTACTGCGTCATTAAATGCAATCTTACCTTGTTCTTCCATAAAGGAGCTATCGTGCTTTAAAATTTCCGCCATTCTTGCCATAGTCTCAATTATATTTGGATTATAATTTTCTTTTAAATACGGGATTAACTCAATACGGATTTTGTTTCTATGATATATGGGCTCTAAATTTGTTCCATCAATTCTTGGGTCTAGCTTATGTAGAAAACAGTAATCCTCTATCTCTTTTCTTTTTACATTTAGTAATGGTCTAATAATCTTTCCTCTTTTAAAATGGATTGCCGTTAACCCTTCAGTTCCAGTACCTCTTAAGAACCGCATCAACACTGTTTCTGCTTGATCATTAAGGTTATGTGCCACAGCAATTTTAGAAGACACCCCTACTTTTTCGGAAACTTCTTCAAAAAACTGATACCTCTTAATTCTACCCGCTTCTTCTAAAGATAAACTATTTTTTTTAGCAAATTCAGACACATCTTCACTCTTTATAAAACAAAGAATGTTTAATCTTTCGCATAACTGGGAGACGTAGTGGGCATCTAATTGTGATGCTATCCCTCTAAAATTATGATTTAAATGGGCAGCATATAAATCAATTTTAAGATCCTCTTTAATACTATGTAATGCATGCAATAAACATACGGAGTCCGGTCCACCGGATATTCCGACAATTACTTTATCTCCAACTTCAATTAGTTTTTCTCTTTTTATTGTCTCTTTTATCTCTTGTATCATACTTTATCCCTCTTTTATTCATTCTTTCTTAATTGCTATTTCTATATATACTCACATTTTCCTTTTAAATTACGTAATTTTATTACAATTTTATTTATTTAGGTAATCTTATAATTAAACACAATCGTTAAATATAAGATAAAGATTAATGTATACCCAGTCTTTTTATTATCAGTTATCCGATAGTTTTATATCGTCAAAAAATAAATTATCTCATTCTAGGATATCTTTAATTTTAATTTACCTTATATTTAGATAAGCAAAAATCAATGTAGAAATAAAAAGAGAGCAACTACATATAAAAAAGAAATCTACATTTAAAGGATTTTTTATTACATTATTTGTTTTGAAAATTTGTTTTTCTTTATTATATAATTCTTTAATTCTTCTCGAGAATTTTTCAATATTTTTTTCTTTTCCTAAAAGGCCTTTGATCATAAAGGATTTTATGTCTTTGTGAATGGAACTTTTTTGTATCTTATTAATCACTGTTTCAATTGTATCTTTTCTTGGATTAAGATTTTCGTTTATTGTGAGTCTTACTAGTATCATTATTACAAGGAATAAATCATAAGACGTTTCTGCTATACGATCTCCACAATTCCAACTAGCCCGATCATAGCTTGGTGTAAACTCTTTAATTGCTTCTCCCTTTTTCACAAGACCACCTAGGTCAATTAGCTTGATTTTCTTTTTTTCTCGATCTAACATTATGTTTTCCAGCTTTAGATCTGCCATGATATATCCCATATTATGTATTTTAACTAAACCATCTAAAATGACTATAATAACGCCTAATACGGTTTTTGTTGATACAAGGTTGTTTTCCGAATAATTTTGTAAATTCACACCATCAATATGCTCCAAAAGTAAATAGTATAACGTCTTCCCTTGAATCTCTACGTCATCCATATCATATACTTTTACTACTAGTTTTACATTTTGGAACTTTTTAAGAAGCCCAAACTCCCTATTAATTGCAATATTGTCTTCACTTAGCTTCAAGGCATACTCACGATCTAAATGAATGTCTCTCACTAAATATACAGCACCAGTCCCACCTTCTCCTAGCTTTTTTTTGACCTCGTAGCTTTTTTTATTCCATTTTCCTTTAATAACAGTATAGGGACTCAAATGAGGTAACACGATCTAACACCTCTCTTATATACTCAAGAATTAGCCGGATTGTTTCACTTGTAAACAGCTGGGCTTTATATGCTTATTTTTAAACCTTATTTCTGTAAATTAAATCGTATTTTATACATTGAGGAAATTAGATTATTGAACTTTATTGAACTTTATTGAACTTTTTAAAAAAAGTTGCCCTATTTAATTATGTGCTTTCCCAAGTAAAAAAATTAAAAAGGTAGCGTTTACGCTACCTTTTATTTCTAAAAATAATTAAAACTATTATTTACAAATATGGAATATTTATTCTAGTATTATTGTCTATCCTGTACATTCCTCCATTTCTAATATTTCACCGGACTTATTTATTCCACCATTAAAGGCTTCAATTAAATCAATAGCTTGATCTATGGCTGATGCAGTTGGTGTTCCACCTTTTGCATTTATTCTATATATTCTATTCTCTAGCTCCGCTATATTATCCGTAAAATGATGAATCACCTCACAATTTGATGCGCCACTACCCGGAAAGGCAACGACAGCTAAATTAACTTTTCCTTTTCTTGCTTTAAAGGATTTCATTAAATCTAATATGCTATATCTTGCCTCATCTATTTTCTTAGCCATACTTCCACTACAGTCCATCAGTATGCAACAATCTATTTGTACCTCTTCAGAAAAACGCTCTACGTAATCTAGTAATTTACTTCTAGTTGGTGGCGCCATGTTCTCTAATTCTTGTCCAATTAGTTCTTTTAATTGACTGTTTACAGCTTCCTGAATCGTTTGGTTAACTGTTTTCATCGTCATACTCTGCATTGTATATGAAAGATGGTCGATAAAAGTATGCTCATACTGTCCACCCCCGGCTTTTGCAATATTATTAATCTCATCACAAGCTTGATCATTTACATCCTGTTTATCTACAATACCTATGGTATTCACCACTATGTTCTTTTTAAAAGCTTTAGATGCTGACACTACCGGGTCTCCACCTACATTTGATTGTCCATCAGTTACAAGTATAATTTGTCTCATTAACACATCTTTTTCCATATGAGAAACCTCCTGTTTTTATAGATTTATAGACAATACAGAAGAAATCTATACATTGTAGCGTTCTTTTATAAAAACTCCTATACTTTTTTACACAAAAAGACCCCCTTGGAATAAACAGTTGTTGTATTAGCTGTCTCTAGAACAAGGGAGCCAAAAGAAATTATGTACTCATTATGATTTATATGTTTTTATGTTTACGCAATTAGATCATCTACTTTAATTCCTAGTGCTTTAGCAATTAAAACAACTTTATTAAATGAAGGATTAACTTTTGCTCCTCTCTCTAACTCTTCTATATAGCTTTTGGATATATCCGTTATCCTTGACATGTCATGGGTGGTATAGCCTTTAAGGTTTCTTATTTGTCTTATTTTTAATCCATTAATCATAGGCACCCCTCCAAACAATTTTTATTATGACTAAAATAATAAAGTACAATTCTTACTATAATATATTAAAACCGGTGTCTTTTTTATGCTTAAGTTATAAATTAGTTTTCTCTAATACATTTTACTCCTTCTTGTTTGCTTTGTTTCGCTATGCTAAACTTATAATAAATTAAAAAAAGAGGTGTTTTAATTGAATTTAAAAATCGGTTTTATCGGGTCAGGAAACATGGCTGAAGCACTTATTGCAGGTTTTGTAGATTATAGTAAAGATATTAAAAACTATATATTTGTTACAGATAAAGATAAAAATAAAGCAATGAATTTATCTGGTAAGTACGGGATCGGCCATTTTTTATCAAATAAAGAAACGCTCCGAGAATGTGACATTATTTTTTTGGCCATTAAACCTAATGTCTATAGCTATGTTCTAGAAGAGTTGAAAGATATTGTTGAAGATAGACACATTCTAGTCTCTTTAGCGCCTGGTATTTCAAATGAATATATGGAAAGTTTTTTCTCTAAACCAGTTAAATTGATTAGAACGATGCCAAATACTCCAGTTCACGTTAAAGAAGGTATGATTGTGGCTTCTCCAAACGCTCAAATCAAAGATGTAGATCTAGAAATTGTTGTATCGCTGTTAAGTAGCGTTGGTAAAGTTGATATTATACAAGAAAATTTAATGGATGCTATCCCGGCTATTAGCGGAAGTAGCCCGGCTTATGTGTATTTACTTATTGAGGCTTTAGCTGATGGTGCAGTTCTGCAGGGAATCCCTAGGGATAAAGCTTATGCATATGGCGCTCAAGCAGTACTAGGTGCGGCTAAGATGGTATTAGATACAGAAACACACCCGGGTAAGCTAAAGGATCATGTGTGTTCTCCTGGAGGAACTACCATTGAAGCAATTTACAGCTTAGAGAAAAGTGGTTTTAGGGGAAGTATCATTAAGGCTATGGAGGCTTGTACGGAAAAGACAAAAAGATTAAATGCCAAGGAATAAGTTATAAACATTTATTCAATTCCCTAGGTAGTTCTTAAATATTATTTTAAAACTCCTCAATTATTTATTTTACAACAAATTTTGCTATAGATTATTTAAATTAACTGTGGTATCTTTGAATATATTAGAATAGGATATAAGGGAATACAATAGAAAAAGGTGATTAAAATTGAGAGCAATCGAATTAATTCATGCCTCAGAAGCGCACACATTGGCTACCCCGATTTTTGATGAGAATAGTAAGATACTACTTTCTAGAGGTGTTAAGTTAAAGGCTTCTCTGGTTGAAAAATTAATACAGTTGGGTTATACCCGCGTATATATACGAGACGAACATACAGAAAGTGACATAGAGGATGTTATTTCTCCTGAAGTAAGACAAAAATCTATCGGACATATTCGAAAGTTATCTGCTTTAGCAACAAGACAGAATGGTTCTAAAAACGTTAAAGAAGAATTTGAGAAGGATTTGACCTTTGCAAAGGCATCTATTTCTTCTATTGTTGACGATCTCTTTACTAAAAAAGATGTCGTCATAGAGCTGATGGATCTTAAAACAGTAGGTGGTTACATCTATGAACATTCCATTAACGTAATGGTGTTATCGCTTATTTTAGGAACTAGCATTGGTTTGAACCGCTCAGATCTAGACAAGTTGGCCCTAGCGGCTTCTTTGCATGATATCGGTTTGATGTTCGTACCCCAGGAGCTTTTAAATAAAGACACACCTCTTACAAAATCAGAATTTGAGATAGTAAAACGTCATCCATTATTAGGATTTGAATTTTTAAAGAAATCTACAAACTTAAGTCCACTTGTTCGAATACCCGTCTTACAACACCATGAAACATACAATGGCAAAGGCTACCCGAAGCAGTTGGATCACTCAAAAGTACACCTTTTTTCAAAGATTATCGGAATTGTTGATGCCTTTGATGCCATGACTTCGGATAGACCTCATAGAAAAGCTTTACCAGTGTTCGAAGTTATTGAATTTATTATGGCAAGCGGCGGTACTCTGTTCGATCCAGAGTTAGTAAAAGCCTTTATTCAACGAATTAATCCTTATCCCCTTAATACCATTGTAAAACTTAATGATGGTAGTGTTGGTGTTGTAGCTAAGGTTAATAAGGATCTGTTTTCACGACCGGTTATTCGTCTAATTCGTACAAAAAGTAAAGAAAACTCCAGAATTATCAACTTGATAGAAGAAAAGAACTTAGTTATTCAAGGTATTGTTCACAAAGCTTAAATATAGTTATATTCGCAAAGTAATTTATATCGAAAATAAAACCTGTTTCTTTTTTATAAAAAGTAGTACTTTCCTACTATATAAAAAAATCTCCCTGTTAAGGGAGATTTTTTTGTATTTTATGTTTTCTTTTTAATTTAAGATGTCACTTTTTCAGTAACTGGTTCTAATTCGTCTTCTGTTGCTGCAACAGCAACCGCAACTGCGCTATCACCTACAACATTAACAGCGGTTCTAGCCATATCTAATACTCTATCTATACCAGCTATTAAAGCAGCCCCTTCTATAGGTAATCCTACGGCTGTTAATACCATTGTTAGCATAATAAATCCTGCTCCTGGTACTCCAGCGGTCCCTATTGATGCTAATGTTGCTGTTAATACGATTGTAACTTGTTGAGCTAAAGCTAACTCAAGTCCATATACTTGGGCAACAAATAACGCACATACACCTTGATACAATGCGGTTCCATCCATATTGATTGTTGCACCTAAAGGTAGTACAAAACTAGCAACTCCGTTAGAGACGCCAAGGTTTTCCTTTGCTGATTTAATCGTCACTGGTAAAGTACCAGCACTACTGGCTGTACTGTAGGCTACGGTCGCCGCTGGGGCTACCCCTTTGAAAAACTTTAGTGGATTCATTTTTCCAAAAGCTTTAACGATTGAAGAATATACAACAATCGCATGTATCAGCGCACCCAAATAAACAGCTATAATTACTTTTACTAAAGGTGCTAATACAGAAGGTCCGTTAACTGCGACTACTGGTACAATTAATGCAAATACACCGTAAGGTGCTAGACTCATAATAAAAGCTGTAATTTTATACATTACTTCTGCTAAACTTTCAAAGAAGTTAAATAAAGGCTTTCCTTTTTCTCCGACGGTTGTAATACCAACCCCAATAAATAGTGCAAAGGCAATAATTTGTAGCATGTTAGCATTTACGATTGCTTGTAGGGGATTACTTGGAATAATATTTATTAAGGTTTCTAATAATGGCGGTGCACTTACTGCTTCTGCCGTTTCATTTATGGGCATAGCAATGCCTGATCCAGGACTAAATAAGTTTCCAAGGATTAAACCTATAGTTACAGCTACTGCAGTTGTTCCAAGATAGAATGCTACGGTTTTTCCACCCATTCTACCGAGCTTTCTTACATCTCCTGTACTGGCAGCACCAACAACTAAAGAGGATAATACAAGGGGCACAATAATCATTCTAATTAAGTTAAAGAATAATGTTCCAAAGGGAGCTATATATTTTTCTGCAATCTCAGGTGAACCACCTAATAAAAGACCTACTATAATACCGGCTAATAAACCAATTAATATTTTTGTTGTTAACTTAAGTTTCATTTGTCACCCTCCTTTTTTATTCTTTATTAATTGCTCTGTACACTCCTTTCCCATTAATTTATTTGTAAAATTTTAATTTCGTACATTGTTATAATATTTGTTAAATTAAAATGATATAAGTTTCCCTACGCCTGTAACAGCTTTTTTGTTGCTAAAAATATGTTAAGCACAATATTAAGCCTAGTTTGATTTAACTTTCTTAAGGATAGATTGTCATGATATATTTCAAAGTTTTCTAACAGTATATTTTTTGAATTAAGTGATATTGTTCCACCACTTTCTACTTCATCTAATCCATTTATTAGGATGTTTATCACTTCTAGGTCAGCTGGTACTGCCTCTTCTAAATTGATTACTGAAATATCTGGTTCAAATCCATCATTGCCCAGAACTTCTAACACCCAATCAATACGTTTTAATACATACTTAACCGCTGGTATAGCAGGATTATTTGACCAACTCTCAAGATTTTGTATTGCCTCTAATGCTTTTAGTTTCCAGTTTGGCTTTAAATGGAAATTAATAAAGCCAGGAGATACAATTTCAATCTTATCAATATCAACCTCTTTTAAAGTCATACCTTTAATAATTTTTTTTGCAAATTTCTCAGGATTAATTCCAACTTGCCTACTTAACCTAAGGGCAGCATTTGTAGAAAAATCACCAAAACCTTTTTTTAGATTTAACTCCACATTTATCTCTGTTCTTTCCAGTATACCCTCACACTCAGATAAAATATTGTGTTTTAACTGTGCTGCAATATCTAGTTTTATATTTCTGATTAACTGTGTATTATACACATCCATCACAACAACTCAACCTTAAGACTATTTTTAAGTTGTTCTTTCGATTCGGATATGTTTAAATCATATCGTATTTCTATTTTCCCAGTATAAGATTCGAAATCTATATCAACCTCTAGAAAATTTGTATACACTTCCATCTGAAGATTCCCATAAATTGTGTCGTACTGGGTTTTACAGGTTTCTCCCTCGGCAAACAGAAATTGACTTCTGTTTGCACCGAAACGATTTAAAGAAACTTTATTATTTTCCATAACCTTTAAAGTAGTCGTTGTTCCCTTCATCCCAGATATTTCTGACTCTTCATAAACAATATACAGGTGGTTATTCTTTTTATATAAAGCTGCTTCTGTTGTTAACTCAATTTTATTTTCATCATCCATTATCTTCTGTACACCAGTTACTCGAATCACTTTGCTATTTTTAGTTTGTTCCATTTTATACCCTCACTTATCTTTTTGTCGAAATGTAAATTTTAGGACTCATTTGTTAATCGATAAATTAATTAGTTGGTCAATTAGCTCCCTATAGGGCAGTCCTGTAGCTTCCCACATTTTTGGATACATGCTAATCTTCGTGAAGCCTGGCATTGTATTTACTTCATTAACAAGTATATTATTCGTCTCTTTTTCAATAAAAAAATCCACTCTTGATAACCCTTTACAATCATATATTTTATACACTTGTAAAGCTAATGCTTGAATTTCTTTTACAACATCCTCTGGCAAGTTAGCTGGCACAATCAACTGGCTCTTTCCTTCAAAGTACTTATCATTATAGTCGTAAAATTCATGATAAGGTACTACTTCTGCGGGCAAAGATGCTTTTGGATTTTCATTGCCTAACACTGCGCATTCAATTTCTCTAGCATTTATAAAAGTCTCTACAATAATTCGTCGATCATATTTCATTGCTTCTTCTATAGATATTAATAATTCATCTCTGTTTTTAGCTTTTGATATTCCAACACTGGATCCTAAATTAGCAGGTTTAATAAATACAGGATATTCAAATTGATCCTCTATTCTTGATATGACACGCATATTATCCTCTACAAAGTCTTTCCTATTTATTAGTTGATATTTTGCTTGGGGAATGCCCTCGCTATCTAGTAGCATTTTAGCTATTCCTTTATCCATGGCTACTGCAGATGCTAACACCCCTGCACCAACATACGATACTCCCGCCATTTCTAAAAGTCCTTGAACAGTACCATCTTCTCCAAATGGCCCGTGTAATACTGGAAATACTGTATCTACTTCCTTATTTTTTTGGAATAAACGGTTCACATCAAAGGGTTTTGATTGACCTTCCCAGTCTATAGCATCAATTTCTGCTACATTACCTACAAATTCTCTCCAGTCCCCTTCACGGGTTATTCCTACTGAAGTTATTTCATATTTATCTTTATCCATAGCTCTCATTACTGAAGCAGCAGACATTAAAGAGATATCATGCTCTCCAGATTTACCGCCAAATAAAATCATAATCCTAGTCTTTTTCATATTAACCTGCCTCCTTATACATTAATATTCTACTCTTGTTCGTCCTATTATTCAATACGAGAAATATTTTAGAGTTTTTTGTTCTATTTGACTAAATATATGTTACCTAAGTGATTATAAGTCAACTACTATAGTTTTGCACACAAAAAAAGTGGCTAACGCCACTTTTCAATATCGTTTCTTTTCAGCCTACAACCAGGCAAATAATCTCCACCCACCCACTGTATTTTGAAAAAACTCAAATACTTTTGATCTTAGCTGTAGTGGGAGCTGTTCATGATCCGTATTTCTGTAAATGATTTCATATTCTTCTTCTGTTAAAGCTTCTTTTAAATATTCCTTTGTTTTTTCATCGGTTAAACCGTGCTTTACATCAACAAAGCACAGGGGCGGAAACATAACACACCACCAGTTTTGCCCAGTCCCTTCTTCTATCACTACTCTTAAGGCCTCATAATTTCCAGCTGGAAAAACTACATCTCCATATCTTTTTGTTGGAAACACATGGTCTTCTAAATATACTTTTACTCCGTAGGTTGATTCATTTTCCTTTAAAGCAGCTATTGCCACTTTTTCTATATTTTCTAGGTTTGATTTTAATACTTCCCTTGTTTCATCTACACTTTCTGAAACCTCTAACTTTGTTGATACATATTCAATCACTTGATCTCTTACTTTTAATTTTAGTTGTTGATCCTCTGGAGAATCGCTATTCGCTAAAACATGAAATCGTATTAGGTTTTCTCCCCTATTTTCTAGTGCCATACTTTCATTCTTACTTAAATTTGCATTTATCAATAGTATTGAAAAAATAACAAATCCTATTAAACATTTCTTTTTCATTTAACTTCCCCCTCCGTGTCCATTTTGTTGTTATACTTTCAGTATGTACAAAAGGGGGAAATTATATACAGTTATACCTAATTATTTGGTCAGTCCAATTCGTCGTATGTTTGCATCTACATTTACCACTATATCAATCTCTGGGAATACATCTTCATAGTCATCTTTGATCTTTTGCCATATTGATGGATGATATTTATGAATATATTTATCAAGTCCTGCTAAATCAACTTCATGCTCTTCCTGTAAAGCACTTATGGCTAAATAAATGTTATCTTCTATCGCCTCTTCAAACATTGTTTCTAATGCTTCTAATATTTCATGCTCTAATAAAGTCTCCTGTGGATCGAAGTAGAACTGCCTTACATCTCCTTCAGTTGTCACATCCACAATTATGCTTATATTACCGTCTTCCTCTATTAATCGATAGGATGTCTTACTTTCAGTGATTTCAACAGGCACCCTATAGTTTTTGTAGTCAAGTTCATACCCACCAAATGTTATTTCATCCCTTAAGTACATCAACCCTCTTATTTCTTCTTCTTCCAACCAACCTGTTAATTGAAAATCTTTAATCACACCGCCTCCCCCTGCTTTCACATCGGTTTCTCCTGGGGTAAGCCTGGTAATTATACTATTTCCATTTCTATGTAGTTTATAGAAAATGTCATTTAGATCTAGTAATGGCGCCCTATTGGTTACTCTATCCCCTTCAAAAATCTCTCTTATATATCTTGGCGTTAAAGGTTCAAGTTCACTTTCCACTTCTAACACTTTTCGGGCTTTACCCTCCGTAAGGGCTATATAAATTTTACGACTAATAAGGGGATCCTTCTCCATAGCATCGAGTATTTCTCTAAAGAGTTTGGGGCGCCTTGCAACTTCATCGCTGATTATAACCGCTTTTAAATGACCTAAATAAAGCTCATTATTCATACGCGTTCCTAGTCGCCTCATAATAGCATAACCATTGGTGCCTGTACTGCTAAATAAAATATTAAATTCATCTGCTTCTCCTGCAATTGCAGCATTGTTGGGAATGGCAAAGGTCAGTAATAACTCATCTTCCTCATCTGGTGCCTCATCATTAATATCAACAGCAATTGCTAAAGCATAGGCCCGATCCTCAATTTCGACTTTATCCCAGCAACCAACTAAAAAATTTGATAGGAACACTATAAGCATAAGGATTATGCTACTTTTTTTAAGCACGACTTCCACGCTCCTTTCCTATACCCTTTCTAATCCCTAATGAAATTAAAATCAATATAGGCACCCCTAATGCAAAAATAGGAATAGCATACTTTGAAAAACTCCCCATAAACGCATAGGTTTGAGCTATGTTTTCAGGAATTAAAGCAACAATATATAAAATTGGTACTAATGGTAATGCCATAAAGTCTCTTTCCTTTAAATTAAGTAAGTCTCCTATTAAAATTGTTTTTACTAAATGAATTGGACCAATGGACATAAATACAATAAATACCCATATGACCATTACTAGCCCTTCCACATTTTGAATGAATAACCCTGGAAAATCAATGGTTTTAAATACACTCATTGTTGGCCATACCAGGTGAGCCAGTTGTTCTGTGCCAAATATTGATAGAATTGTAATAAATATAATCACATATATAGCAAGTACCATGCCGACCCCAGTTGCCATTAATTTTGGTGCCTTGTCAGGTCTTTTAAGGTATGTCCCGAAAACTAAAATAAACTCAAATCCTGCAAAGCTAAAAAATGCAGTAGGCAACACCTCTACTAACTCCATTGGTGTGGCTTGGAATGTTGGTAGTAAATTGGTTAAGTCTGATTCTATTAAGCCCAACAAAAAGAGTATTAATGCAGGAATCATTATAATGGGAAATAGCAGTTCTGCTAGTCTGCCTAAGGCTTCAATGCCATTTCTACTGAGATAAGCCGAAATAAGCAATACACTAAATATAATTATCTCTATAGGGGTTCGAATTAGCAAAAACATTTTTACCACTTCACCAAAGACCCTGATTAAAAATGCATTTATCATCAATGCATACAGAATAAATAAAAAAGCAATGATCCAAGCAATTGGTTTGGTAAAACTAGTTGTTAATATTTCAAAATAACTTTTTCCTGGAAACTTTTTAATGATATACCCAATTAATGCTGCCGCCCCTATTGTAAATATGCCACCTATGAGCAGGGCCCACAGTCCATCTGTACCAATACCCTCTGTTAAATCTCCGGGTAAATTTAAAATACCTACTCCAATAAGGGTCAGTATTAAAATATGGGCCATTTGTCCCGAAGATATAAGATCGTTATTTTTAAACATTAACTTTGATCCTCCTTGTTAAAATCCTCCGGCCTTAGGTCTTTTTGACGTACTTTATTCTTTCTAAAAGATATTAAGCTTCTTCTTCTTAAACCGGGTAAAGGAAATAGTACAAAGGTGTCTTTTAAATCGTTAGGATTGTCAATATAATTAGTGTAAGGGGACATATATGGAATCCCAAAGCTTTTTAAACTGCATAAGTGTACCATTACTAATAACATTAATAGTGCCACCCCATATAAACCTAAGAAAGCAGCCATAAATATAAACCCAAAACGAAGGAGTCTAAAGCCTATTGCCAAATTGTAATTAGGTATAGCAAAGGAAGATATTGCAGTTATTGCCACTGTAATCACCATCAGGGGAGACACTATACCGGCTTCAACAGCCGCTTGTCCAATAACCAGCCCCCCTACAATCCCAATAGTTGCGCCAATAGGACCGGGCAATCGCACCCCCGCCTCTCTTAATATTTCTATTGTAGCTTCCATAATTAGTGCTTCTACAATTGCGGGAAATGGAATGCCCTGCCTGGAGGCAGCAATAAATAGCGCCAGCTCTGTAGGAATCATATGGGGATGAAAGGATGTAATGGCGACATACAAAGATGGTGCCAGTAAACAAATAAATACAGCAAGATATCTTAATAGCCTAACTGCTGTTGCAATTGACCATCGCTCGTAGTAATCCTCGGCAGATTGCAGCAATGCATTAAAAGTTGTGGGTAATATTAAGACAAAGGGCGTATTATCCACAACCAATACAATTCTTCCATCATATAATGCTGCAGATGCTGTATCTGGCCTTTCTGTATTTTGTATTTGCGGAAATGGGGATAACCAATTATCCTCGGTTAACTGTTCAATATAACCACTATCTAAAACCGCATCAATATCCACCGCATTTAATCGTTCTTCTATTTTTTCCAATGCCCTGCGGTTAACTAAATCTTCAATATACATTACTGCAATATCGGTTTTTGAACGTCTGCCTACTTGTTTAATTTTTAATTTTAATTTAGGGTCCCTTATTCTTCTTCTAATTAGAACTGTATTAAATCTAAAGGTTTCTACAAAGCCATCCCTTGGCCCCCGTATAACTGCCTCGGTTACGGGTTCTGAAATTCCTCTGGCTTCCCATGCTCTAGTAGCAATAATAATGGCTTTATCATATTCCTCTAATAATAATACGGTTTCTCCACTGAGTAAAAAATTCATAGCCTCTTCATGGGTTTCTACTTCACTCATATCCGTAATCGCCAGACTATTATCTAGAATGAAGTCTTGAATCTTACTCTTTATGGCTTTTGGTTCCGGATCTGCCATTCTAACCCTAACCATAAGATTGGAAAGCACATCCCTATTGAGCAAGTCCCGGTCTGCCATCCCATCTATATAGGCTAAGGCTATTTTATAGTCTCCTTTTTTCCCTACGTATGCTTCACGATAAATAATATCGTCACAATCGGTCAAATCTGCCTTTATTGCCTCAAGATTTTGATCTAAACTTTTACTTATTTTTGTTGTATCATTATAGCCTATTGGAGGCTCCTCCTTATTACCGAATAACTTGTCCCATAAACTCATCGTTTAACCTCCTCTCATTTATACAATTTGAAAAACTGTGTATGCTGCAATCGAGCCAATTATATAGATAAATCCTAAGATTTTTGCAAATATACTTTCTCTTTTTAGCTTTTTTTTCAACAGCCTTTGTGTATCAAAACTAATTAAAAAGATACCAATCAGTATAAAAGCAGATACTACCGCTAAATTAAATAGACCAGCTATATTCTCATATATTATTTGTGTTTCCATTGAACAACCCTACCTTTTACGCTAAATATTTATTCCTTTCTCATTTTTTACAAGTTTAGGTGTTTATATACAAAGAAGCGCAAATTAAAAGGGATCATCGTAATGATCCCTTTTAATTTGCGCTTTTACCTTTATGATAGTTGCTTTTCTTTTGTATAGGTTTGAACAAGATATGTTTGTTTGTTAATAATCGATAAATTTTCATAGGCTGCCTTCGCCTTTTTATAATTTTTAAATATGCCAAAGACCGTAGGTCCACTCCCTGACATCATAGTTCCCATTGCATTAAATTCCATCATTTTGTTTTTGAGCTGTTTAATCACATAATATTTCTTTTCCGTTACCGTCTCTAGCACATTGCTCATTTCTTTAGAAAGTGTATTCAAGTCACGGCTTTTAATCGCATTTAATAACAACGTAGTATCCGGTCTATTTTTAATATTATTTAAATCTAACCCCCGATAAACTTCAGCAGTTGAAACAGAAATAGATGGCTTTGCAAGAACGATCCATACATTTTTTAACCCTTCAATAGGTGTTAAATTTTCTCCGATGCCTTCTGCTAAAGCCGCACTCCCCATAAGGCAAAAGGGGACATCAGCACCAATTTTAACCCCAATATCCATAAGATCATCCAAAGTAAGATTTAATTCACAAAGCTCATTAATCCCTTTCAGAACACCAGCTGCATTCGCACTTCCTCCAGCTAATCCAGCTGCCACTGGTATATTTTTTTTAATGTCAATTTTAAATCCAAATGGAAGTTTGAATTTGTTTTTTAATACTTCTGCAGCTTTGTAAGCTATATTCGTATGGTTTGTTGGAATAAACTCACAATCCGTTTCTATGCTAATGTTATTGGAGTTAAAATCTTTTGTTATTGAAATATGATCATACAAGTCAATTTGCTGCATAATCATTTGAACCTCATGATAACCATCCGGTCTTTTTGCCAAAACATCAAGAGATAAATTAATTTTAGCCCTTGACTTTATCTTTATATCATTCATTCATGTTCTCCCCTTATAATTGTCACTGTTTTTATTATATAAAACATAAAAATTTCTTGCAAACAGATTTATACTTTTGTTTTTCATTTTAAAGACCGCAGTGTTCATCTGCGGTCTTTAATTAAAACTTAAAGTTATAGACTTTTTCAATTATAATGTGGTCACCTGGGTTAATAGCGTCTGGACTTTCAATATTGTTAGTTTCCATAATTTGTTTTACTGTTGTATTATATTTTTTTGCTAACTGCCATAAAGAATCTCCCTTTTGAAAGAAGCAGATCGTTAAACTAGATCTTTCAGCACTACTTTCTTCTACCTCTGCTTCTTCGGCAGAAACGATTACTTCTACTTTTTTATTACAATAAGCATCACAATTAACAAGTACATTTGCTTTAACGTCTACCTGCTGTCCATTAATTTGACTAAATTCAACCTCTTGCGTGAACAAATCTAAATTAACTTTTGCATCCTCGGTTAGATTACTTATATCTACACTTTGTTTAAAGGGTATTTCCTGTACATAGCTATAAATTGGCTGATAATTATCTTCTGCAGTGTATAGCATTATTGCTTCTAAAACCCCTTCTACAACTACCTTTCCTGAACTTACTGTGTAGTCTGTTAATATAGATTTAGTTTGAACAGATAAAACTTTATTAATTGGTGGTTTTTCAGCAGGAATTTGTAGTGTTTCTTTTACCGTGATATTACTTTTACTCATTCCTAAAGCCTGATTATAGACAATTTCATTTTTCTCAGCTTTCAAAGGTTGGGTTGGAGAGTAAGCATCTACTAATACTTCTTTTTCTTGTAATTCCATTACCTTCGCTTTTAGCTTAACAACACTTTCTACTTCAACTATTTTTTTAACTCCTTGTATATTTTCTTTTACCTCTGTATTCAGCTCTTCTATATTCATTTCAACCTTACACTGCATATCACTATAGGCATTTGTTACTTCAACAAAATGGGTAAAAGGGATTTCTTTTTTCATTACGTTTAATGTATCCTCTTCATCGTCTGCTATGTAAAGTAGGTCAAGGTACAATGTTCCACCAACAATTACTTTTCCATCTGTCACCTTAGTTTCTCGAGAAAAAACTTTGCCATTCCAGTTTAAGACTTCTTTTATCCCTGGCATTTCATCTTCTAATTCGAAAGCGTCTTTTACTAAAGTTTCAGAAGTATTAGATCCAATCAGTGAAGTATATTGAATTGTTTCTTTTAATAACTCAATATCCTCTAGATTCTCAACATCCTTTGTAATCTCTACATCCTGTTGATATAAGCCTTTTCCATCCAAATTAATAACCGCTTTTACCCCAATCTTTCTATCATTATTAATGGTGTAGTCAATGTGTTCAATGTCAGAGATTACTTCACAATCCATTTCCGAATTTAATCCTGGGATCTCAATTTTTTGATTAAATTCCGTAATACTATCAATGTTGTATAGAGGTTCGTCCCCGCTGTCAGATGCGTATAGTATTTTAAAATGTATTACGCCTTCCACATCTAAGCTATTTTCCTTAACCTCTTTTTTCTTAATGTGAATCATGCCGTCAACAGTTAAAATTCTTGTAATATCAGGCTTTGCATCCGGTACAATTATATCCCCCTCAACAATTGCCTGTGCCATGTTTTCACCAACTGGCTGCTCGACTTTAAAAAGGTCTTTTACCAATTCAATAGGCATTATTCTACCCCCTTTTACTAAATTTAGAAACTTTACTACATCATATTTGTGTCATAAAAATATATGTTATAAAGTTATAAAATATTTCCTGTTGCAATCATATAATTATAAATTTTCTGTGGTTAGTATCTCTCCTATATATTTATATGCCTGTATAACAAAAAAAGAAGTGGAATTTTATCCACTTCAAAAAAGAGTATGTTTTATTATAAAGTTGCTACTAATACAGCCTTTATTGTATGCATTCGATTTTCTGCTTCATCAAAAACAATGGAATGATTACTTCGAAATACTTCATCTGTGACTTCCATTTCTTTCAGTCCAAATTTATCATAAATCTGTTTCCCTACAGTTGTATTTAAGTCATGAAAAGCAGGTAAGCAATGCATAAATACAACGTTTGGATTACCTGTTGATTTTATCATATCCATATTTACTTGATATGGCAGCAACAAGTTAATTCTTTCTTCAAATTGCGCTTCTTCTCCCATAGATACCCATACATCTGTATATATTACATCAGCGTCTTTTACCCCTTCTTGTATATTTTCTGTCAATGTAATTTTTGCTCCAGTGGATGTAGATAATTTTCTCATTTCATCCACCAGCTCCGAAGAAGGAAACAGTGACTTAGGTGCAACGGCCCTAAAATCCATTCCCATTTTTGTTGCACCTATCATTAAAGAGTTTCCCATATTGTTTCTACCATCACCCACATAAGCAAACTTCACTTCATTTAAGGGCTTATGTACATGTTCTGTAATTGTTAGTAAGTCCGCTAATATTTGGGTGGGATGATACAGGTCAGTTAGCCCATTCCAAACTGGCACCCCAGAATACTTGGCCAATACTTCCACACTGTCTTGCTTATATCCTCTAAATTCAATACCATCGTAATATCGTCCTAGTACTTTGGCAGTATCTTCTAAGGATTCTTTCTTCCCCATCTGAGAGTCTTGTGCACCTAAGAAAGTAACATTAGCGCCTTCATCTAAGGCTGCCACTTCAAAAGCACACCTTGTTCTTGTAGATGATTTTTCAAATAATAAAACGATGTTTTTTCCTTGTAGTTGTCTTGCTTGTATACCAGATCGTTTGTTTGATTTTAGATCTTTCGCTAGATCTAGTAAATACTTTATCTCCTTTGGTGAAAAATCCTTTAATGTCAGTAAGCTTCTTCCTTTTAAGTTTAATGGCATTTGATTCCCCCCTAATCCAATTATCATCAAATGTTTATAAATATTCATCATTTTGTATAATTATAGCATAAGTTATCAGTAATGCAACAAAAAATATAAAAGCTGCTATTACTATAGCAGCTTTTATTAACTTACTTTTATATCTCCGTTGTCGTTATTTACTGTTAATTGAACGGTTTCTGTCAAAACATCTGAGTAGCTATAAGACACTCTTCTAACTGAATCAAAGTTACCATTAATCTTTACGATAAAGATATTTGGATATGCATTTTCTATAATGCCCTCTCTTACAAGAATTCTTTTTCTTCCTTTGTTAGCTTTTAGAGTAACCGGGCATCCTACATACCCTTCGATACTTCTTCTGATTTCATTTAACGTATTTCTATCAGCCAAAACATCCACCTACTTTCATCTTGAACAAGTCAATTATAACACAGTGTAACTTTTTTGTCAAGCTTTCAACATTACATTTTACACCGATGAAATACTTCTTGTCAATTGTATTTTTAAATATTCCATAATATTTCTTATTTAGACAAAATAATAATCAACGATCCCTTGTGCAATAGCTTCTGCAACGTCTTTTTTGTATCCTAAATTCATTAACAGTTTTTCTTCCCTTGGACTAGACAAGTAGGCTGTTTCTATATGCAATGTACTTACTTTAACGTCTCTCAAGAGATAAAATTCAGCCTCTTTTACACCTCTGTTTATCCTTTGTAAACGAGTAGCCAACTGATTCATGATGCTGTTTGCCAGCCTTTTTGCTTGATGATCTCCTGGATAATAATAGATCTCGGTCCCCATTATTTTAGGTTCATCAATATAATTCTGGTGAATAGATATAAAAAAATCTGGGCGTTTGCTGTTCGCTAGCGCCGCTCTGCTGCCTAAGGGCACATAGGTATCTTCTTCTCTTGTTAAATAGACTTTAGCCCCTAAGTCTATCAGTTTCTGTTTTAAGTTATTACTAATTTCTAAGTTGATTTCTTTTTCCCTTAGTCCTGCAGAACTAATATGATCCTCAGATTTCTCGCCGCCATGACCAGGATCAATTACTATAGTTTTACCCTCCATTGGCTTATTTATGCTAATTTTTTTTATTCGGCCAACATTTACTCCTGTATAATAATATTTAATAATATCCTCTGCAGCTTTTCCTTCCATTGCTAAATTATTTGCCCCAAACAAACATAACCCCAAACCATCACCTTTTCCTTGTGTAAAAAAACGAATTTTCTGTGGCTTCCAGCTAAACCGAGTTGAGTTTAACCCTAATAATTCAACGATGTCTTTACCCTTAAATTCTTTGCCTCCGATTTTTACTTTTTTTATTCTACCCTCTTCATCTCTCACTATATCTTCAAAAATATTTTCTATCATCATATTTTTAGTGGAACTGTCTTTTACAAATTTAACGCCTAACTTCTTCTCTATATCTTCTATATTGACATCCTTATGATCAATATAGTAGGGCGTATTCCTACACTGATTACAAAGCACTTTTCTCAAATACTTAACTATGTTACCTTCTACATTTTCACTATTTTCTGTCGCACCACCACATACTGGGTGAAACTTAGCATTGATTAGTTTGTTATTCAAGTAAATCACTTGGCCATCTGTTTCTGTTATGGCTTTATTTAGTTTTTCTTTAAAAACATTGAAATCCTTTCCCCAGATATTTTTGTATTTTTCAAGTTCCATAAAATCTGGGTAATTTTCTGTAGAAATATCCGCTTCTTTATTTGCTCCAATTCCTTTGCCTCCATATAATCTCATTGCCCTTTTTATATTTGTCCTCATTACAATGGCTAAACTTTTTAAGGACTCTATATGAAAGGTTAGCGGCGCAGAACTGGCTACTAACTCTTTTAACAACTCATCGAAAGGCTTTTTACTCACTATATCTTTTTCTACATCATATATTTTTACTTGTGGTCCTTCTGTATGCACAACCTCTATCCCCCCTATTCTTTTGAATTTTTAAGCATTTCAGTGTAACCGTAGTATATAATATGTTAAGTTATTCGCTACTGTGCATATTTTTCTTTGTATTATCATACATATACTGTTTGAGTAAATTTATTAGATACATTTTCTTACTTGCTTATTTTTTTATTATTTGTTAAAACTAAACTAAAAGAAATTTACTTTTAAAAATAATCTTTTGGAGGCTAACTATCGTGAATATAAAAATTTATGAACACCTCTGTTGTAGGGGAAGCACATTGGAATATGTTTTGTTACGAGCTATGGAAGAATTAAACATTGATATTAACTATGAACTAATTTCGGATATGCAGGCTATATTAAACCAAGGGATTGTATCTCCACCTGCCCTTGTGATTGATGGTAAAATTTATTTGTCTGGTCGTATTCCAAGTGTAGATCAAGTTAAATCGGCACTTCTGACAGCTTCAGAAAACAAATAAAGTATTAATATTAACCTTAGCTCATTTCATTTGTTAATTATGTTATCCAACTTAAATAGCAATAAAAAAATCACTTATCTCTCATAAGTGATTTTTTTATTGCTATTATTTTTCTAAACTTTTTGCCAAGTAATACAGAGTTCTTACGCCAACACCTGTACCGCCTTTATGAGTGTATCCTTTTTCTTTTGTTGCTCTTGCAGTTCCTGCGATATCCATGTGCACCCAAGGTGTCTCACCAATGAATTCACCTATAAAAAGTCCTGCTGTAATTGTTCCTGCATCTCTTCCACCAATATTTTTTATGTCTGCAATGTCACTTTTTATTAGTTCACCGTACTCTGAGTCCGCTGGCAACTGCCAAACCTTTTCACCAGCTTCATCTGCTGATTGCTTCAGTTTTTCTACCCATATTTTATTATTTGTAATTAAAGCTGTCGTTATAGCCCCTAGAGCAACTACACAAGCCCCAGTTAATGTAGCTAAATCAACTATTTTTGTTGCACCTAGCTTCTTGGCATAGCTTACACAATCAGCTAAAACAAGTCTTCCTTCAGCATCTGTATTAAGTATTTCTACTGTTTTACCAGTCATTGATGTAATAATATCCCCAGGCTTCATTGCCCTGCCTGATGGCATATTTTCACATAGTCCTAATATACCGATGATATTTGTCTTGGGTTTTAATCTTCCTATAGCATCCATAGCACCTAAAACAGCTGCAGATCCACCCATATCTGTTTTCATCTCATCCATTCCTGCTCCAGGTTTTAATGAAATTCCCCCTGAATCAAAGGTAATTCCCTTTCCTACAAATGCGGTGTACTCATCATCTTTTTTGCCGCCTTCATATTTCATCACTACAAGTTTTGGAGGCTCTTCTGATCCTTGAGCAACTCCTAAGAAACAACCCATTCCAAGTTTTCTCATATCTTCTTCTTCTAAAACTTCTACCTGGATTCCGTGTTGTTTTCCAATGTCTATGGCCCTACTGGCCATTTCTTTAGGCGTTAGCACGTTTCCTGGCTCATTCACTAAATCTCTTGCTAACATTGTCGACATTGCTAAATTTTTACCTAGATCAATTCCTTCCTCTACTAGAGTTTTGTTTTCAATGCTTTTATTCAAAATTAATAAGTCCGTTACAGTGACTTGTGCTTTATCTGATGATTTATATTTATTAAATTCATATAATCCAAGTAGCCCTCCTTCACAAAGCGCACTTGTTGCTTTTTTAGGGCACAAACCTTCTACTTGATCTATGAAATTAATACCAACTGATTTGCATTTTAGCTTTTTTGCTAGCTTTAAACCAATTGCTGTAGCTGCTCTGATGCTTTCTTCTTGAAATTTTTCTTTTTTTCCAAAACCTACAAGTATTATTTTTTTTGCAGAAATTTTACCAAAAGTATGTACCACCATTGTTTCCTTTTCTTTTCCTGTAAATTCCTGATTGCGTACTAATTCTTGTATTGCTTCCCCTAAGTTTTGATCTGTTTCTTGTAATGCTTCAGGAAGACTGTGGTCGTCTTCGAAAATACCTACTATAATCCCATCTACTAGAATATTCTTTAAACTTTCATTTGCATTTTTTATTATCAAAATGTTCCACCTCCAATTAGAATTATATGACAATATCTTTATTTTTTCAAAGTAAAATGATAATAACAATAAAATAGTGCTAAACTTAATTCAATTTATTATGTGTTTTTATTGCTGTATTATTCAAAACTACTTAGTATATTTGTTTATAAAATTTTCTCAGCCAAAAAAAATAACCAAAGTTTTAGTTTTAAAAACTTTGGTTATTTTTCAATATATTATCTGCTTGTTATTGTTTTGATAAAGCATCTTCTACTGCTTCTATGGTTCCTTCACTAGACAAAGTCGCGCCAGTTACAACATCTACTTCAGTACTTTGAGTTTCTAAGATTGCTTCAATTACCTCTTCAGCCGCACTATCTCCAAAGTCTGGTGTATCATTTATTTCAAAGATTCTAATAGCGTGAATCCCTTCTTCGTCAGCTTTAACTCGAACTCTAATCTCGCCATCGTAACCTTGTCCTACACCTTCGACGCCATATTGTGCTTCTAGTGCATTTTCTACTGCCTCTATTAACCCTTCACTGGATAGGGTTGCACCAGACACAACATCTACTTCTGTTGTTTGGTTTTCTAAGATTTGTGCAATTGTTTTTTCTATTGCGTTATCTCCTAAATTTTCAGTTTCATTCATTTCTATTACATCAATAGCCGTAAACTCATTACCATCATGCTTAAGGTTTACTTTAATTTCACCACCATAGCCTTGTCCTACACCTTCGACTCCAAAGTGCTTAACCAAAGCATCACTTACGGCTTCAATGGTTCCTTCACTGGAAACAGTAGCACCGGATACTGTATCTACATCTGTAGACTGAGCATCTATTATTTTTTCTATGGTTTTTTCTATTGCCTCATCGCCTAAGTTTGCGGTTTCATTCATTTCTATAATGTTAATCGCCGTAATCTTATCTTCTCTCATAGAGACTTCTAGTTCTATATTTCCACCGTAACCTTGACCTATACCTATATATCGATCAGCTTCCTCTGGTCTTAAAGCAGCAACGCCCAATAAAAATACAATGGATATTAAAGGTAACAGTATAATAGCTATCTTTTGTTGTTTTTCCATACAAACTACACCTCCTAGTGTTTTCCTTAAATAGAATAACACAAAAACCCGTTTTTTAAAACGGGTTTTTGATAAAAAATTGTCAAAAAATAAAGGTATATAATGGTTTACCAATATCGTTTATGCTCACGTAAAATATTGTATGTGACTTCTTGAAAAAAGTTTCTTAATTAAACCCTCGATATAACCCTTTACTTCATTGATATCTTCTTTTGGGTAAACGTATTTTGTCCGGCCGTATTTACCCCATTTTTTAGTTCGCTCCTCAGGATTCATTTCAAGCTTCGTATTTGGAAAGCGCTCTTCAATGACGTTTTTAGCATTCATCGTAAAACGATGTTGGATTAACTCAAATGTAATTGTGCTGTTTCTCTTTGATGGTAAGGCTTCATATAATTTTTCTAACAATTCTTTATACTCTTCACGCCAATTTTCGTGAATCATAATTGGTGCAATAATAAAACCTAAAGGAAAACCAGCTTCTCCAACTTTATTAGCAGCTTTAAAACGGGCATCTAGTGAGTGTACGTTGTGTTCGAAATTCTTCGTGACATACTCTGAATTAATACTAAAACGAAATCTTGTATGACCATTATGTTTTACATTCAGAAGAGCGTCCACATTTGCATATTTTGTCACTACTCTAAGACGGCCTTTATCTAAGGTTCCAAAATGTTGAATTGTATCCTTTAATGTTCCAGTAATATGTTCAACAGCTAAAGGGTCTCCTGTACTTGCTGCTTCAAACATAGTAGCATGAGGCAATCGTTTTTCTATATGCTTTTCAACCGTGTCAAAAATATCATCCAGGTTTACATATACTCTTACATAGGGTTTTTTCCCCTGGGTGCTAAATAAGTAGCAATACTCACAACTTCCTGGACAATTGGTCATAAGAGAGAATTGATAGTGGGCCGAGGGTTTGCAAACATCAAATTTCATGCTTCTTTTTGTCCCTACTACTAATGTTTTTTTTGCAGAGGCATATTTTTCTTTTTCATCTTTTCCCGGTAAATCCCTTACTTGGTTATGGGACGTTGTCTGTAAAATCGGTATGCTTTTACTTTTACAATAATCCAAAACTCGTTGCCCTACCGCTGTGTTTTTTGCTGTCGGTTCAAAGTATACTCTATCCGGTGTCCAAAGTTTCAAAGCATTTCCTCCATAATAATCTTAGATATTACCAAAGTATCATTCTAACTTTACAATTTCTAGTTCAATATAATACTTTAAGTTCTTTCAACTAGTACCGAGGTACCCATTCCCCCACCTATACATAATGTTGCTAAGCCTTTTTTTGCATCTCTATGTTCCATTGCGTGTAACAAGGTTACTAAAATTCTCGCACCACTGGCACCAACCGGATGCCCTAAAGCAATTGCTCCCCCGTGAACGTTAACAATGTCCATGTTAAAGTTTAATCCTTTCGCTACAGATATGGCTTGTGCAGCAAAGGCTTCGTTCGCTTCAATTAAATCTAAGTCTTCTACTTTCCAACCGGTTTTCTTAAAAACTTTTTCCGTTGCTGGCACAGGTCCATAGCCCATAATTGATGGATCTACACCTCCTGATGCATAACCAGCTAACTTTGCTAAAGGTTTTATCCCTAGCTCTTTTGCTTTATCCGCACTCATAAGAACTACCGCCGCAGCACCATCATTAATTCCCGATGCATTCCCCGCAGTTACAGATCCTTCTTTTTTAAATGCAGGTCTAAGTTTTAGTAACGAATCAATCGTTACCCCGTGTTTAATGTATTCATCTTTATCTATGACAACTTCACCTTTTCTTGACTTGACCGTCACAGGAACTATTTCTTTATCAAATAGCCCTTCTTTTTGCGCTTTTTCAGCTTTATTTTGGCTGTCTCTTGCAAACTCATCCTGTTCTTGTCTTGTAATATTGTATTTCTCAACTAGATTTTCTGCTGTAACCCCCATATGATAGTCATTAAATGCACAACTTAATGTGTCATGTATAAGGGTATCTTGCATTTCAACATGTCCCATTTTTGATCCAAAACGCATTTGTTTAGATACATAAGGTGCTTGAGACATACTTTCTGTTCCACCTGCTACAACTATATCATTGTCTCCTGACAAAATTGTTTGAGCAGCCAGAGAAACTGTACGAAGCCCAGAACCACAAAGCATATTTACAGTCATGGATGTCACTTCATATGGTATTCCTGCTTTCGCAGCTGCTTGTCTAGCAATATTTTGTTTATTGCCGGCTTGATTAATACAGCCGATAAATACTTCTTCAACTTGGTCAGGTTTTACCCCACCCCTTTCCAAAGCTGCTTTGATGGCTACGCCACCTAACTCTGCGGCGCTTACGTCCTTTAATACACCACCAAAACTCCCTATAGGGGTTCTTGCTGCTGACACAATTACTACTTCTTTCATATAAATATCCACCTCTCAAAATTTAGTATATCTGGCACTACAGTGCTTTTAAAAGTTTTGCCAAATGTCAAAAAATTATGCTTAGTTATATATTTTAGATGAATTTATATCAATACAAAAAAAACAACCTACACTTAAGATAAGTGTAGGTTGTTTTATAAGTAAGACTATTATTTATTTAAATTACTCTTTTTCTACAAGTAGCGTTGTACCCATTCCGCCACCAATACATAATGTTGCTAAACCTTTTTTCGCATTTCTATCTTCCATTGCGTAAAGTAATGTTGTTAAGATTCTCGCTCCACTTGCTCCAACTGGATGTCCTAGTGCGATCGCCCCACCGTTTACATTTGTTATTTCTGGGTTAAATCCTAGTCCTTTTGCAACAGATAATGATTGAGCAGCAAAAGCTTCGTTTGACTCAATTAAGTCAATATCTTCTACTGTCCAACCAGCTTTTGCTAATGCTTTTTCACAAGCAGGAACTGGTCCGTATCCCATTATAGAAGGATCTACTCCAGCGTTTGCAAATCCTTTAATAGTTGCTAATGGCTTGATGCCTAATTCTTTTGCTTTTTCAGCACTCATAACAACAATTGCTGCTGCACCATCATTGATTCCTGATGCATTTCCTGCAGTTACTGTTCCGTCTTTTTTGAATGCTGGTCTTTGTTTTTGTAAAGACTCTAATGTTGCACCATGCTTTATGTATTCATCTTTATCAACAACAACGTCGCCTTTTCTTGATTTAATCGTTACTGGAACGATTTCTTTATCAAATAAACCAGCTTTTTGAGCAGCTTCTGCTTTGTTTTGACTTGCTACAGCAAATGCATCTTGCTCTTCTCTTGAAATTTCATATTTTTCTGCTAAGTTTTCAGCAGTAATTCCCATATGGAATCCACCAAAAGCATCTGTTAATGCATCGTTAATCATTGAATCAAGAACTTTATCATGACCCATTCTCATTCCCCATCTTGCTTTTGGTAATAAGTATGGTGATTGACTCATGCTCTCAGTACCACCAGCAACAACGATATCATTGTCACCTGTCATAATTGTTTGCGCTGCTAACGATACAGATCTAAGTCCTGATCCACATAAAATGTTAAGTGCAGTTGCTGGAACTTCTTGAGGAACACCTGCATTCATTGATGCTTGTCTAGCAACATTTTGCCCTGCTCCTGCTTGTAAAATACAACCCATGTATACTTCATCAACTTGCTCACCTTTAACCCCAGCTCTGTTTAAAGCTTCTTTTATTGCTGTCGCTCCTAAGTCTGCTGCTGATACTTTAGCTAATGCGCCATTAAAACTTCCAATAGGTGTTCTTACTGCACTTGCAATTACAACTTCTCTCATAATTTTTATCCACCTTTCTAAAATTATAAAATTTACTTAGCTAGTTGTTCTAGCTAAATATAACTAAATCAAATTCTCCCCATTGAGTAATGCAAGTTATATGCCACTTTAACATAGAAAAGACCCCAGGAAAGTTATATTACATATCCTGTGGCCATATTGTTTGAAACTTAGCGTGTCCCATTATTTTTTCTTTTTTTACAATTTTCTACTTTTCAAACCACTTAGTCCTTATTTTAAAAAGTGTCTGTTTTCTTATAGTACATGTGTTATTTTTGTGTACAGTCCTCATTGTCTATTGGTGATTCTTTTGTATTTACTTCTTTTAGCACTTTTATTTCAATAAGACGGTCTATTAATCTTACTATTAGTAACCGAATTATGGCGAATACTGGCACTCCCAAAAACATACCAAGTACTCCTGCTAATTTTCCCCCTATTATAATAGCAAAAATAACCCATAAAGGACTTAGGCCAACGCTATCTCCTAATATTTTAGGACCTAAATATAATCCATCAAATTGTTGCAGGGCTAATATAAATATTGCAACCCACAACGCCTTCATTGGACTATCAAAAAATGTTATAGCAACAGCAGGTGCTCCACCGATAAATGGCCCAAAATATGGAATCATATTTGTAATTGTAACTATTACACCTAATAGCAAGGCATATCTAATATTCATTAAACTTAATCCAACTATACATAAAATCCCTATTATAAGAGAGTCTAAAGATTTCCCTACAATGAATTTAGCAAATAACTCGTCGGCTTCTCTTCCAAAGCTCTTTACTTTTTCAAGATGTTCCTTTTTTAAAAATAGAAATAAAATTTTTTCAGCACCAATTTTGAATGATTCTTTTTCCGATAAGATATAAAAAGATATAATTAATGCCAATACAAAATTAAATATTCCGGTGGTAATTGTTAAAAGGCTACCTACAAGATTTCTTGAGACATACTCTAAGGCACCACTTGCTGTATTAAATATGCCTTCAATGTGTTGCTCAATATGTTGTTCAATAATTTTAATGTTTTCTACTTCAAGCTCTTGTACTTTTTCGCTTACAAACTCACTAGTTAAGTCAAAGTATTCTGGAACACGTCTTAATAAATCTCCAACATTTTGACTAATTTCAGGTGCTACAAAAAAAGAAAGGGTAACAACCATGCTAATAGCAAGTACAAAAATCGTTAAAATACTCAATGTTCTAATTAGTCTTCTTCTAGATTTAATGGCATTAATTTTTAAAAATACATTTTTTTCAAGCCATCTGACTCCTGGGTTCAGTAGATATGCAATAAAAGCTCCTATAATAAAGGGGCTTAATATAATTCTTAGCAGTCTAAAATGATCACTTATTAGATTAATCAATACACCGACATTTTCTAAAATCTGATAAAACATAATAGACAACACCACGGTTAGTGTTGCATAAAGGGAATATTTTAAGTACTGTTTATCCCATTTTATTTTCATCCTTCTCCCCCTTTACTTTAAGAATGTATTTATCCCTTAGATTATAATCCTAGTTAATTCACATTCAAAACTTGCAATCAACTTCACTATTGCTTTACACTATTATAAACGATATATATGTATAAAACTATAGTAAACTAAGGAAATCACTAATTTACATTATAATATTTTAAAGAATAAATGTGCAAAATGTTACCTAACATTATTGCAATAAATTCAAATTCTATCCCATAATATATTTGTAAGTTTAACCAAATTTATTTAAATGTAACCTATCAAGCCTTTTTATAATCTATTTTCATATTAATAATTAATCCACTTAGTATTAAAACAAACCCCAATATACGGGATAATGATATAGAAGTTCTATTTACTTTTATATCTAAAACTAATGCCATACTGAATTGGCCTAAAAAAATTAGTAAAGATGTATATATAACTGGCATCTTTGGTATGACAATATTACTTCCTACAACAATTATAATTGTTGCTATACCTCCGAGCATTGCCCACCAAGGCACCTTCCCGACGCTTTCAACCGAAAAACCAAATCCATTATACAAGCTAAGTAATGTAATGCCCATAATCACTGTAGCGAAAAAATTATTTAATAATGCTGCTATATATACACCATGTTTTTTTCCCACTTGGGCATTTAGAATGGATGATACTGTAATCATGGCACCTGACAAAGTTGCTAATACAATATAAATTATGTTCATTATTTCCTCCTATACAAACATCATAATAATTCCAAGGCCTATAAGGGAAAATCCCCATAGTTTCCTTTTGACAAAAGGAACTTTATCTATACTTAATAATCCATAGGTGTCAATTACTAAAGAAGCTATAATTTGACCCAGTAAAACTAGTGCAACTGTTACCGATACCCCTAGCTTCTGAAAACTTATATTGTTAAGGACTATAATAGTTGCACCAATTATTCCTCCTCCATAATAGTACAGCGGTATCCTTTTTGAAGGTTTCTTTCCCTGGGAAAAGATTCGTGTTATCGGTATTAAAATAATAGCACCAGTTCCATGAACAAAAAAAGAACTAAAATAAATGTTGGTATATTCCGATAAAGTTCCATTCATTTGAATCATTACTGCAATTACTATCCCTATTAATAGCGCGCCTCCTTTTATAAGCATTTTAAATCCCCTTTCTTATACTGAACTCCAGTCTATTTCGTAATCACCTAAATATAGTATTAAATATTTACGTGGCAAAATACATTTTAATTTAAATAACGATCTGCATCAGCGTCTTTAATAATATTTTTTCACTATTTTTTTATATAGTAAGAAAGTAGAACTTTCCTACTATCTATATAAAAAAACAAGGTATGGGTAACCATACCTTGTTATTCTAACACACTATCTATAAACTTACCGTTTTTGTAGAATAATTCACCGTCTGCAAAGATTTCCCCTTGGGTTCTCATATCACAAAGCATATCCCAATGAATAGCTGATTTGTTTTTTCCTTTTGCTTCTCCCATAGCGTCTCCAATTGCCATATGAACTGTTCCACCTATTTTTTCATCAAATAACATATTTCTAGTAAACTGTTTGATCCCGTAATTGGTACCTATAGCAACTTCACCAAAATATCTTGAACCTTCGTCAGTATCTAGTAAGGCATGTAATAAGGCTTCTCCCTTAGATGCCGTTGCTTTTACAACTTTTCCTTTTTTAACTTCTAAGTAGATATTCTCTATTTCCTTCCCGGCATAAATTCCGGGAAAGGAAAAAGTAATATGACCTTCTACCCCATCCTCTACTGGTGAAGTAAATATTTCGCCATCTGGAAAATTTTCTTTCCCGCAGCAATTTATCCATTTCCGTCCTGATATGTTTACTTTAATATCCGTTCCCTCTGATCTTATATGTAATTCTTTTTTACTATCTAAATATTCAACCCATCGTTCTTGTTCTTGCGCAATCTTTTTCCATTCAGCAATTGGATCTTCATTGTCTAATAATCCAGCGCCATAGACAAAGTCTTCATATTCTGTTAAACTCATTCCCGCTTCTTGCGCATCACCATGAGTTGGATACTGTGTTCCACACCATCTTATTTCGCCAGTTCCAATTTTTTTTGAGAGTAACTCACGGGTTCTTTTATTTCCCCTAGCAGAAAGTTGTATTTTTTTTGAATCAACGTTTGTATTTGATCGAGTATTTTTTGTTCCCCATGCAGTTAAAAATACATTTGCATTTTCGACGATATGTTTTGAAATTGAATTTTCAGCACCAACCTGCTCTTCAGTGCCATATTTATAAACTGCCTCTGTCACCTCTGGTATTTTTACGTTAGTTTCAACAATGGCACCTTTTTTTATCGCTTCTTTAGCAACCTCAACCAAGTATGGCATTGCAATATCTTCGCATTGTATAAATACACGATCACCGGTTTTAACCTCTGTTGAATAATCCACTAGAAGTTTTGCTAGTTTATTTAATCTCTGATCTGCCACGTGCTCACACGCTCCTTATTGTCTTATATCTTTAAGTTCGCTAAAATGAAGAAATATGAAGGAACCCAGAAGAAATATGGTATTATAAACTTCCCTCATTTATATATTATTTGAAAAAACAAGTAAATTATACTGTTATTTCAAGTATTCAACTCGCGCGCCTATGTTGTCTACATTTAGCGTACTCAATTCCCATACTTCCGTCATATCTTTTAAACTTTCTTTTAATTGTTCTATCTTCTCTTTCTCACTTTGCCAGCTTAAGTTTATAATTGTCGGTCCAGCTCCACTTAAAAACATGTGCTTGAACCCAATTTTTTTTGATTTTATAAAAACTTTTTCCAAATCTTCCATAAGCTTTAGGCGATAAGGTTGATGGATCTTATCTTCGAAAACTCCCTCAATCTTGTCATACTGACCTGACATCATGGCAGCAACTAATAAAGCTGTATTCCCTATATTGAACTTTGCCTCTTTAAATGAAACATATTCTGGTAGTACCGCTCTTGATGCTTTAGTACTTAATTCAATCTTTGGTATTGCCACCAATGCTTGAAGTGCTGTATTAACCTCTGTTTTTATGAAGCTTGTTCTTTTCCCTACATAATTGTTTGATACAATAAACCCACCAAACATTGCAGGTGCCACATTATCCGGATGTCCTTCAATCTCAACGGCTAATTCTAGTAAGTCATCTTTCGTTAAAGGTTCTCCACACAACATATTTGCAGCTAGTAAGCCTCCAACGATACAAGCTGCACTACTGCCAAGACCTCTGGACACAGGAATATTGTTATATTGCTTAATAGATAAACCCTTAGGATTGTATCCAACCTTTTCGAAAACTTTTTTCATACAAATATATACTAAGTTACGTTCATCAACCTCAATAACTTCTTTATCTATTCCTTCAACCTCAACACAAAGCCCTTTTTCTATCTCTTTTACCTCTATTATATTGTATAGAGACAGGGCCATGCCTAGACAATCAAATCCAGGCCCCATATTTGCTGTTGTTGCCGGCACTGTAACTTTTATCACGCTATCTCCCCCTGGTCGTTGCCGACGACTGATCATTGGCTTATTTTAATATTTTTTTCCGTTTTCTAACCTTATAATATTTGATATTTCAACTACTTCAGATAGGGACTTGATTTCTTCTATGGCGTTTTGAATATTTCCTTCTTCTGTATAGTGGGTAACAAAAACTAATGATACCGGACATTCCCGCTCTCCTTTTTGGATCATAGAAGAAATACTTACCCCATGCTGTCCAAATATAGAAGATACCTTTCCAAGCACGCCTGATTTATCTTCCGCTAGTAGTCGTACATAGTACTCACATCTAGTCTCCTGCATTGGTTTAACTCTTTTAATCGGATTCTTACGATTAAACTGTTTAACAATATAAGGGTTCTCTCTTGTTTTTAAAATTGAGACAATATCACCAACTACTGCACTCCCTGTAGGTAAATCCCCTGCTCCTCTACCATAAAACATAAGCTCACCAACGGCATTTCCTTTTAAAAATACGGCATTGAAAGAATCATTAACAGCAGCTAATGGATGATTTTTTGATATAAATGTTGGATGTACTCTTAATTCCATGGTTCCTTCTTTTTCTTTCGCAATCGCAAGAAGCTTAATTACATATCCCATTTCATTAGCATATTCAATATCAATTGTATCAATTTTTGTAATGCCTTCTCTATATATATTGTCAAAGTTTACAGGATGACCGTAAGCAAGTGATGCTAAAATAGTTAATTTATGTGCCGCATCATAGCCTTCTATATCAGCAGTAGGATCTGCTTCCGCATACCCAAGGTCCTGAGCTTCCTTCAATACGGTTTTAAAATCTACTTTTTCCTTTGCCATTTTTGTTAAAATATAATTTGTCGTACCATTCATAATTCCGATTATTTCTTCAATTTTGTTTCCTGTTAAACTTTCTTTGATACTATGTATAATTGGTATGCCCCCAGCAACACTGGCTTCGTATAAGAACTTCACCCCCGCCTGTTCAGCAGTTTCTATAATTTCTTTTCCATGGGTTGCTATTAAAGCTTTATTTGCTGTCACAACATGCTTTTTCTCATTCAGTGCCCCCATAATATAGGCCTTTGCTGGATCTATTCCTCCCATTAGTTCAACTACAATTTCGATTTCACTATCATTGATAATGTCTCTTATATCATTTGTAAAAACATCTCTAGAAATATCTAACCCTCTGTCTTTTGAAGTATCTTTAACTAAAACTTTACTAATTTCTATATCGTATCCACAATGTTTTATAATATCCTCACGGTTTTCATTGATAATTTTCCATGTGCCTGTTCCTACAGTACCAAAACCTAATAGTGCAATTTTCACCTTTTTCATAACGTATTCCCCCTATAATCATGTATTTATTTATTCCATTACTCTTTCCCTAAAATATCAACTTCTTTTACACCTTTTGATTCTTTTACTCGCTTAACTAACAATTCAATATCGCCTACTAAATTTTTAACCTCGACTGTAATTGTGACATTTGCTACACCGTGATTTGGTATGTTTTGATTTATCGTTAATATGCTACCACCAGCATCGGCTATTTTATTAAGCACCTCGGATAAAATCCCAGCCGAATGGTCTAACAAAAAAGAAAATGTAATGATCTTTCCTTGACCAAGTTCATAAAAAGGAAATATATAGTCCTTATATTTATAATAAGCCCCTCTACTGATCCCCACTTTTTCTACTGCTTCGTAAATAGTGCAAGCACCGCCTCTTTTAAGTAGTTCCTTTGCCTCCATCGTCTTAATAAACACTTCTGGCAATGCCTTCGCGTTTACAATATAATAAGTGTCCTCTTCTGTATTTATCATGTCTTTCCCCCTTCCAAGACTTCCAACCATGAACATTTGTATATGCAATATGAACATTTTAACATAGCTTTAAGTTAATTGCAAGCAGTGTTACCTTTATTTTCTAATATGTTACTTTAGTTATTTTTTCTGACATTTCAAAATATTTTAATATTTTATTTACTTTTATTTTAATACAGTATATACTATCTAATAATACTTTTAAATCCATGATTGGAAAGAGTACTTTTTTGAATTTGTCTCAGCGAGCCGGCGATTGGTGTGAGGTCCGGTACTAAAGGATAAAAAGGAATGGTTCCATGAGATGCTAGGTGAAAATATAGTAGCCGATGCCGTGTCCTCACGTTATAGGGGTAAGATATCGAGTTTTTCTCCGTATCTGAAATGAGCGAGAAATGTTTTTTAAAACATTGGGTGGCTATACGAAATAATTGCATTTCGTCCCAAAGGGGCGAAGTGCTTTTTTGTTTCCTTTTTTAACCCGATTCACTAATTTTACATTTCTAAATTGGGTGGTATCGCGTAATAACCATTTCGTCCCAAAATAAGGGCGAAGTGGTTTTTTTGTTCTCAAATTTAATAGCGAAAGGAGTTTTTTATTTATGAACATGGTTCCCTATGTAAAGACACTATCCGGTGATAAAGAAACACCTATTACCCTGTATGAAAAATACGTTGGTAAATCTGTTGGATTTCTTTTAGAGAGTAAAGATCCAGCAAAGGGTAGATTTTCATTTATTGCTAAAAATCCTTTTATTACACTACAAGGTTTAGACGAAAGTTTACTTATAACTTCCGACAACGAATCAAAAACACTATATGGTAACAGCTTTGCATTAGCCCAAAAATATATTGAGCAGTATCAAGTTAGCAATAACACGAATATTCCATTTGTTGGAGGTGCTGTAGGTACAATTGGATATGATGTTATTCGACAACACGAAAATTTACCTAATGTAAACCAAGATACTTTAGGTCTGCCTGATCTTCATTTGATGCTAGTAAAAGAAGTAGTGGTTTACGACCATTTCCACAGTCAAATACATTTAGTTGTACTTGATGATTCAACAAATGAAGGTAAAGATCGTGGGTTTAATGCAATACAGCTTATGGAAAAACAGTTATTTCAGTTTGCCGATACAAAAATCAGTTCAGTAAATGAATCTACTAAGTCCCCTACAATTATGAATGAACATACCACTAAAGAAGACTTTATTGAAAAAGTAAACCAAGCTAAGGCTTATATTCGAGAAGGAGATATTTTTCAAGTTGTTCTTTCACAAAGGTGGTCTTTAGAAAATAAAAAAGATGCCTTTACATTGTATAGACAATTAAGAGAGATCAACCCGTCACCTTACTTATTTTATTTTAACTTTGGTACCTATCAAATTGCTGGTAGTTCACCAGAAATGCTAGTAGAGGTTCGAAATGAAAAAGTATTCACCTGCCCTATAGCTGGTACACGAAAAAAAGGCAAGTCCCCTGCTGAAGATCACCAATTGGCAAAAGATTTACTTGCAGATCCTAAAGAAAAGGCGGAACACATTATGTTAGTAGACTTAGCTAGAAATGACATGGGCCGAGTTTCTAAAATTGGAACAGTTCATGTTGAGGAATTTATGCAAGTACATCATTATGCCCATGTAATGCATATTGTATCCACTGTAGAAGGGATTAAAAATGAGGATGAAAATCAATTTTCTATCCTTTCTCATTTTCTCCCTGCTGGTACTTTGTCTGGTGCACCAAAAATAAGGGCAATGGAAATTATCGATGAATTAGAAAAAGAAAAGAGAGGGCTCTACGGTGGAGCTGTAGGATATTTTGGCTTTGATGGAAATCTAGATACCTGTATCGCTATTCGTACCATGGTGATAAAGGATCAAAGGGTTTACCTTCAAGCTGGTGCAGGTATTGTGGCCGACTCAGTACCTGAAAGTGAATATGAAGAATGTAAAAACAAAATTCAATCCCTTGTAAGGGCCCTTGAATATTAAAACAAAGGAGGTTTTAGCATGATCTTGTTAATTGATAATTACGATTCCTTTACCTATAACTTGTATCAATATTTAGGCGCCTTTGATAAGGTTACTGTTGTTAGAAATGATCAGATATCTACAAAAGAGATTTACTCATTAAACCCAGACAAAATTGTTATTTCTCCAGGCCCCAAAACACCTAATGAAGCAGGGAATTGCATTCCTATAATTAAAGATTTATGTCATTCTGTTCCTATTTTGGGTATTTGCTTAGGTCACCAGTGCATCGGTCAGGCTTTTGGTGCTCGAATCGTCTATGCAAAAGCACTTTATCACGGTAAAACTTCCGAAATCACCCATACTTCTAATGCTATTTTTAATAATATTCCTAACCCTGTAACTGTGGCTAGGTATCACTCTTTAGTTGTGGATGATCAATCTTTACCAAACTGTTTTAACATATTATCCAAAACTAATGAAGGAGAAATTATGGCTATGACTCACAAGATCTACCCTTTAACTGGGTTGCAATTTCATCCCGAGTCGATTTCTACAAAATATGGGTTTCAGATGATACAAAACTTTGCTGAAGGAAAGGAGATATAAGATGCTTCATGAATTAACGATTAAACTAATGCGAGGATATGATTTATCGGGAAAAGAAATGTATGCTGCACTCGAAGAAATATTATCCAAAAATGCTAACCAAGTAATCGCTGGGGCATTTTTAACAGCTTTGGCAATTAAAGGCGCAACGGTAGATGAAATTACTAGTGGAACAAAGTTTTTAAGAAATAACTGTTTACAGGTTCATTTAGACTACCCTTTCACACTAGACACCTGCGGCACCGGCGGGGATGGAAGCAATACTTACAACATTTCTACCGCAGTTGCCTTCGTTGCAGCAGCTGCTGGGGTTATCGTAGTTAAACACGGCAATCGTTCTATTTCAAGTAAAAGCGGCAGTGCAGATGTTTTAGAAAAATTAGGGGTTAACTTATCTCAATCCCCGGAAGAAATAAAAGTTTCCCTACAAAAACATGGAATAAGCTTTCTCTTTGCACCCTTATTCCACAAAACCATGAAAAACATCGGTACTGTCAGAAAAGAACTGGGCTTTAGAACCATTTTTAATATTTTAGGTCCCCTCTCTAATCCGGCCAGTACTAAAGGGCAGGTGTTAGGGGTTTTCGATGCAAAACTGACTGAACCTTTAGCAAAAGTGTTACATAACTTAGGCGTCCGCCGTGCATTAGTGGTCTATGGCATGGATGGAATGGACGAAATAACCGTTACAACAAAAACTAAGGTAACAGAACTAAATAATGGTGTAGTATCTACCTATTATATTTCCCCTGAAGATTACGGTATATCCCCTTGCTCCTCTACAGAACTGCTTGGGGGGGATGCTTCCCATAATGCTAACATTATTAAAAATTTATTTCGTGGTGCCTCTGGTCCAAAAAGAGATATTTTAGTTTTAAACAGCGCTGCAGCCCTATATGTGGCTGGAAAATGCCCTACTATAAAAGAAGGGGTTCATTATGCTAAAAACCTTCTAGATTCTGGCCTTGTTTATAATAAATTCATTCAATTTACAAATAAAGGAGATGATTCCATTGTTTCTTGAAAAAATTATTGCAAAAAAAAGAGAAAGCCTTACACTTCGAAAACAACAACTTCCCTTATTTGAAATTTTAGATAAGCTACCTGCCACAAACTCAGAAAAAAAATTTTACAATGAAGTTGCAGCAAAAGGCTTATCTATTATCGGAGAAATTAAACGGGCTTCCCCTTCTAAAGGAACAATTAAAAAGGATTTATTGATTAATAAAATTGTTGAAAACTATGCAGAATGTGTTCGTTGTATTTCTGTATTAACAGAGGAAAATTACTTTTTAGGTTCTCCTAATGATTTAGTACAGGTTTATACACGTACTTCTTTACCCCTTTTACGTAAAGATTTTATTGTGGATCCCTACCAAATCTATGAAGCAAAGTATTTAGGTGCTCATTGTGTCCTGTTGATTGCTTCCATTTTAGATAAAAAAACCTTAAAATCATTCAATGATCTTGCCAAAAGTCTTGGGCTTGACACATTAATCGAAGTGCATAGTGAATCAGATATTGAAAAAGCCCACTACGCAGATGCCACAATTATAGGTATTAATAACCGAGATCTCACCGACTTTACCGTTGACATTAAAAAAACCTTAGGGCTTCGTCCTCTTATTTCCTCAGATATTTTAGTTGTTAGCGAAAGTGGTATTCAGTCAAAAGAAGATATTCAAATACTAAAGCAGACAAAAATTGATGGGGTTCTAATAGGAGAAACCTTTATGCGTAGTCCGAACATTAAAAACACTGCCTTGGAGTTGATTGCAGCCTATGACGCCTAAAATTAAAATATGCGGCATTCAATATGAAAAAGAAATTCAAATGATCAATAATTATCCTATTGATTATATCGGTTTTGTCTTTGCTCCTAGCAAAAGACATGTTACCCCGGATAAAGCCAAAATATTGATATCCAGCCTGCGCAAAAACATTAAAACTGTAGGCGTCTTTGTTAACGAAAGTTCAAAGCATATAAACCATATTGTTTCCCACTGTAATTTAGACATTATTCAACTCCACGGAAATGAAAATGATGATTTTTGTACCCAATTCATTAAACCGATCTGGAAGAGCATTAGCATAAAAAATGCTGCTTCTTTTGATCTAATTAATCACTATACTACGCCACAGGGCTTTCTTTTAGATGCATCACTCCCTAGATTAGCAGGTGGAACCGGTACCACATTTGACTGGACACTATCCACAGGCTTTTCCCAGGGCCACTTTATTATATTAGCTGGTGGATTAAACGCCGAAAATATACGCTCGGCTATTAACATTGTCAGACCTCATGTTATTGATGTAAGCTCTGGCGTTGAGAGAAATAACATGAAATGTGAAAAACAAATTGATACTTTTGTTAGGAGGGTAAAAAACCATGAAATTAAATAGAAAATTTGGTCAATTTGGTGGCCAATATGTTCCAGAAACATTAATGAATCCTTTAAAAGCTTTGGAAGATGCTTATTTAAAATGTATGGATAATCCGCAGTTTAAAAAAGAATATTTATATTACTTAAAAGAATACGTAGGTCGACCGACGTCCTTGTTTTTTGCCGAAAGACTTTCCCGAAAATTAGGTGGTGCAAAAATATATTTGAAACGGGAAGATTTAAATCACACTGGGGCCCATAAAATAAATAACGTTATCGGGCAACTGCTTTTAGCTAAATATATGGGCAAAACAAAAGTCATTGCTGAAACTGGAGCAGGTCAACATGGGGTAGCCACGGCAACAGGGGCTGCATTATTTGATATGGAATGTACGGTTTTTATGGGCGAAGAGGATATTGAAAGACAAAAACTAAATGTTTTTCGTATGGAATTATTAGGGGCAAAGGTTATTCCCGTTTCTTCAGGCTCTAAAACCTTAAAGGACGCTACTAATGAAGCGATCCGCTCTTGGGTTTCCCATGTTGAAGATACTTTTTATGTTATTGGCTCCGTTGTTGGCCCCCACCCATATCCAACGATGGTTCGTGAATTTCAAAAAATTATTGGAGAAGAAACAAGGAAACAAATTTTAAATAAAGAGAGGCGCCTCCCAGACACGATTATTGCTTGTGTTGGTGGTGGAAGTAATGCCATGGGGATTTTTTATCCTTTTTTACAGGATAGTACCGTTGAACTAATTGGTATTGAAGCAGCCGGTGAAGGTATAGAAACGCAAAAGCATGCTGCAACACTGACTAAAGGCAGTGTTGGTGTACTTCATGGTATGAAGACCTATTTATTACAAAGTCAGGATGGGCATATTATTCCTGCTCACTCTATTTCTGCTGGACTAGACTACCCAGGCATTGGCCCGGAGCATGCCTATCTGCATGACTCAAACAGAGTCAAGTATAAATGTATAACAGATATTGAAGCCTTAGATGCTTTTAGGTTTCTTACTAAAACAGAAGGAATTATTCCTGCAATAGAAAGTGCTCATGCCATTGCTTATGCTTGTAAACTTGCTAAAGAAATGGAGCAAAATAAAATAATTGTTATTAATCTTTCCGGGCGAGGAGATAAGGATGTTGATGCAATTCTTAATAATAAAACCTACTTAGATAGATTGGAGGAAAACAATGAATAAATTAGAAGAAACTTTCTCAACGCTTAAAAAACAAAATAGAAAAGCTTTTATGCCTTTTATCACCGCAGGTTTTCCTAATATTCAAAAGACCGAGATGCTTATTTATGCACTTAAAGATTTTGGTGCCAATATTATTGAACTAGGTATTCCCTACTCTGACCCGCTTGCTGATGGTCCTGTTATCCAAAGCGCCAACCAAATTGCTTTAGACAAGGGTATTACCATCAAAGATATATTCAACTGTATAGAAAAAGTTCGTGAAAAAACAAAAATTCCTATTGTTCTTTTGGTTTATTATAATTCCATTCTTGCTTATGGCATTGAAAAGTTTTTATCCGCTTGCACGTCTGCAGAAGTTCATGGTTTAGTTGTACCAGATTTACCTCTTGAGGAAAGAGATGAGCTTTTACCTTATTGTATAAAAAATGATATTGCCCTCATCCCTTTGGTGTCCCCTACCTCTATAGGGCGTACTAAAAATATAATTAGTCAGAGTCAAGGCTTTGTCTATTGTGTATCCTCCTTAGGTGTCACTGGGTCAAGAAAAAACTTCAGCAAAAATACAGAAGATTTTCTTAAGTACGTAAGGGAGCAAACATCTTTGCCTCTAGCTTTAGGCTTTGGCATCTCCTCCAAAGAGGACGTTCATCGATTTAAGCCTTATGTGGATGGTATTATTGTAGGTTCTGCGCTCATAAAAAAAATTGATGAAAGTAATGGCAATATAGACGAAATTGGAAACTTTGTTAGAAGCTTAGATATAGCTTTATAACCTTACATTTTTTTTACAAATTTTTAATGATAAATAAAGAGGTTGTTAGCCTAAAAATTAAAAACAGGTAGGTTGTTTATTCTATAACCTGCCTGTTTTTAGTAAACCTAATATCCATCATTTTGTCTTTGATGATTAATTTGATTTTTTTCAAGATATGATTGCAGTATTTCATCCCCTTTAAAGGTAAGTTTCCTCCCCAATGCGAAAAAAGTTTCAAATAGATCTAAATAGGTTTCTTCTGTTAGCTCATTTTTAAATTGAATAGTCTTTTCAAAAACGTCACAGAAAAGTTCATTTATTTCTTTATGACAATCTAATAAGTCCACCTTTGAGATTACATAACCTTTATCAAGCCCTATGCTTAATATAAAATGTAGACAATCTACATATTCTTCTAAAATAATCTCTCTTTCCGAAGGTCCTTTTACGCTCCAAAATTTAAAGCTTCTAGTTTCGTTTGCTAATTCCCCAAGTTCAACTAACAGCGCTAAAATTTTTTCTGTTGTTAAATCTTTTCCTTGGATTTCATTACTCTCTGCTATTTTTTTATCAAGTTGACTTTGTATGTAAAACATTTGGTGTAGTTCCATCATTAATACCTCCAAAATTTCTAACCTTTTTTAAACCATTGTCTATTTTATCATATGCCTTTTACAGTGAAAAGGAGAATTCCTCCTTTTAAGTTGACTTTTACAATTTTGTACTATACTCTATTTGTATATAATATTGATATAGCAATGTAAATGCAATAAAAGGAGGTCTCTTTTAATGAGTAATGAGAAAAAAGATAAGGCTTTATGGAGCGGTCGATTTTCTAGTACACCAGCGGATATTATGCAAAAATTTAGTCAATCTTTAGATATGGACTGGCGCTTTTATAAGCATGATATTCTTGGAAGTAAAGCCCATGCAAAAATGCTTGGACATATTGGTATTTTAAAGCCCGATGAACTTAATAAAATTACCAAAGCTTTTGATGAAATTGAAGAAGAAATAACCAACGGAGAATTCTATCCTACAATTTCTCTAGAAGATGTCCACATGAATATTGAAGCAAGATTAATCGAGAAGCTTGGCCCTCTTGGCGCAAAAATCCATACTGGAAGATCTCGAAATGATCAGGTGGCAACAGATTATAGATTATATATGAAAGATGCTATTGAAGGTATTCAATCGAAATTAAACTTATTCTTGAATACAATTATTGAGAAAGTGCAGGAAGATATTGACGTTATTATTCCTGGGTTCACCCACCTTCAGCATGCACAGCCTATATCCTTAGGCCACTATTGGATGGCATTTTTTTGGAAATTTCATAGAGACTTAAAAAGATTTCAAATTGCATACGAGACAACTGATATAAATCCTTTGGGCTCCGGTGCTTTAGCTGGATCGACACTTCCATTAGATAGGGAATTTACTAAAAATGAATTGCATTTTTCTAATATTACAGAGAATAGTTTAGATACTGTATCTGACCGGGACTACTTATTAGAATTTTTATTCGCTGCATCTACCTTTGTATTGCATACTAGTCGGCTTAGTGAAGACTTGATTATTTGGAATACATCTGAATTTGATTTTATCGAGCTTTCTAACGCTTTTTGTACCGGCTCAAGTATGATGCCCAACAAAAAGAATCCTGATGCATTAGAACTTACCCGAGGAAAAACTAGTGGTGTACTTAGTAGCCTGTATGACCTTATGATTAATACAAAAGGTCTATCATTAACATATAACCGGGATCTTCAAGAAGACAAACGACCTGTTTTTTACTCAATAGAAACAGTAAATATGATTTTAGATATAATGACCCCTTTAATTAAAGGTATTCGTGTAAAAGAAGAAAGTATTGCCCATCATTTGAATAAAGGATTTTTGTTAGCTACGGATGTTGCAGAATATTTAGTATTGAAAGGCGTTCCTTTCAGAGATACCCATAGCATCGTTGGAAGGTTAGTTCAATACTGTTTAAAAGAAAACAAAACACTTGAAACCCTTTCTATTGAAGAGTGGAAGACGCAGCATACTGCTTTTGATTCTGATATATTAAGTATACTTTCTCCTCGTTCAGCGGTTGATCGAAGAAGTACTTTTGGTGGTACAGCTAGAACCGAAGTCAAAAGACAAATAGAAAAAGCAAAAGCTTTATTGAACTTGTAAAAAAATGAATAACAAGTGCCTATTAAGGATAAACTTTTTAGGTGCTTTTTTTATTTTTTGATTAATATAAATATAAAATGGATATAAATCAATTAGAGTTAATTTAATAAGCAAAATTTTTGAGGAGGTTTTATTAATGAAAAGTATAGGACAATTATTTAGTAGCGGTGATTGGAAAGGAGAAAAGCATGTACCTGTCATTCATTGCCCTGATGAAGTAACTAAAAATGAGTCTTTTGACATTAAGATTTCTATTGGAGATGCCGTAAAACATCCCAATACTTTTGAACATTATATTTCATGGTTCAAAGTTTTCTTTCACCCAGAAGGGGGTAAGTTTCCTATTGAACTAGCAACATTTGATTTTTCAGCTCATGGGGAAAGCGAAAACTTTACTGGTTACGTTGGTCTAACAGAAGTACAACTAAGTAAATCAGGGACTATTTATGCGGTAAGTTATTGCAATATCCATGGTTTATGGGAAAATTCAAAAGAAGTTACAGTTAAGGAATAAAAAGTATAGGGGATCGATTTTTAAATCGGTCCCTGTACTTTTTATTAAGGCTTTTAATTCTGTGAAATTGTATAAAAACCGAAAATAAAATTGTATATTCTTTAAATATTAAATCCACCCTCATCATATATTAAAATTTCTACGACTTGGTTTAATAGACTTTGCTTTGTTCTCACTCCAGTGTTCCTTGTAGGTAAACCTCTTTTGTTAATATCCACTTTATTTTTCTTTTCTTCTATTTTATCCAGAAAATCATTTATTGAATAAAACATATATGCATCTATGTTGAGACTTTTTGCAACTTTTTCTAAAATTACAAGCATCAATGCGTCATACCCATCTTCTTTACTTAAACCTGTTAATGCAAACAATCTAGGGGCAATTTCTTCGAATATTAACCGCTTGTTTATACTGCAGTGGGGTATTTTAAATAAGACAGCCAATGATTTTATCGTTTCTTCCTTTAATGTCATAAAATAATTCCATGCCCGTTCTTCTTCGATCTTCTCATATAAATAATAATCTTTTCCCTTTAAATTTCTAAAACATTTCATTGTGTCAAAATACCCTAGTTTAAGGTTTTGCCTTATGTTCTCTCTAGAAAAATCTAAAATTCCCCCTAAAGATTTATTGGGCTGAACACAATGAATCTTAAGATCTTCTTTCATGACTTTCTTTGGAATTCTTCTTTTATTTAATTTAACGACAACAATTTCCCGAAAGCCTTTTCTATATAGCATATCAACAGGAAGATTGTTGTATATGCCTCCATCTAAAAATTTTTTTCCATCTAATCTTTTTGATTTAAAGACCGGCAAAAAAGAAGATGCAAGTAAATAATCACAAACTTTCCCCTCTGGGATATCTTCTTTAAAGAGTTGTAATGGCTTTAAATCCGTTAAGCAAACCGTTACTATTCCAAAGGTTTTAATTGATGTTCTTAATGTTTCCTCACATAGATGTCTTTTTATTAGTGCTTCTAAAGGACTCGTATCTACTCCAAAATCTTTAATTATTTTTTTAAGTTCGTTGTACATTGCCATAACATTTTTTAGACTTTTTCTTTGTTGCGTTAATATGTCGTCTATTGCCATTACCTGACACGGCGTAATGTTATACCATAAATCATAGGCAATTTCAAAGTTATCTTGCATGATTAGTGCGCCATTCAAAGCCCCTACTGAAGTGCCCGTAACACCATGGAAATCCATTCCTAGCTCCCTTAATGCTCTCCAAGCCCCAATCTGATAAGCACCTCTTGCACCTCCACCTTCAAGTGTTAAGCCTAACATACATACATTCACGCCCTTTTAATCCTTCTTTTTTACTTAAATTACTTTAAAGTTCTTATAAAATACCATCTAGATTAAATTCAACTTACTTTACTGTGTAATTTCACATATGTTTATAGTATATCCAAATTATATAGCGCTTTATGTTAAAAGAATAAATGTCTCGTCTAAAAATTCATTAGAAAAATTGGATTTTATAGCAAACAAAAAACCTGAGACAATATATTGTCTCAGGTTTTTTGTTTAAACTATTAGTCTACTGCATAAAATTGAGTTAATCTTCTGTATGTTTCGTATCTTTCCATAGCTTCTTGTTCTGATTTTGCAAACAGTTCCTCTGCTTCTTGTGGGAATGTTTTAACTAATGAAGCATATCTTACTTCGCTTAGTAAGAAGTCTTTGAAAGATGCTGTTGGTGCTTTTGAATCTAGCGTAAATGGATTTTTACCCTGCTCTTTAAGTTCAGGATTAAATCTATATAAATGCCAGTATCCTGCTTCTACAGCTTTCTTAGACTGATCTTGTGTTCTACCCATGTTAATACCGTGAGCTATACATGGTGAGTATGCAATTACAACTGAAGGTCCTTTATAAGCCTCTGCTTCTTTGATTGCTTTCATTAATTGGTTCTTGTCTGCTCCCATGGCAACTTGAGCAACATAAACGTAGCCATAGCTCATTGCAATCATTCCCAAGTCTTTCTTCTTAGTCTTTTTACCTGATGTTGTAAATTTCGCTATAGATGCTGTAGGAGAAGCTTTTGATGATTGTCCCCCAGTGTTTGAGTAAACTTCTGTATCCATAACAAGTAAGTTTACATCTTCGCCAGAAGCAATAACATGGTCTAATCCTCCGAATCCAATGTCATATGCCCATCCATCTCCACCAAACATCCAAGTAGATTGTTTAATTAGATAGTCTTTTTTCTCTATAATTTCATCAATTACTTTATTTCCTTTTTCTTTATCTAGAAGTGGTAGTATGTCATAAGTTGCTGCTTTTGATGCTTTTCCATCATCTTTACCATCTAACCAAGCTTTAAATGCAGCTTTAAGTTCTTGTGCAATATTCATATTTAAAGCTTCTGTCATTAAATCAGCAATACGATCTCTAATTTGTGCAGATGCTAAGAACATACCGTAACCAAACTCTGCATTATCCTCAAATAGTGAGTTTGCCCAAGCTGGACCTTTACCTTCTTGGTTTGTACAATAAGGTGCTGATGGCGCACTACCACCATAAATTGATGAACAACCAGTAGCGTTGGAAATCATCATTCTATCTCCAAATAATTGCGTAACCAGCTTAACATATGGTGTTTCTCCACATCCTGTACACGCTCCTGAGAACTCAAATAATGGTTGTGAATACTGACTTCCCTTTACAGTTTCAATATTTGTTAACTTTGATTTATCTGTAACCGTTGTCGCAAATTCCCAATTTTCTTTTTGCTCTGCTACCTGTGGCTCTACTGGTGACATTTTTATTGCCTTTGTTCTAGATGGACAAATATCTACACAGTTACCACAACCTGGACAATCTAATGGACTAACTTGAAGTCTATATTGTAATCCATCAAACTCTTTACCAATTGCCTTAACCGTTTTAAAGCTTTCAGGTGCATTTTTAACTTCTTCTTCATCTAATAAAAACGGTCTTATAGCAGCATGTGGACATACAAAAGAACATTGGTTACATTGTATACAGTGCTCTGGCAACCACTCAGGTACGTCAACAGCAATACAACGTTTTTCATATTTTGTTGTTTCTAATGGGAAAGTTCCGTCCTCTACGCCTTCAAAAGTACTTACAGGTAAGCTTTCGCCATTTTGTGCATTAATCGGTCTTAAAACATTTTTAATAAAGTCAGGCTCTTCAACAGCTGCTGCAGCTTCTTCTACTGCACTTCCCCAGTTAGCAGGCACCTCTACCTTAACTAATGCTTCAATTCCTTTATCTACAGCTTGATTATTCATATTAACTACTTTATCGCCCTTCATACCATAAGAATCAACAACTGCTTCTTTCATGTACTTCACTGCATCTTCTAATGGAATAACCTTAGCTAATTTGAAGAAAGCAGATTCCATAATCATGTTAATTCTTGCACCTAGCCCTATTTCTGTAGCAATATCAGTAGCATTGATCATGTAGAAATCAATATTATTGTCTGCAATATATTTTTTAAGGTTCCCAGGTAGTTTTTCGTCTAACTCTTCTGGTGTCCATGTTGTATTTAATAGGAAGGTTCCATTTGGTTTTAATCCTTTTATTAAATCATATTGATTTACGTAGGATTGTTTATGACAGGCAACAAAATCAGCCTCATCAATTAAATACGTTGACTTAATTGGCTTCTTACCAAATCTTAAGTGAGAAACCGTTACCCCACCAGACTTTTTAGAATCATATGAGAAATAAGCCTGAGCATATAAGTCAGTGTTATCTCCAATTATTTTAATTGCATTTTTATTCGCACCAACTGTACCATCTGATCCTATTCCCCAGAATTTACAACGAATTGTTCCTTCTGGTGCTGCTACAATTTTATCATCCATAGGAATTGATGTATTTGTAACATCATCATTTATCCCTACAGTAAATCTATTTTTAGGTGTTTCACCCTTTAAGTTATCAAATACTGCTTTTATTTGAGTTGGTGTTGTATCCTTTGAACCAAGACCAAATCTTCCACCAATGATCATTGGTGCATTTTCTCTATCATAAAACATGGTTCTAACATCTTCGTATAGAGGCTCACCTAATGCACCTGGCTCTTTTGTTCTATCAAGCACAGCTATTCTTTTTACGCTTTCTGGAAGCACATCAAAGAAATACTTTTCAGAGAAAGGTCTATATAAATGAACTTTTATAACACCTACTTTTTCTCCTTTTGCTACTAAATAATCTACTGTTTCTTCAATTGTATCTGTAACAGAACCCATTGCAATTATTATATCTTCTGCATCTGGTGCCCCATGATAATTAAACGGTGCATAATGTCTTCCTGTTAATTCGCTAATTTTATTCATGTAATCGGCAACAATGTCTGGTAAGTTGTCGTAGAATTTGTTTGCCGACTCTTTAGCTTGGAAGAAAATATCTGGGTTTTGCGCAGTTCCTCTAATAACTGGGTGTTCTGGGTTTAAGGCATTGTCTCTAAACGCTTTTACAGCATCCCAGTCTAGAAGTTCAGCAAATTCATCATTTTCAATCACTTCAATTTTTTGCATTTCGTGAGAAGTTCTAAATCCATCAAAGAAATGTACAAAAGGTACTCTTCCTTTAATTGCTGCTAAATGGGCCACGCCACCTATATCCATAACTTCTTGAACACTTCCAGATGCAATCATCGCACATCCTGTTTGTCTTGTTGCCATAACATCTGAATGATCTCCAAAAATAGACAGTGCATGACCTGCAAGCGCTCTCGCACTTACGTGGAATACGCCTGGCAGTAACTCCCCTGCAATTTTGTACATGTTAGGAATCATTAGAAGTAACCCTTGTGAAGCTGTGTAAGTAGTTGTTAATGCTCCCGATGCTAAAGAACCGTGAACTGCTCCAGCAGCTCCAGCCTCTGACTGCATTTCTACAACCTTAACCCTTTGTCCAAATACATTTTTTTTACCATATGCACTCCACTCATCAACATTTTCAGCCATGTTTGATGATGGTGTAATTGGATAGATTGCGGCTACATCTGTAAATGCATAAGATACATGTGCAGCTGCGGCATTTCCATCCATTGTTTTCATCGTTCTTGCCATGTTTTGTTTCCCCCTTATTTTTTAGTGAATCTTGCCTTGTTTTTATATAAAAAACAAAGTAACCTGCAACATAAGTGTTGTACAAAAACCCCACTACCATGTTTATCAGTAGATCAGTTGTCTTCCCTAATGATTAACAAAAGAGTGTTTACTAAAAGTGTCTGATGTATTTATAAATAATATAACATCCTTTGGGGTTCATATATACTAATATTATCAATTATCCGCATAGTTTAAAAGGTTTTTTTCAGAAAAAAGCAAATTTTTAGGTAATTTTTTTCATTATTCTGAATATAGTAATTAAGTTATCTTTTTCTGCAAATATAAGCGGATACCTCAAAATGAGGTACCCGCTTATGTTTTTAAATATTTTCTGCTAGCTCTAAGTCATCGCTAGGCATGGGTTTTTTAATTGTTAATGTTACAACAGCACCAATTATTGACAATATAGCTGCAATAATAAAGGTTGGCTTAAGTCCTCCCACATATGCAACAATCATAGGTCCAACTAATGCTGCAACACCATAGGCCTGATAAACCACACCGTAGTTTGCACCTAAATTTTTAATGCCATAAAATTCTCCTGTAATAGTTGGAAATACTGCGAGGAATCCGCCAAAGCAAAAGGCTATTCCTGCTACGGAAACAAAATAAGTAACAAAGTTTAAAGAAAGCACACTCATTATGACCATACATATTGCAGTGATAGAAAACATCATGAATACAACTTTTAATCTATCCATTCTATCTGATAAGGCTCCCCAGGAAAGTCTTCCCGCTGCATTAAATAGCGCAATCATAGATACTGCACTTGTAGCAACAACAGGATCAAGATTTGCTAATTCTACACCAATATCTTTTGCTAATCCAATCACTAACAAACCACTCATAGATCCCAATAAATATACAATCCATATTAAATAAAAAGCTTTAGTTTTAACCATTTCTAAAACTGTAAAGTTATTGCTATCAACTACTACATTGCTGGAGGACATACCCTGATCCCCAGGGACTCTGAGAAACTGTGCTCCTATTATTATTAGTATTGTATAAATTATTCCTAAATATAAGAAAGTTGCAGAAACGCCAGTTGCATCTAATAAATGCTGTATTACTGATTTAAAGACTAAACTACCTAGTCCAAATGCACCAACTGCAATCCCTGTAATAAATCCTTTCTTATCAGGAAACCATTTTATACATGTAGCCAGTGGGCATACATAAACAAAACCTACTCCTATCCCTGATATCACTCCGTAATAAATGTAAAGCTGCGTTGTGGAGGTTGCAGTGGATGATAACATTAAACCCACGCCATAAAATAGACCACCTATAGTGGCTACAATTTTAGGGCCAATTTTATCCTGAAGTCTGCCGGATAAAATTGTTACAAATGCAAAAACAAATATAATCAGCGAAAATGTAAACACAGTCTCACTATTTGTCCACCCAAACTTATCCATAAGGGGTTGGTTAAATAAACTCCAAGAATATATCGCCCCAACACATAATTGTAATAAAACAGCACCAAAAACAACAGACCAGCGATTTTCTAATATTTTTTTCATAAAACATCCCCTATCCCCAAAATTATTTTCTCCATTCATATAACATTAGGAAGGGTTTATTATTAACCCTTCCTAATGTGTATTACTTTTGTTATTTAAAAGTTAAGAGATATAGCATCTTTTGGACATGCTTTAGCACAAAGCCCGCAACCCTTGCATCGACTTTCAATTACTTCTACTTTTCTAGTTTCTTCGATAAAATCAAATACATTTGGTTCAGGACAAGCAAATATGCATAGTTTGCATCCGATACACTTTTCTTTATCTACCTTAGCCGAAACATACATAGTTATCTTACCTCCTGACCTTGTAACAGACTTTTATAATCAAATTCGTTAACTGCAGCTGCAGCCTCTTCCATTACATTCATATTCTTTTCTACTAGTTGAGCTACTTTATTATATTTACTCTTTAATACATCATCAAGGGCAGCAGTAGATCCTGATGCTACGAAACTACCACCATCAAATCTATCTTCAATTGCTACTCTTAGAGACTCATAGCTTACTAGATTAGTCGTTTTCATTAGACCACCAAGCATAGCCATATTTGTAGAAAGTTCTGTACCACCTACTTCTGTAGCTACTTTAGTTGCTGGCACATAAAATATCTTAACATTTAGTTTATCTAATGTACGCATTTCCTCTTGAGACAGTTTAAGTGGTGTATCTGAGTTAATTATGATTTTACCATTAGGCTTTAAACCATCAAAGAAAGGCATGGTATAACACTTACCCTTAGTAATAACATCTGGATGAAAAATCATAATAACATCTGGAGAAAGAATTTCTCCACGCTCATTAATTCGATCATCAGATATACGAACATAACTTTCTGCAGGAGCAAGTCTTTTTTCAGCCCCAAAGAAAGGATTTACTGTACTATACTTTTTATCACGGGTTGCAGCATCACCAAGTATGTGGGCAGCTGTAACAACCCCTTGACCTCCTAAACCGGACATCCTTATAGACATTTTTTCACTCATTATTTCTGACCCCCTTCTAGGCGATTCAGTAATTCTTGTACTTCTTCGGATATATACTCTTTTGTAGCATAAGTTCCATCTTTTTCTCTAGCTTTTATGGTATCTATTACTTCGTCTGGCTTAAGCTTGTAATTCGTTGGACATGGTCCATATACTTGCACATAAGTTGGTCCTACTTCTCGAGCTGTTAATATAGCTCTACGTACCATTTTTTCTAGAACTTTAGGTTTAGCAGGATTACATTTTCCTACATAACCACAACCGGATTTTTCAGCAATGTCTGTTAATTCAATCTTTTTGAAGTTCTTACCTTTTGGTGCCATGTTAAGTACTGATCCTTCTGTAGTCATTCCACTTTCTTGTCCACCTGTATTTGCATAAGCTTCATTATCTAACATAATTGTCGTAATGTTCTCTCCACGGAACCAAGAATGCATAACCATGTCAAGTCCGATATCTGCAGTTGCACCGTCTCCTGCTATTACAACTACATCCTTTGGTTTATTAGGAAATCTTAGTTTTAACGCTCTTTTTAATCCTGATGCTACTGCATTTTGATTTCCAAATACGGAGTGAATATTATGAACAGCTACTTGTGAAAAGGCTAATGCACTACATCCTGTCGATCCGACAATAATTGTATTTTCTGGATCTGGTAAAGAAGCCAAAATCATACGCATAGAAAGTGCTAACCCACACCCTGCGCAAAGCGGATGCTCTTCTATTAATTCCTTAAAATTCCCTAGATTTGAAACACCTACATCATCTCTACCAAATGGGCCCTGTTCAACTAGTTCCGTGTATTCTTTAGGCATGATATCCTCAAAACAAGGTGATATCTTCATAGGACTTTTACTCATACGGAACACCTCCTGATTTCATCTAAAATTAGTTCTACTGGCATCGTCATACCACCATATACTCTTGGTGCGCCAATAACCTTGTCAGAATCATTAACTACAGACTTAATCTCTCTGCTTAACCATCCTACTCTATTAAACTCAGGTACAATAACTGCTTTTGCATTCTTTGTTAATTCTCTAATTTCTTCTGTAGGGAAAGGTCTGATACTTTTTATTTTAACTAAACCAACGTTTAATCCTTCTTTTTTAGCAAGGGCAATTGCTTCTCTACTTTGTGAAACAGCGGTACCTGAAGCTACAATAAGAACGTCTGCATCTTCATTTTCACTTTCCACTAGTCCTCCTAAGTATTTGTGTATGTACTTACGAGCTCTTTGTGCTGCGGCATCCGTCTCTTGTTGCCATGAAGCATGGGCAGCATAACTAATAAAGTTACTTTTCATTACAAATGGATCACGCATCTGTCTTACTGGAGCATTTTCCATATCCATTACTGGTACTGGTGCACTATAAGCATCATAAGAAGGTAGTTTAATATCCTCTGGTGCAACTTCTATTGTTTCTCTAGTATGTGTTACAAAGAAACCATCAGCAAACACCCCTACTGGGATATGTACATCTGTTTTTTCCGCTATCATGAAAGCTTTTAAGGTCATGTCATATAAATCTTGAGCAGTTTCTGCATGTAGCATTAACATCCCTGTATCTAGCATAAATGACATTTCTATTGTATCTGGCTGAATAGTTAGAGGTGAGTTTATTCCTCTAGTTAAAAAAGTACAGACAATCGGTAACCTTGCACCAACCCATGTTGGAAACATTTCAAAGGCTCTTAATGTCCCAGGACCACCTGTTGCAGTAAAGGCTCTAGCTCCACCCATAGCTGCCCCTGCTACCTCAGACATTACCGCAAATTCATTTTCTCCACGAAAATATTCTTTAAGGTATCCTTCAGCATATATATCTCCTACTAAATGCATACTTTCCGATTGAGGCGTAATAGGATAAGAAATAGCTATATCAACATTTGCTCTTTTAATAGCTTCTTTTACAGCTTGACTTCCTGTAATAAATTTTTGCTCTCTTTCGGCTTCGAAAAATAAGTGTTCAGGTTCAACAACCCTTTGATTTTTCACTTAAGTCCCTCCTTTTTTGCTTTAATTATTTCATTTAGTTTTTTCATTTTATCTAAGTTAACATCTCTTAGAGATGCCATAGCATCTTCGTGACCTTCTTCACCACATAGTGCAACAGTATAGCAATTAGTTCCACCTCTAATTATTTTCAGTGCTATATTTGCATAGTGACAATGCACCCCTACAAATATGCAAAGATCTATATCATTGTGCCAAATAGTTAGATTTGGATGATTCGGATTAATTTCAATTTCAGGATTAATCATCGGATACTTTGGACGATAGTCCGGCATTGGTATAATCCTAGCCCCTGCGGTTTCTGCAAGTGCTTTTACTGCTTCTGCTTTTTCTTCTACTCCCTCTTTCCACGCCCATAATACAAGTGGCCCTGGGAAAAATACAGGATTTTTTGCAGCTAAAATCTTGTCTGCAATTGTTTCCATTGCTTCATCTTCCAAAACTATGCTTCCTTCTACTAATGCTTGTCCTGTTTCAGGTAATTTGACTCCCATAGTAGCAGCAGCTGGTGGAAGATATCCTTCAGGCCCAGCCTGAACTTGATATAAGTTATTAGACATGTACAATTCCTCCTACCTTTCTTTCTTAATTATTTGCTAATGCGTTTCCCACTTCTTAGTGGATTGTTTATACATAAGAGCAATATCTGTGCCAAAAACATCCTTAAAAATGGTTTTTTTTAAATAAAACGACATTTTACAACAATATTATTGAAAAATAGTTAAAAATTAATATTTGTTTTTGAATTATCTGATAATTTAGTTATTAATACTTTCTATTATTTGTTGAAATTTTTACTTGTTTTAAAATTTTTTAGTAATAAAATAATTTTAACATCTAAATTTGTTTGAAATTTATGCATTTTCTCTAAATCCGTTAATTTTTGCATAAAAAAAAGCCATATCTTTTATAAATGGCTTTTTTTATGTAATTGTTACGTGCAAAGATGCTATTTAATTATGTAGTTTTATAAAAAAACTTGTTCCATACTGGTCCGTTAAGACCTCAATGGCACCATTATATTTGTCTACAATTTTTTTTACATTAAACAACCCAAATCCACTACCTTTATCCCCTTTAGTAGTAAATCCTTTGTCAAACAGGTTATGCTTAATTTGATCGTCTATTTTAGGGCCTACATTAAAAATGTCGATTAAAACTTCACTTTTTTCTTTATATACATCTATTGCTATTTTCCGTTCACTGCGCTCTAGCTTTTTTACCTCGTAAATAGCATTATCAATTAAATTACCAAAAATATTTACTTTGTCTATTGGGTTAACAAATGCTAATGCTTCTATATCATAAAGATTTAATTCTAGAGTAATGTCTAGTTCTTTACATTGATACGCCTTGTTTTGTAGTAATGTATTCAGATATTGACAATCTTCACACACATCTATACTCTCGGTTTCATCGTATTTAAAAGCTTGGGTTAGTTCATTAATATAATCTATTGTCCGTTCTCTGTCATTCATTGCTACTAAACCCCATATGACTTGAAGATTATTCATAAAGTCGTGTTTTTGTCCCCGTAAAATATCATTATGCGCTTCCATTTGCTTTAATTTTTCTTGTTGGATTTTATAACGGTTTTCTTCGTCTATAATATTAAAGATGTTCTCTAACCAAAAAAGACTCAAGACTCCTATGACACCACTAATTAAGAGTGTTCCAAATACAAAGTTAGCTGTCCAAGTTATATTTATGTACTCATCGCCTATCAAGTCCCATTCGTTAACAATGTACATTGCAGAAATAAATAGTACTAGCGTAAGCTGAAGGGTTATAGTGTATATAATTATATTTTTTTTATTATTAACCAATAAACTTATGACTTTATTTTTCAAAACTTCACCAACTCAAAATTGTAATATGTATCTTATGCTATAGCTACCGCTTCTGTGTATATGTTTCAGTTATACATCTTAAACTTATTATTGTAATATAAACTATACATGTTTATTTGAAAAAATATCAAACTTTTTTAAAAGTTTTTTGCTGAGACCTTTGATTTTCTATGTTTAAATCTTCCTATTGCATATATCATAATCAACCCTAAATTTGATGTGAATAATATAACTAGTCTGTGAGCAAAAACAGTATCGGCACTTGCTACTGTAATACCTGTTATATGCATGATTGGGAAAGTAATTAATAATTCTGCTATTACTAGAGCAATGATCCATATAAATGCCATTAAAATACATTTAGACCATATAAGCTGTTTTATTAGCACTTTATACAAAAAAATTGTTATCATCATTAATAATACCGTATGGGTCATCATAGGTGCTATGGGCATAAAATAGGTGCGTATTAGATGTAATGCATTGCCATAAATAAACGTAAATATAATTTGTTCATTTAAACTACTTTTAACATTAAAAAGGCTCAAGGGGGCGATGAAGATGAGCCAAGCGTGTATAAAATTGGTTAAGTAAATCATAGCATGTGCCTCCTTTGGGTCTATTTAAAACTTACTTTTTAAATTTTGCTGGAAGTTCTGGTTGATGGAACGTAACTGATGATGCTGCTGCAATATTTGAAAAAGCAATAAAAGTTAAAGCTGTAATCATAAACCCTACTAATTTTTTCTTCATTTTATTTCCCCCTTTAAATTTCTCTTATCCCAAAAAAAATTAATTAGTAGCCAAAAAACCTATAGGTTATTGGCCATAGTGAAATACTTTGCCACAATAAACCAAAACAACTTGCTACTACTAACTGATGATTAAAATAATCCCCCTTGAAACCTAGACCCAATATTACTACCCAAATAAGTAAAAAAGAAAATGACAAAAATCTTAGTTTGCTTTTTTGTGCTTTTTCACTAATCGGTTTGCCTGGTGTATCAGCAGGTGCAAATAAATATAAACTAATTGTAGCAATCACAATTGTACTTATAAATAATACCCAGACATGTCCCACATTCATCATAGTACTTGTATAAACGGCAGCACTACCTATGGCATTAAATATAATCATGCCAAAAATTATACACTGTTTTTGACTTTTAGCATGGGCGCCACCGCTAGTTACTCTAAATAAGGAAGTTGTAATAGTAGCGGAGAAAACTGCTGTTAATGTCCCAAATAAATAGGCTGGAACGAGTATGGCAAGGTAACCTAAAATACTACCTATTAACAACTTATACCCAAATTGCAAAACTTCTAGATCTTCTTTTTCTAATCCCTTTTCCCTTGATACTTTTTCTATAAATTTTAAGCTCAAGTTTCTCTCTCCTTGCCATAAAACTTAGTTTCTATCTTTTAAAATCTAAAAATATACTTAAACTCCTTATATTTTAGTATATTATATATAGTTCTTTCGACAAATTTCTTTATTTTCCTTTCATTGTTAAAAATTTATTTATTAAAATAGGATAAAAATTATTCTGAATTGATATTTGATTGATTCTTTTTTATAACCATAATATAATAGTTATAGAATTAAATGCTGAAATGGAGGTTTATTATGTCGACTAGTATAGCGTTAAAGAAAATACAATTGAGTAACGATGAAACTTTAGCTTACAGGGAACGTACTGGGGGAGAGAAGATTCTAGTACTTGTTCATGGAAATATGAATTCTTCTATTCATTGGGATTTGCTTATAGAAAACTTACCTTCTGAGTATAAGGTATATGCTATTGATATGAGAGGTTTTGGTGATTCTACATATAATACACCAGCTGACGATATAAAGACCTATGCAGAAGATTTAAAGTTATTTGCAGATGCTTTGGACTTAAATAGCTTTGCTTTAGCTGGGTGGTCCTTAGGTGGGGCGGTTTGTATGCAATTCGCTGCAACATACCCAGGCTATGTTGATAAGTTAGTCCTTCTTGCTTCTGGAAATATTAAGGGCTATACTGCCTATAAGAAGAACTTCCTTAAAAAGCCTAAAATCGGTCAATATATTACATCAAAAGAGGACATTTATAAAGATATTAAAATGCTTATAAAAGCACTTAATAAAAGACGGAAATGGATTGTTAAAAAAGTAGCTGATTTTACCCTTTATAATCTTAATAAACCAACAGAGGAACACTATGATGCCTATATCGATGCTATGTTTAAACAAAGAAACCTTATCGATGTAAACTATGCCCTTATACACTTTAATATCTCTCATGAACATAATGGTGTAGAGCCTGGTACAGGGGAAGTGGATCAAATTACTGCTCCCACCCTTGTGCTACAAGGAGATAAAGATGTTGTTGTAAAAGTTGAAGTAGCAAAGGATATTGTATCCGGGATCGGTGATAACGCTCAGCTTCACATCTTAGAAGGATGTAGCCATAACCCTTTAGTCGATGATTTGGATAAAGTAATAAAGGCTTTTACAGATTTTATTTAAAATAATACTTAAAAAACAATATACATTTCATCACATCAAAAAAAAGATATCGGTTCCCCGATATCTTTTTTGATTGCTCTCAAATATTTTTTTATTTTTTATGTAATAAGAAAGCGCACTTTCCTATTATATGAAAAATACCAGCATAATCCCCTGGTATTTTAAAATTTATTTTCGATTAGAAAAGCCATTGCCTTTTCTACCATTTGCTTTATTTTTGCTTTTTATTACTTGCATTTTTTCTTCACTGTCTTTCATAAATCGGTTCATCTTATCTTCAAAAGACATTCCAGAACCAACGCTGTTCATATTTGACCAGTCAACCTCAGCTGGCTTCATTGATTTCTTTTTTGGTGGCGCAGCCTTTCTAATAGACAAACTAATTTTACCTTCATCATTTATGGATAGAACTTTTACTTTTACTTTTTGCTTGTCTTGTAAGTACTCCCTAATGTTTTTTACGTAATCATCAGCAACTTCAGAAATGTGTACTAGTCCCGTTTGCCCTCCTTCAAGTTCAACAAATGCACCAAAATTTGTAATTCCCGAAACGGTCCCCTCAACTATAACTCCTACATCCAATGGCATAAAGCTAAAATTCTCCTCCTTGATCGACTATGTAACGCCGAAATAATAATAAATTTTGAATTAAACAATTACTTGTATTATATCACATGAACGCTTAAAGGTACATACCTTTTCTTATATCATCTTGAAATATCGATATATAGTGTTTCCCCTTCACCGATCATTCTTAAGTGCTCCCTTGCATACTTTTCAATAAATTCATCAGTTTCTCCTAGGTCAATCGCCTCATTTAAAGCTTCTATTTCCTGCTCTGCTTTTTCAATTTCCATTTTAACTAAGGATTTTTGTTCTTCTAAATCTTTTAACTGTAGATGTTGTTGAAAGAAGGTATATCCATAATACACTAACAGAATGGCTAAAAAATAAAACTTTATTTTTCCTTTATTTTTTTTCTTCTTTTGCAACTTCATCCCTCCTCTAGTTTTTATGGATTATTTCTTCGTAAAATATAATTTCACGTTTCTTTTTGTTTTTATTATACTTTTATAGGGCATTTTTACAATTTTCTTTGACTTATAGTATACAGGCTTTGTTTTCTTTTTACAATAGGAATATGGCCCCTGAAATAGACATGCTACGACACGAAGTGGATATGTGACTAGTTTGAATAAATCTATTACAAAGGTTCTTATTGATTGCAGTATAAATAAAATTGTTTTTGTGATGGCTTTACTAAGTACATGGTAGTATGCGAAAGCTCCTAATATAAATCCTAAATAATTATAAAATCTGATAACGCCTTTATTACTCCATATTAAAATATAGAAAGCAATACAGGAAATAATTATCCAGAAAATTAAATCTTGTAGCATCGTTGCAATTTTTTTGGGGTTAAACACCAATCTAAATATTTTATAAATATCATACACAAAACCTATTAGTAATCCACCATATACACAGGCTAAAAATATGTATAGTTCTTGAGAAACACTATAAAGATGCATGTCCTCACCTCCGTATTTCTTTATTTAATTAGTGTATGCTTTTAATAATCAATGTGTTACTAATTAGAAAAAAATTAGCTGTGCGAAAAATCGCCACAGCTATTTAAACATTTTACCAAAGAAACTAGACCCCTTGGCGCCAAATCCCTCACGGTCACTGTAAATCAAAGAGTTAATCTTTCCCCTAATCATTACATTTCCATCCTCTAGATTAAGCTTTTTTACATCTAACGCTTGACCTTTAACGGTTAGAACGCCTCCTGCGGTTTCAAGTATTACTGTTTCATCATTAAAACTTTCTACATGTACTACACCAGATAAATTTAATTTTTCTCTGCTCTCTAAGGCTAAACTATGCCTTGTATGCCGCTCAGTTCTTCGTTCTTCCAAAAAATCACCCCCTATGAAGACCTATACCATACTTTCTTATACTCATTTTTATGTCTATTTAAATGGGATTAGAACTTGCACCATTCATTCACAAATAAAAAAACATCTTGAGTTACTAACTCAAGATGTTCTTCTTCATTCCCATAGCTGCACTACATTTATATCTTTAAAGTAATGCTTAACAATTTCTTCACCAACGCTTCCTTCTTCTGCAAGTTGATATGCACCCCACTGGCTCATCCCAACACCGTGTCCATATCCTGTTCCACTTATTGATACTTGATCTCCTTCTACTGCAACATTTTCTATAAAAGTAGACTTCATTCGGGTACTCCCGATTGCTATTCTAAATCCAGGAGCTGAAACTTCTGCTTCACCAATTTGAATCATTGTTGCTCTACCTGATGGTCCTGTCTCAATTACTTCTATTGTGCTAAAGTCTCCAACCTCTTCACCAAGTTCTTGTACAGCGGCAATTATCTCATCTTTTGAGAATGTTTCTGTCCAATTCGCATCTTCCTCTGGTGCTTCTGGGGAATCTGGAGACTCGACTACGTGTACGTAGGGGGGCTCTTCTTCATCATAATCTAATCCCTCTTGTGCTGTCGCAGTTTGTCCTCCTGCGTGTGCATGAAACCAAGCGTTTATATATTGGTTGTCATATACAGCAACCATCCCTCGACTCTCTTGAACTGCTTGTTCTATTCTTTCGTTAACCTCTTCTTCCTTCCAAGCTTGAGCTTCTTCTATATCCGTAGATATATGTGCGCCTTCATGCTTAGACTTACCATCAGCAATAAATCCCATTGCGTAGGTCCTTGCTAAAATTGCCTGTGCTTTTAAAGCTTCTAAAGGAAAATCATTATTCATTTCGGCTGCTAGAACCCCATTTAGATATTCTTCAAATGCCATTTCTCTTATTTCTCCAGTTTCTGCAATATAAACATTTAGCATCGGTTCCTGTCCTTCCCCTTGACTAATTTCTTCAGGAATCGCCGGCATTTCAGCTGGTTGTTCATCTTGCCCTTCTATTTCAGGTCTTTGCTCTGGTCTACACGCTGCCAATATTATTGTTAAAACAATAAGTAAGACTATCAATTTTCTATATTTACTGTTAATCATGGAAATCCTCCTTTTTTCTTGGATTTATTATTATTATTTGAAAAAAGGAGTTTCCTATTCCAGTTCTTTTTATTACTTTTATAAAATTTTAAACATATCCTTTGCTGCTTCTTTCCTTACATGCTCTACAACGCTAGTTATTTCTGCTTTTACACTTTTATCTCCAAATTTTATTTCAATTTGGTCCCCTACTTTTACTTCTGTTCCTGGTTTAGCTATTTTATTATTAATTAGTACACGATCTTTTTCGCAAGCCTCCTTAGCTACACTTCGGCGCTTAATAAGTCGTGAGACTTTTAAATATTTATCTAAACGCACTGATCATCATCTCCCACGTTAATAAAGTAAAATATATAAGTTGAATCTGTAATCTATTTTGCGAATTTATTTTTTAATATAATTTAATATAACAAATAAAAAATCAGGGGTTATCCCTGATTTTTATTTGTTATATTAGTCGTTTATTTTTTCTTTTAAAGTTTTCCCTGCTTTGAAAACTGGTGCTTTAGATGCAGGAATCTCAATTACTTGCTCAGGGTCTCTCGGATTTCTACCTTGTCTTGGTTTTCTTTCTCTTACTTCAAAAGTCCCGAATCCAACTAATTGTACTTTTTCTCCATCAATTAGTGCTTCTTCAACACTTTCCATAAATGCGTTTAATGCAGTTTCTGCATCTTTTTTCGTTAGTTCACCTTTGTCAGCCATCTTAGCAACTAAATCTGCTTTGTTCATAAGTATAAACCTCCTTGAATTTAGAATACGTATAGTCATATTCTCTGTAAATTTGTAAAATCCTCTTTTTTAAACAATTTTTATTTAATATTGCAATAGAAAGAGTAAATTATTCACATTATAGTATTTTTATTGTAATATGTCAACAAATAAGCAAGTATTTTCAATGTGTTTATAATTATATGAGTTTAAAATGTCTTAAAACTTTTATTATTTTTTTACTTCCTGGTAATAATTCTAACTCTACTTGCCCTAGGGTTTTTGTTTTAAGAAGCATAATTCCATAGGTTATTCCACCTATTACAATTGATGATAGTGTAGCTATTGTATTACCTAAAAACGGGTATAACTGATGGTATACAATAAGTACTATTAGTCCCATAATTCCTGCAGATAAAATTGGCTTTAATAGAAACTCTCGCTTTGAAAATACCACTCCGGTCTCTTTTTTTACTGCTATCAGATTTAACGTAAAGGCAACAAAGTAAGCACTTACTGTTCCAATGGCACCACCCAAAACATTAATTATTTCAATACCTGTTAAGATATAAGTGATTACTAATTTTACGCCAGCACCAATAATTAAATTTCTTACAGGAATGTGTGGTTTGCCTAAACCTTGAAGAACACCAGTTAAAGTTTGTACTTGGGTCAAAAATATTACCGCCCAAGACAAAAACAATAAAATTCGTCCTACGCTTGCTGGCTCATCTGGAAAAAGCATGGCCATAATTGGATGGGATAAGGTTGCCAAACCTACAGCAGCAGGCAACCCTATCAAAAGTGCCAGTTTAACTGCTGATTTTGTATCTTCTCTGACATCATCCCACTTGCCAATCTCTGCAGATTCAGAAATAACTGGAACAACACTCATTGCTATTGCTACGGTTATTACCTGTGGAAAATTAACCATGGTCGTTGCCATTCCAGAGAGCTGACCAAACAAGCTATTTGCTTCTTCTGTAGTGAATCCTATATCTTGTAACCTTCTTATAACCACAATTGTATCTAACATGTTGATTAATGGCATTACGGCTGCACCAATGGAAATAGGTATAGATATTTTTAAAATATTTTTTATAATTTGTTTTGTTCTCTCTTCTTCTACTTGAATATGTTCTATATCCCTTGGTATAATACTATTTTTTTGTTTTTGATATATGTAAAGCATAATAACTAACCCAAATAAACCTCCTGCGGTAGCGCCAAATGATGCCCCTGCTGCCGCAAAGCGCACGTCTAGTTTATTGAGTAACACTACAGCTAAGGTTAACCCAATCGTAACCCTTGCAAGCTGCTCTACAACTTGGGAAGTGGCTGTAGGTTTCATATTTTTCATCCCTTGAAAATAGCCTCTAAATGCGGCAAGTAAACATATGAATATCAATGCAGGGGCTAAAGCCATTACTGCATAATAAGCATTTGGGTTTTTAAATATTTCATTTACTAAATAAGATGTAATTAATGCGAATACAATCGTTCCAACTAAACCTAACCCTAGTAATAAGAAAAAAGCGGTTTTAAAAACTTTATGGGCACCCTTATAGTCTCCCTTAACCCTTTTCTCTGATACAAGCTTAGAAATAGCTGTTGGTAATCCTGCTGCAGTAAAAGCTAATAGAAAGTTAAATACTGAATACCCAGCTTGATAGTAACCTAATCCTTCAGATCCGATGATCCTTCCTAATGGGATTCTAAAAAATGCACCTATAAATTTTACAATTATTCCGGCCATTCCTAGTATAAATGCGCCTTTAATAAAAGAATTTTTCAACTTCCTAGCCTCCACTCTCCTATTCTACATATCGATTTATTATATCAAAATAAAGTTAAAAAAAATAGCCCCGGATCACGGAGCTAATGCTTTTTTACTGTTCCATTTGTTTAGACAAAAAGGACGATGCCGTTGTGGCAATTTTTTTCTCTAATTCTCCCATAGATATACCGTTTTCCTTTGAACAAAGGATAACAGCTCCTATAGGATCTCCGTGAGTAACAATTGGTGCAATTACTTGAGCAGTATACTTGCTTTCATCACCTTCATCTGAAGTTATAGCAACAAATCTGTCTCCTTGATTTAACAGCTGGACCTCTCTATCTTCCATCATTCTTTCAAGTTGTTTGCTTACACGTCTTTCCATGTAGTCTTTCTTTGATCCACCTGCAACTGCGATCACCGTATCTCTGTCAGCTATTATTGCAACATGATTTAATGCTTCGTTAAGTGATTCAACGTATTCTGTAGCAAATTCGCTCAACTCACCAATAGGAGAGTATTTTTTCAGTATTACCTCTCCCTCTCTGTCAGTAAATATTTCAAGAGGGTCGCCTTCTCTTATCCTCAATGTTCTTCTTATTTCTTTAGGAATAACAACTCTCCCTAAATCATCAATTCGCCTTACAATTCCAGTTGCCTTCAATACGTTTCCCTCCTAAATAAGTAAAATTTTAGTGTAATCATAGTATTTTACCAAAGGTTATTTTTTATTCACGAGGAAAAATTTTGATTCCTTCCATATTATTCAATTTACAAGTCAAAGAATTAACTTATATCTTTAATTAATTTTAAAATAGATAGTCAGGTAATTTAGAAAATAACACACTTCATCATCTTATAGAGCTATCTATAAAAACAAGTCGTTAATTTAAAGATAAAGGATATATTTTTTTATAGTACAAAAACAAACTTATATATTACATAAAAAAATAGTGGAGGGTGTTGTCCCCCACTATTTTTTATAGATTGCTTCTAGTTGTTATTTCAGCGTTTTCCATTAAGTCAATTATATGGTGCTGGAAAGCTTCTTGTTTTAATTCATTTTTTATAAACGCTACTTCTTCTTCAAATTCTGATACTTCATTAATTCTATTTTCTACTAATATTACATGATACCCAAAGTCTGTTTTAACTGGTTCACTACTTGTTTCTCCACTATCCATTGAGAATACAGCTAATTCGAACTCTGGTACCATTTGACCTCTACCAAATTCTCCAAGATAACCTCCAGATTCATTAGCATTAGGTTCAATAGAATATTCTTTTGCTAATTCTTCAAAATCTTCTCCATTATTAATTCTTTCTATTAATGCTTCAGCTAATTCTTTCTCTTCTACAAGAATGTGTCTTGCTTCTACTTGATCAACTGTAAAATAGTCAATATTTTCATCATAGAATTCACGAACTTCTTCGTCGGATATTTCTAGTTCGTCCATATAACTTGTTGCATATCTTTCAGTTAGTAATTCTCTTCTAAAGAACTCTTTTGTAAAAGTTTCATCCCAACCATATTCCTCTAATGCAGTTTGGAAGTTTTCATCCTCTGCTATTGAATATAGAAATGACTCATATTCTGCATCTACTTGAGTGTCGGTAACTTCAACACCACTTTCAAGCGCGTTTTGTGTTACAACTTCCTTAAAAATCATTTGCTCCAAAACACTTTCTTTAATACGATCTAACAAAGTTACGCCCTCTATCTCTTGAGACAATGCTTCTGGCCCTAGCTGATTTTCATAGTTTAACTTTTGTAGTGCTAATAATTTATTAAATTCTTCTAAAGAAACGACTTCTTCATTTACTACCGCTACTGCATCACTTGGTAAATCTGCCTCTTTATCTGTTGGGTATAATGAAGCGCATGCTGATAATACAGTTACCAATATCATAATCCCTGCCATGGCTAATACAACTTTTTTATTTATAGCCTTATTCATCACAATACTTCCTCCTCACTAATGTAAACCATCTGTATATTATACAGGATTTTTGCCCATTTTTCAAGACAGTACCCCTTCAATAATCTTTCTTAAATCTTTGAGTATATCTTCTTGATCTATTCCTTTTTTTATTTTATAGATAAAATATGGCTGTTCCTGGGCATGAAAGGTAAGTTTGAATTTAAATTTATTTAATACATTTGAAATTTCTTCTAAAGAAACACGATTTAAGTCTTTAAATTGTATTGTAATATCATTGTCTTTTTGCTGAATAGATTGAACTCCCATCTTTTGTGCAAGGGCTTTTATATATGATATTTGCAGTAAATTCCGAACACTAGTAGGAATATCCCCATACCGATCCTCTATTTCCTCTTCTATATCATACATATCTTGTAGTTCCCTGATAAGCGCTATTTTTTTATATACTTCAATTTTTTGACTATGGTTTTTTATAAATCTTTCAGATATAAAAGCATCGATATTAACTTCAATTAAAGTATCTTCATATTTTTCTACTTTTTCACCTTTTAGTTCTGCCATGGTCTCTTCCAATAGCTTTACATATAGGTCATAGCCTATAGCCGACATATGTCCATGTTGTTGTGCCCCTAATAAGTTACCTGAACCCCTAATTTCTAAATCTCTCATAGCTATTTTAAACCCAGAACCAAACTCGGTAAATTCTTTTATTGCTTTCAATCGTTTTTCAGATGCTTCTGATAACATTTTATCTCGCTCAAACATTAAATACGCATAACTCTGTCGATTTGATCGACCTACCCGTCCCCTTAACTGGTAAAGCTGTGATAAACCTAATTTATCTGCATCATGTATAAGAATCGTATTTACATTTTGTATGTCTAAACCAGTTTCAATAATGGTAGTGCAAACGAGTATGTCATATTCACGATAATAAAAATCAAGCATTAGCTTTTCTAGCTGACGCTCACCCATTTGTCCATGGGCTACAGCTACTCTCATTTGGGGCATTAAATTAGTTATTCTATTGGCAATGGCATGAATTCCTTGTACACGGTTATACACATAAAATACCTGTCCACCCCTATTGACTTCCCTTGTAATTGCATCAATTATTAATGCCTCATTAAAGGGAGATACATATGTTTGTACAGGATACCTTTCCTCCGGTGGATCTTCTATTACACTCATATCTCTTATTCCGATTAATGACATATGTAAGGTTCTGGGTATCGGTGTAGCGGTCAGTGTAAGTACATCTATGGATTGCTTTAGTTGTTTTAATACTTCTTTATGCTTTACCCCAAATCGCTGTTCTTCATCGATTATTAGTAGTCCTAGATTTTTGAATTTTAAATCTTTTGATAGTATACGATGGGTACCGATTATTACATCTACCTTGTTTTCTTCTGCTTCTTTCAGTATTTTCTTCTGCTGTATTGGGGTTTTAAATCGACTTAACATCTCTACCTTTACTGGAAATTTACTAAAGCGCTGTTTAAAATTATTATAATGCTGCTGAGCTAAAATTGTTGTCGGTACTAAAAATGCTACTTGTCTTCCATCCATAACACTTTTAAAGGCGGCTCGTATAGCAACTTCTGTCTTTCCATAGCCCACATCACCACAAAGGAGCCTATCCATTGGCTTTTCTGACTCCATATCTTTTTTAACTTCTGCAATTGATTTTAACTGATCAGGTGTTTCTTCATAGGGGAACATGTATTCAAATTCTTTTTGCCACTCAGTATCTTCTGAGAATGCATATCCTTTTTGTTCTTGTCTTTGAGCATACAGCTTCAACAAGTCCTCTGCCATGTCCTCAATTGCTTTTTTAACTTTATGCTTTGTTTTCGCCCACTCTGTTCCACCTAATTTATTTAACTTTGGTTTTCGATCATCTCCACCAATATATTTTTGGATTAAGTCCATCTGATCTGTAGGAACATACAAACTGTCTTGGCCAAAATAACTTATTTTAAGATAATCTTTTTTTACACCCTCAACCCTTAATTGCTCTATGCCTTCGTATTTACCTATTCCATGTCCTTCATGTACCACTAAGTCCCCAACTTTTAAATCTATAAAGGATTTAATTGGAGCGGCATTTTTCATTTTTTTTGCATGTTTTTTCTTTTTTTGCACACCAAAAATTTCATAGTCGGTAATGACAATGAATTTTTCCTGGACATATTCAAACCCTTTTTGTACGTGGCCAACTAGAATATTAACCTGTTGTTCTTGAATCACTTGATTGTCTTTTGTTAAAAATTGCACTGATATATTATTATTTTTTAGTTCTTCTAATAAATTTAAAGCCTTATCTTTAGTAGATAGCAACAATACTACTTTGTACTTATTTTGAAGGTATAGATTCAGTTGTTCTTTTAAGATATCGATCTTGCCATGAAACATTTGAACCGGTCTTGTTAAAACCTGTTGTATTTCCTTATATTCAAAAACTGGATTTTGTGGTAATAAACTTAGCAATATAAGCCTACGTTTTTGTATCTCCATCAGTAGTTCATTAAGGTTTACCATCATATTGCCTTGGGTTGGTAGTACCTCTCCAGTTTCAAGAAGATTGTTAAAATAGGATCTGAAATTTTCAATTGCTTCTTGTCCCATTGATTTTATACGATTGGGTTCATCTATAAATAGAATAGCCTCACGATCTATGTAATCTAATAAAGATATATCCTGCTTTTGTACGTAAGGATAGAATGTTTCTATTCCATTAAAATTAGATGTATTTTCTAACTTTTCTATATAACTATTTATTTTCTTTTCTAAAACCTGTCCTTTTTCTTCTTCAATAGTTTTTAACCTTTTTTCTAATTCTTTTCTTATGCCTTGAATCATCAATATCCTATCTTCTTTTTCTATAACTGTTTGTGCAGCAGGATATATGTCAACTGACTCCCGACGACTGACGGATTTTTGTGTATCTACTTCAAACCCTCTTATTGAATCAATTTCGTCATCAAATAACTCTATACGTATTGGTTCCTTTTCCGTCATTGGGTAAACATCAAGTATCCCGCCTCTAAGACTGTACTCCCCTTTTGCCTCTACCATCTCTACGGATTCATAACCTTGAACCGTTAAGGTTTCTAGTATATTCTCTAACTCAATCGTTTCTCCTACACAAAATTTCAATTGAAAATTTTTATACACATCCGGATTTGGTAATTTAAATAAAAGGGCCTCTATTGTTGTAATAATAATACAAGGCTCCTTGGCCAGCAGTTTTTTAAGTACGTTTACCCTTGTTTCCTGTCCTTCATCAGTCATTGCTTCCATTCGATGATAGAGTATATCTTTTTTCGGAAAAAATACTGCCTTGTCGTCTAAATAAATACTTAAGTCCTCATAAATTTGACGGGCTTCTAGCTCTGTGTGGGTTACGATGCACACTTGTTGCTGGATGTCTTCAAATAAACAGGAAATAAAATGGCCTTTTTGTACTTCTATAAGGCCCTGAAGTATAGTAGGCAACTTGTTACTCTGAATGTTATCCATCAGTTGTTGATAGGCTATTGATTGTTTTATAGGATTTAATAAAGCTTGATACAACATTTTACACCATCCATTAAAAGTTAATTAGATTTTATTTGTGATATACCAATTCCAAGTGCTGTGAAAAATCCAGGCGACTAAAATACCTAGCAATGCTCTTTGTGTGGTTGTGTAAATTAAAAAAGTAACACTACCAAAGAATGTATGACTAATCACACTTGCCAGGGCAGCCCACTTACCAATTTTTTTGTTTGAGTAAATATAATCGTATATGCCCTCTATACAACCAAATACAAAGTGTACACCAATAAAGTTAGTTTTTAGTACAATAGCTGCTGTACTCTTAGCCATTTCCTCTATAAAGGGGATAAGAACAATCAATGCCCTATCCCCTAGTTTTGTTAGCATAAGCTTATTTAATATATAAGAAAATCCAGCGGAAAATATACCTGCAATCAAAATTCTAATCATGATCTTGCTCCTTAAAATGTAATCTTATTTACATTTTGCATATTATCCGTTATATTTATTCATTGCAATCTCAATTCCATCTTTTATAAAAGACGTTAAAGCATCAGAAGATTTCTTAACCGCTTCCTCCATTAATGGAACTTCTTCTTTTGTAAACTTCCCGAGTACAAAGTTTACAAGGTCGCCATGTGGTGGCCGACCTACGCCGATACGTATTCTTGGAAACCGATCGGTTTGTATATTATACAGAATTGATTTCATTCCGTTATGGGTTCCGGCACTTCCCTTTTGCCTAATTCTTACTGCTCCCACATTTAAATCAATATCATCATATATAACCATTAGCTTCTCAGGTTCTACTTTATAGTAATTCATAATATCCTGTACACTTTCACCACTCAAGTTCATATATGTTTGGGGCTTAACGAGAAGAACCTTTTCTCCGAAGATTCTTCCTTCTCCTATTAAAGCCTTATGTTTTAATTTAGTAATAGCTATATTATGGTTTGCAGCAAAAATATCTATTGTATCAAAACCAATATTGTGGCGTGTGCCATCGTACTTATTTCCTGGGTTTCCTAGTCCAACCAAGACATACATATGTCTACACCTCTTTTTGTCTATTCGAAAATCTCACTAACAGATGAATTCTGATAAATTCTTCTAATCGCTTCTGCAAATAGCTGATCTACGGATACTATATTTATTTTATCAATTTTCTTATTTTCAGGTAATTGAATTGTATCTGTTGTTATCAACTCTTTAATTGATGAATTTTGTATTCTTTCAATAGCTGGTCCTGATAAAACTGGATGGGTACAACAAGCATAAACTTCCTTTGCGCCAAAGTTAATTAGTGCATCGGCAGCTTGTGTAATTGTACCAGCAGTATCAATCATATCGTCAATTAAAATAACATTTTTATCTTTTATATCTCCGATAATATTCATTACCTCTGATACATTTGCCTTAGGACGTCTTTTATCTATTATTGCTATTGGCGCATCTAAGTGGTTAGCAAAGTTTCTTGCTCTTGTTACACTTCCTAAGTCTGGGGAAACAACAACAATATTTTCTATTTGTTTATTTTGAAAATGTGTTGCTAGTATCGGAACTCCTAAAAGATGGTCCACAGGGATATCAAAGTATCCTTGTATTTGTGCTGCATGTAGGTCCATTGCTAATATCCTATCCGCTCCTGCTGTAGTTAATAAATCTGCAACAAGCTTTGCTGTAATCGGATCTCTTGCCTTTGCTTTTCTATCTTGTCTTGCATAACCGTAGTAAGGAAGTACTGCGGTAATTCTTCCTGCAGAAGCCCTTTTTAGTGCATCAATCATAATTAGAAGCTCCATTAAGTTTTCGTTAACTGGAGGGTCTGTTGGTTGAATAACAAAAACATCTGTCCCTCTTACAGTTTCATTTATATTTACATAAACTTCCCCATCACTAAAAGTACCTACCTGAGCATCTCCTAATGGTAAATCTAGTGCTTTGGCTATTTTCTCCGCTAAGGATTTGTTTGCATTTCCGCTAAATATTTTAATTTCGCTACCACTTGTGTTCATTATGTTATTTCCTCCCTTTGTTTTTTCGCTCAACCCAACCGTCTATGTTTTTTTGTTTGCCTCTTTCTATGCCTAAACTTCCAGTCGTAACATCCTTTGTAATTGTTGATCCACTAGCTACGTACCCCGAAGCCTCCACCCTTACTGGTGCCACAAGATTTGAATTGCTTCCAATAAAGGCATTGTCCTCAACTATGGTTTTATATTTATTTTTGCCATCGTAGTTCACAAAAACAACGCCACATCCAATATTTACATTTTCCCCCACCTCTGCATCTCCTATATATGCTAGATGAGAAGCTTTAGAATTATTCCCTATTTTAGCGTTCTTCACTTCTACAAAGTCGCCTATCTTTACATTCTGTCCAATATGTGCTTTAGGACGCAGATACGCATAGGGTCCAATGGTTGTTCCAGACTCTACTCTACTATCAATTATTGTTGAATTTTGTACTTCTACATTATTATCTATTTCAGCATTTTCTATTCTGGAGTTATGCCCTATTATACAGGCTTTGCCTATAACTGTTTCCCCTTTAAGTATCACATTTGGATAGACAATCGTATCTGATCCAATCTGTACTTGTTTTTCAATATATGTATTGCTTGGATCAATAATTGTAACCCCATTATTCATATGATACTCATTGATTCGTTTTCGCATTATTTTTTCTACTTCTGCTAACTGGATTCTTGAATTGACCGCCATAATATCTTCATAGTCATTTATTTTGTAAACGCCTACTTTTTTATTCTCATTTTTTAGAATGGTTAATGTATCTGTTAGATAATACTCTTTTTGTGCATTGTTGTTTTGTAGCAAAGGCAGTGTATGTTTTAACGCTTTTGCATCAAAACAGTAAATGCCAGAATTCACTTCTTTTATTTCTTTTTGTTCATTAGTTGCATCTTTCTCTTCAACTATTCCTTCAAGTTCTTGATTGTTTGTTCTAACAATTCTTCCATATCCAAATGCATTTTGTAACTCTGTAGAAAGAACAGTGGCTGCATTTTTTTGTTTTTTATGAAAGTCTATTATATTTTCTAAAGTGTTTGCAGTTACTAAAGGTCCATCCCCACACAACAGTAGCACGATACCCTCATCATTTATTTGATCAAAAGCCATCTGTACTGCATGGCCTGTTCCCAATTGTTCATGCTGCATCGCAATTTTTACATCTTCGTTTAGTGTTTGCTTCACTTTATCTGCCCCATGACCAATTATTGCTATGCACTCACTTACACCTGCATCTATCGCACTATTTATAACATGATCCAGCATTGTCTCACCACAAACTTTATGTAATACTTTAGGTATGTCTGATTTCATTCGTGTTCCAGCACCGGCAGCTAAAATAATCCCCTGAATTTTCATTTACTCACCGTCCTCAGATCTATTTTTACATTTTGTCCTTATTAGTTTATACTATTTTATAAAATTAATAAACCCTTTCACACTACATTTTGGCTATATGGCGTTTTGATTATCTGCAAAAAATAAAAGAAGCCTACTTATGTAAGGCCTCTTTTATTAAGTACTTATTTTATTCACTCACTGCTTCACTTAGTACTTGATCTTCTAATTGGTTATTCATTGCTTCATAGGCATTAAAAATTGCCTCTTGAATTTTGTTTCTTGTTTCAGATTTAATTGGATGAGCAATGTCTCTGAAGTCTCCTTCACCCATTTTTCTACTCGGCATTGCAATAAAGAGACCACTTTGTCCTTCAATGATTTTTATATCATGTACTACAAATTCATCATCTAAGGTTACAGATACAATTGCCTTCATTTTTCCTTCAGTTGCTACTTTACGAACCCGTACATCTGTTACTTTCATCTGTCTTTCACCACCTTCCAGCTGCAAGTCTTTATGTTTTTGGCTTGGGCAAAAAAATGAAAATTTTCCCTATTATTACTTTATTCTTCATTTGTGTAAATTTTCCTTCTTATATTTTTAAGTTTTCAGAATTTTTTTCATTTTGTACAAGTTGGCTGTTGGGGTACAAATTTATTTTTCCATCACATTCATTTTCTTCATCGAAAATCAGCAGTGGTATATAATCATCTACCATCTTTTGTTCTGGTATTTTGGTAGCTACTAAAACACCTATACCTTCCACATCTGATTCAAACTCTTGCATCATATCGATCATTCCTTTAGCAGTACCTCCACCTCTCATAAAGTCATCTATAATTACAACTTTTGAACCTGGTTTTATTGCCCTTCTTGCTAAAGATAATCTTCTTATCGTCCCAGTAGTAGCAGATGTGTAACTTGTGCTTACTACAGAACCTTCTGTAACTTCACTATTGATTCTTAAAATAACTAGGGGTAAATTTAAGGCTTTAGCAGTCATAATGGCTAAGGGAATTCCTCTAGTTTCAACTGTAACAACATAGTCTAACTTTTTATCCGTAAACTGACTTGCAAATATTTCTCCGATTTTTTGTATAATTGCAGGGTAAAAAAGCACGTCCATCATATACAGAAATCCACCTGGTAGAATTCTATTTTTTTCAATTAACTTTTCACATACTTCATCTAATACTTTCTTATTTTGGTACTGGCTTGTTTGTGGTACATACTTTACACCTCCAGTAGCCCCAGCTACGGTCTTTACCTGTCCAAGCCCTAATTTATTCATAGATTGTTTAACAACGACAATGTCTTCACTAATTGTTGATTTAGCTGCATCAAATCTTTCTGTAAAGTAATTTAATGTGAATAATTTATTTGGATAGTCGGATAAAATTTTAACCATTGCTGCGATCCGTTCATTTCTTTTTAATTTATTCATTCTTTCTAATCCTCCCATCTTATTTGTTCCTTTAAAATATTTACCTATATTATAGCTTATTTAACATAAATAAAAAATAAAAACAATTTTGGTCCTATTTACAATTTATATCCCAGGCTATTTACCTTTATATCTTTAAAATTTACAGACTATTTTATATCTTGTATGCTATAATATTACTTGTTTGTTCATATAATTGTATAACTTGGAAACAATAGTAGCAAATGCTCAATGAAATTAAAGGAGTGACGCAATTGTCTAATTTCGATATTTCGGAACATAAAATTAAGCATATACATCTCATTGGCATTGGTGGTATAAGCATGAGTGCCATTGCTGAAATACTTCTCCATCACGGTTATCAAGTTTCTGGATCAGATTTAACGGACTCTAAAACTACAGTAAGATTAAGAGATAAAGGGGCACAAATTTTTATAGGTCATGAAAAATCCCACGTTCACAGTCCGGATCTTATTGTCTATAACGCAGCTATTAAAGAACATAACCCAGAAAGAGTAGCCGGTATGGAAAAGGGGATTCCTCAAACTACCCGTGCGCAAATGCTTGGTCAGTTAATGAAAAAGTATAATAAATCTATTGCTGTTTCAGGGAGTCATGGTAAAACCACTACTACTTCATTTATTTCTCTTTTAATGGCATATGCAAAGCTTGATCCTACTATTTTAGTGGGCGGTGACTTAAAAGAAATTGGTGGAAACGTAAAAATAGGTAATACAGAACATTTTATTACGGAGGCTTGCGAGTATGTCGAGAGCTTTTTGCAGTTCTTTCCGTTTATCGGTATTATTTTAAATATTGATGTGGACCATTTAGATTATTTTAAAGACTTAGATCATATTAAATCTGCTTTTAATAAATTTGCTCATCAAATTCCAGCAGAAGGCTTCCTAGTCGCAAACTGGGACGACACCAACGTTAAGGACGTAACCGTAGACTTAAACTGTAATTTAATCACTTATAGTATTCACAGCAACTCGGATTTTCAAGCAAGAGATATTGTATTTAATGAAGATGGCCACCCTAGTTTTTATGTTGTCCATTCAAATAAGCAATACGGACCTTTTCAGTTAAGCGTACCGGGTATGCATAATGTTTATAATGCACTAGCAGCAATTACCACTTTATTTACCCTTGGAATTGAGCCTAATGCTTTAGTTGAACCAATTCAAAAGTTTAACGGGATCCAACGTCGTTTTGACTTTATTGGCGAGGTTAATAATATCAAAATTGTTGATGACTATGCCCATCATCCTGTTGAAATAAAAGCAACATTAGAGGCAGCGAAAAACTATTCCCACAATAAATTGTGGTGTGTTTTTCAGCCCCATACCTACAGTAGAACAAAGGCTTTGTTAAATGACTTTTCAACATCTTTCTCTTTAGCTGACCATGTAATTATTACGGATATTTATGCTGCAAGGGAACCGGATACAGGAGAAGTTAGCAGTAAAGACCTTGCTGACCGCATTGTTCCAAATGAAAATGTAGTCTACATTCCTGAATTTGAAACTATCTCAACCTATTTAAGTAAAAATGTACAGCCAGGAGACATGGTTATAACAATGGGTGCTGGCAATGTTTTTGAAATAGGTGAAATGCTTAAATCAAAATTGAATGCTTAATTTATCTTTTAACATAAAAGCACCAGCATTAAAAATAATACTGGTGCTTTTATTCGTTAAAATTTAGCACTAAACCCTAAAACTCTAACATAATCTATAAATGGATCTTCTGTTCCTTGTAACAAACTTTCCTCTTCTTTTAGCAGGGCTATATACTCCACTATTTCTTTAGTAATACGCTCACCTGGAGCCACAACTGGTATGCCCGGTGGATATGCCATAATTGATTCCCCACTTACTTCTCCGGCTGCATCTTCTAATCGTACTTTCTTCTTACTACTGTAATAAGCATCTCTAGGAGAAACAATTACCTCGGGATTTTTTAACACACTACTTTTAAACTGGATTCTCTGCTCTTTTTTATGTTTTAATGCAATGTCTTTTAAGGCATCCACAAGCACTTCAATAGATTGTTCATTATCCCCTACGCTAATAATTGCCATAATATTATAATAATCTGCAATCTCTACCTGGATATTGTACTCATCTATTAAAAGGTCGTATACTTGAAAACCTGTTAACCCTATTTTAGCTACATGCACACTTAGTTTTGTTTCATCAAAAGCATGTACACCAGGCATTCCTACAATTTCTTGACCAAAGGCATATAGCCCTTCTATTTCATTTATTTTTTTTCTTGCTTCTCTTACTAAGTGAAGTGCCTTTGTAAATATTCGCTCACCTTCTGTTGCCAACTGTTTCCTAGCAACATCTATACTTGACATTAACAAGTAGGAGGCACTTGTGGTCTGGGTTAAGTTTAAAGACTTTTTAACAGTAAAAGGATCTATAATTCCCTGTCGTAATAAAAGCAAAGAACTTTGTGTCAACGATCCGCCGGTTTTATGGGTACTAACTGCGCTCATGTCGGCACCAGCTTCCATTGCACTTATAGGAAAATCCTCATGAAATGCCATATGTGCACCATGGGCTTCGTCTACTAAAACTGCCATGCCACTTCTATGCGCGATTTTTACAATCTCTTTCAAGTCTGATGTAGCTCCATAATAGGTTGGATTAATAATAAAAACAGCTTTTGCATCAGGATGCCTTCCAATGGTTTTTTCTAAGCTTTCAATAGTTATCCCCATTGCAATTCCTAATTTTTCATCTATTTCTGGCTGAATATAAATAGGTATTGCACCACTTAGTATAATCCCTGCCACAGCGGATTTATGTGCATTTCTAGGAAGAATAATTTTATCTCCAGGTTGACAAGCACTCATAATCATGGTTTGTACGCCTGATGTTGTACCATTTACTAGTAAATAAGCATTATCAGCGCCAAAGGCGTCTGCTGCCAGTGCCTCAGCCTCTTGAATAACACTAATCGGATTGCATATGTTATCTAAACACTTCATTGCGTTTACATCGATCTCCATTACTTCTTTCCCTACAAATTCAACAAATTCAGGAAGACCTAATCCGTGTTTATGTCCAGGGACATCAAAGGGAACTACATTTCGTTTTCGGTACGCTTTTAAAGCTGTAAAAATTGGTGTTTGGTCATGATTCATAATCGCCATTGCTACTCACCGCCATCTCATCTAAATATATGTTGTTTTGTTATGTGCTGTTATTAATTATTTTATACAGTAGATTAATTAAAAACTATTTTCCTATAAAAATCAATATTTTTATATAATCTTGTCTATAAAAGGGCTTGTAGAAGATTATAAAACAATAATCTTGTCAAAATAGACAAGATTATTGTTTGGAATTTTTTTTATTAAACTTATGCTTCAGTAAATATTTTAATAATTTCTACAATCATCTGTGCATTATCCCGTAGATCCTTTATCTTAATATGCTCTCCTAGTGTATGTGGTTTTTGGGCACCCATTCCTAAATTAACAGATTTTATACCATGACTGTTTAGGATATTGGTATCACTTCCACCACCGGTAGCCTTTGTATAAGCTTCAATATTCATATTTTTAAAAGCTTCTTTCACTTTTGTTACGATCTCTTCATCTTCTTCTATATTAAAAGATGGATATTCTCTACCTACATCTAACTCTACTTCTCCACCTAAGTCTTTAGCTGCCTCGATAAAGGCATCTACCATATGCTTCGTTTGAGTATCTAATTTATCTTCATTTAAACTCCTTGCCTCTGCATTCACTATTACTTCTGGAGTAACAACATTTGTTGCTTCTCCTCCTTTAATTACGCCTACATTAGCAGTTGTTTCTTCATCTATTCTTAAAAGATTCATATTTTCAATGGCTTTTGCTGCAATCATAATTGCACTGACTCCCTTTTCAGGATTTAATCCCGCATGAGCTGGTTCCCCTTTAATTTTTACATTGATTTTGTCTTGTGCTGGTCCCGTAGTTATAATTTCCCCGGGAGAACCAGTGCTGTCAATTACAAATCCATATTTAGCTTCAATTTTGTCTATATCTAAGTTCTTTGCGCCAAATAAGCCGCCTTCTTCCCAAATACTAAATATAACTTCAATATCTGTATGATCTATTTTATTTTCCTTTAGTAACCTTATGGCCTCAAGTACCGATGCAATACCAGCCCTATTGTCTGCTCCTAATACTGTAGTACCATCGCTATAAATCGTATCTTCTTTTATAACTGGTTTTATTCCCTCTCCAGGCTTAACGGTATCCATATGACAACTAAAAAGAATTTTCTCTCCTGACTTATTCCCCTTTAGTCTAGCAATTATATTACCTGTCTCACCACCTACCTTTTCTCCTGCATCATCTATGGTAACTTCTAATCCCAAATCCTTTAATTTTTCCTGTAAAACTTTCGATATTTTCCCTTCTTTGCCTGATAAACCATCAATCTGAACGAGTTCCACAAATTCTTTTACAATTCTCTCTTGATTAACCATTCTTTAACCTCCAAAATATATGTACTTTATCTTTATTTTATATTATGCCCTATTTAATATTAAAAAAACAGGTGCCAATAAAAAGGCACCTGTTTTCATTTTATTGGATCTTATAATGTTACATAAACTCCTGGTCCAATTGGTAACCCAATTATGAACCACACAATAAATAGTAATGCCCATGCAACTAAGAAGAATATTGAGTAAGGAAGCATTGTTGATATAAGTGTTCCGATACCAGTCTTCTTATCATATTTTTGAGCAAATGCAACAATAACTGCAAAGTATGACATTAGTGGTGTAATAATGTTTGTTGTTGAATCACCAATTCTGTATGCTAATTGTGTAAACTCTGGTGAATAACCTAATCTCATTAGCATTGGTACAAAGATCGGTGCCATGATAGCCCATTTTGCAGAAGCACTACCGATAAATAAGTTAATGAATCCGGATACAATGATGAATCCAATTAACATCGGTAATCCTACTAAACCTGTTGCCTCTAAGAAATCTGCACCTTGAACCGCTAATATTGTACCTAAATTCGTCCAGTTAAAGTACTCAACGAATTGTGCCATAACAAAGGCTAGTGCTAAATATCCACCCATAGAAGCCATTGCTTTACCCATAAATCCTGCAACGTCTTTATCATTTTTTACTGTTTTTGCTGCAATACCATAGGCAATACCTGGGATTAAGAATCCTAATGCAATAATTGGTACTAGACCACCCATAAATGGTGTAGATCCAAGAATTTCACCTGCATCATTTCTTAAGATACCGTTTTGTGGCACAACTAGTGCTAAAATAACTGCTGTAAATCCTAATAATGCAATTAATGCCCATACTAATCCTTTTGATTCTTCTTTTGTAATTTGATCTATATTTACTTCTGCATCGCCTTTAAATTCACCTAGACGAGGCTCAACAATTTTTTCTGTAACGAATGTTCCTACAGCCATGATAACAAAGGTTGAAACAATCATAAAGTACCAGTTTGCAGTTGGATCAACGATGTATCCTGGTGTATACATTTGTGCTGCAGATTGACTGATTCCACCTAGTAACGGATCTAATGTACCTATAGCTAAGTTGGCACTGAAACCACCAGACACCCCAGCGAATGCTGCTGCAAGTCCTGCAAGAGGATGTCTTCCAAAACTTAAGAAAATTAATGCCCCAAGTGGTACAAGTACAACGTATCCTGCATCAGATGCAACGTTTGACATGATACCTGCGAAAATAACAACTAATGTAATTAATCTAGCTGGTGTTACAAGAACAAGTTTTCTTAAAGCTGCTTGAATTAATCCTGTACCTTCAGCAACCCCAACCCCTAGCATAGCAACTAATACAGTTCCTAGAGGAGGGAACCCTGTAAAGTTACCTACCGCTTCTGAGAAAATTCTTCTAATACCATCTTTAGTTAATAAACTCACTGCCTCTACAGTTTCTGCTTGCAATTCTCCACTAACAAGTCTTTCAAATTCCACTACCACGCCAGCTCTTGCTGCAATATCAGAAATAATAATAACGATTAAACTTAAAAGAACAAACAGTGTTACTGGATGTGGTAATTTGTTTCCGACGAATTCTATAACGTCAAGAAACTTACTAAATAAGCCACGTTTCTTTTGACTTTCTACTTTAGTACTCATTTTTCTCCCCCTAACTTTTATTTAAAATTATACATTGTCCATGTGCTGTAGAATTAAGTATATACTGCTTGACTAGACTTGTCAAATGATTTTAATAAATAGAAAAAATTTAGAATTTATTAAATAATTCTAAATTTTATTAATTATGTATAACTTGAATGCTTCAATGCCTTATAATTTCAATACTACTCGGTCTTTTAAATTTTTAGTGATTACTGTGTAATTTCTATTCATTTCTAAATACTTCAAATAATTGGTATATATTTTTTTCTATCTTTACTTATATTTTTTTGTTCACACTAGAGACACACTTCCACAACATATGTTTTATAAATATATATTACTACTTTTTTGTTTTTATTACACCTTTATTCTTATACATAATTAAGGCCTTTTCTTTTTCTAAAGAAAAGAAGCTGAGCCATAAACTTTAACCCAGCTTCTTTTAATCTTTTCCTTAGTAATAAGGTCTATAACGACGTCTCCTTCTGCCTAACAGCTCTCTAATAATTAGAATACTAATTAAGTCTCTAAAAATCCCTCTTCCTCCTATTTGCTGCTCATATGGTCTAGACATTTCCATTTCATAAACCCTGTCTGCCATTTCTTCTACAACAGCAGGATCCACCCTTGGATGCATTCTTGGGTCTGTATAAACGTCATAATGTCTACAAACCTCCTGTACACTTGGATAAATCCTCCTATAAATTTCTGGGTACATATCAAGTAATCCACTTCTGTCATCATAAATATCCATATAGTGTCGTGGCAAACCATAATACGGGCTGTATGGATAGTACGGGTAATGATGCATTTATTTCTCCCCCCTTCTTTTTGGTACATATTATGATAGTACTAATAAATTGTTACAAACAATTCACTCATTATCTCCTTAATTAATCATATATTTAATAAGAATGTACTGCTTAATAACAGCTACTCTTTTAAGGGGGATTAAAATTGACAACCTTCTTCCAAAATATACTATATAACTTTTTTATTTCTTTAGGTGTAATGCTAGGCGGCTGTATTTTTGGGGGTGTAGCCGCTACCCTAAATGGTCATCCCCCACTAAAGACGATGTTAGATCTATGTGATAAAATAAAAATATGGGCTGTTATTGTTGCTTTAGGCGGCACTTTTTCTTCAATTAAAATACTTGAAATAAGTATTTTTAACGGTGAGTTACGAGGACTATTTAAGCAGGTTATTTATATTGTAAGTGCGCTATCTGGTGCACAACTAGCATATAAGCTTATATTTTATCTTGAAAGTAGTGGGCGTGTATGAGTAAAAAACGGTTGTTTGTTTTATTTAACATACTACTGTTAGGTTTTTTCTTAGGGCTTTGTGCCATGAATTTATTTCAAATGCACACGATTGATAGGTTATATAGAGTGCAAAATAACTTAACAAACCAACTACTAGACAAAGAAATTCAACTTGAAAAGTTAAATCAAAGTATTGATAATAACAAAAGCTTTGTCGTAAAAAACCTTGAAATTATTGTTGAATATGATGGTAATCCCTTATTTATTGAAGATATTGAATCAGCAGCTAAATTTTATATATCTGACTTAGTCGGAAGAGAAATTATTTCGATAGATGGGGAAATGATTTATAAAATATTTAACAATCGTTTACTTGAAATTGAAGAAAAACAAATAAACTTAACTGTAAAATATATTATTATCACAGAAACCGTTACTATTGGTATAAAAGCCACGGAATAAAATATATTTGTACTAATACATTCTTTTGGGAGTGATTATATGCGTATTTGGGTTTTTAAAAGGCGTCACCTCACTATTGCTATAGTTGCTATTGTAGCTATTCTGCTAATTGCTATATTTTTGGCAACTCGAAGTAAAAGTCAACCAACATACAGTTTTCCAGTTTTTCAACAAGCATTAAATGAATATTCTTTATTATCTACAAAATATTAAAGCGGGGGCAATTGCCCTCGCTTTAATATTTGCTATATGCTTGTAGCTTCAAATGGATATACCACTAGTCCTGTTTTCGGATCAATATGTGCTAACCAATAACCTAATCCATTTTTCCCTTCTTCTCCCTCTATGCATGGATGCCAATATACAAATCCAGTTGTTCCACCATATGGCTGTTCCGCTTTAATACATCTTCCAGGTATTGCATACACAAAATATTTAGCACTTCTCTCCTCGCTGTAACAAATTCCAAATAAATAATGTTGATATAGGTAAATTAACCTATAATAATCAGAAGGATAGAAATACGGACTCTGATATTGATAAGGATTATTCATTATTTCAAGATAGGCTATAAAAGGCATATATGCTCTATAAATGGTTTGTTGATTATTAAATATTTGCCACCATTCATACCCTTCAAAGTTTTTTTCAAAAGGATTAACACAAGGATACAATTTTAAAGTTGATTCAATATAATGCTGAATATGATTCTCTGTTGGGTCATTTTGTGCTTTCTGCTCTCTTTCTAGAGGCTTCACTTTTTCTTCTCTAAGCACCTTAAATTCTTCACTTGGAATCTGCTTGAATTCTTTATCTTCTACTTGTGGTTTTTCCTTTACTATTTCATTTTTATGCGCTTCTTTCTTGGTTGTTTTTTTATCTTCTAACTTTAATGGTATGGTAATATTAGATTCTTTTTCTTTATTGTTTAAATTACTACTTTCATTTTTTTTATCCGATACCTTTGAACCAACATCCAACTTTCTATTTTGGTCAGAAACTTTTTTATCAATATTGAGGTCTTTTTTAATGATCGCATTATTTTTCTCTTGGTTGTTTTTACTAGAAAAGGCTTTACGCCAATCAACTTTATCTTTATGTACATATCCAACTAAAGGTGCCACAATGCTATTATTTTCATCAGATCTTTCAATCAATACTATTATTACATCAAAATCCTCAATAGGTATTTTAGTGCCTCTTACATTTTCAGGGTAAAATTCATATGCCCCTTCTGCCTTGCCACTGGAATCTACTTCCATAGGCCCTAAGTCAACTTTAACTGGTTTCTTTTCTCCATTCGTTTTTAATAAATATATACGATACCGTTCGTTTTTATTGTCTAGTTTTTTTAAGTTTTGACAATGCAATCCTATAGATGCTCTATCATTTTTCACCTCTATTTTTGCATAACCTTTCGCTTTATCATTAGCCGACAAATTATAATTTTCGCTTTCCGTGTCAAGTAAAACAAAATAACGTCTATACAATCGTTTCATAATTTACCCCCTTTTTATGCCTTTATACTTAATATATGATAGGAGGTATAAATAATTTACGATTATTTTGTTTTTTCTACAATACAATTTGTGATTTTCGCAAACTGTTCTATATTTAGTGCTTCTCCTCGTATATTTTCATTAATATGTAGTATATTTAATGTTTCTCTTATCATTTGCTTGTCTAATTTTAGTGCCCCTGTACTTAATGCATTTAACAAGGTCTTTCTTCTCTTTCCAAAAGCATCTCTTACAATTGAAAAGAATAAAGATTCATCTTTCACTTGTACTCGAGGGGCTTCTTTTACATCTAACTTAATAACCGTTGACTCTACTTTAGGTTGAGGTATAAATACAGATGGGGGTACTTTAAATAATATTTTTACATCACAATAATACTGGACAGCTATAGATAACGCACCGTAATTTTTTGTCCCAGGCGCTGCTTGCATTCTTTCTGCGACTTCTTTTTGGATCATAACAACTAAAGAAGACACCGGCGCTTTTTCTTCTAGAAACTTCATTATTATTGGCGTAGTTACATAATAGGGCAAATTCGCCACTACCTTTGGTCTTTCATTTGGAAAATGGGTATCAATCAATTTATGAACATCTACCTTTAATATGTCATCATTAACCACCTTTACATTATTACAACCTGACAGGGTTTTTTCTAAAATAGGTAATAATGTTTTGTCTATTTCTACTGCTACAACTTTTTTTGCCCTTTCAGCCAAATATTGAGTTAAACTCCCTATTCCAGGTCCTATTTCGATCACGGCGTCAGTTTCTGATATCTGTGCACCTTCAATAATATTATTTAAAACATTTCCATCAATTAAAAAATTTTGTCCCAAACTTTTGGAAAACTTAAACTGATACTCAGATACAATTTCTTTTGTTCTTTGAATTGTTGAAATACGTTCCATATTTAATCCCTCTTTTCAACGTTTTTAAGTGCCTCTTCGAATTCTTCCCTAGTCACTCCGTAATGGTTTAAACGATTCAAAAACTGCTTTGCATTACAATATCCAATACCAAGTAATTTCCCCAGTTCATTTCGTCTATATGCAGCTTCATTTATACCTATTAAACCACTAACAATTAAATCCCTTTGTACAAACTCTTGCCGCTTTTCTACACGCTCACTCCGGACTTTGTCCAATGCCTTTATAATACTTTGAGGAGATGCATTTTCAATTCCAATATCATCACCCTTAGTAGCTTCTTCCTTGGGTAAAAAGGCGTGCTTGCATCCCTTAACCTTTGAAGATATAATTTTTCGTATTTTTTCCCCGGCAAAGTCAGGATCTGTGAATATAATGACACCTCTCTTTTCTACGGCCTTTTTTATTTGCTTGATCGTTGAATTTCGAAGCGCAAATCCACCAGTTATAATCAACTCTGCATCTACAGCTCTTTTTATTGCAGAAACATCATCTTTTCCTTCTACAACAATTATTTCTTTAATCACTAGTTTAAAACCTCCTTACATTGAAATAAGACCAGAGTTTCCTCTGGCCTTTTCAAAACAGTTAACAAATATTTAATACACTTAATATCCTTCACTATCTCAGTACATATACCCGTACATTTCTTCTTCCAAAACTTCTTGCTCTGTTTAAATCTTCATAATAAATATCTATTTTGTTTCCTCTAATAGCACCACCGGTGTCCTCAGCATATGCAATTCCATAACTTGTTTTCCCATCCATTGACTCTATATATAGCCTCGAGCCAAGGGGGATCACATTAGGGTCCACAGCGACAACTCCTGGTCTAACCCTCGAACCAGTACTTGTTATTCCATACCCAGGATCACCAGGACTTTTCCCTGTACTTTCAGGTCCTGCTGTATATGCGGTTGCATTCATGGTTAATACCCTTGAATATCTTCTATTGTCACCCCTTGAGGTCATTACTACACCTGCTGTACCTTTTTCAATTATCTCTTCAACTGCTTTCTCAATATACACCTCTGAGATCAATTCCCTAGAGACTTCTTCCCCATTTTCATACACTACTTCATATTTTAGTTCCTTTAATCCCGGTTGTCCATCTTGGACTTTCCTTGTTTTGCCCTGCTCTAATACGCCTGTATTTCTTGTTACTGTCCTATACGGAATTTCTTCCGCTTCTGTAATAATGTCTTTTTCAACTCGAGTAATGCTTATAACATCACCAGCACTAACTGCCTCCGTAATGTTCGGTTCAACTAAGTCTAATTCATTAATTTCTATTTCATTACTAGCTAAAATTTCTTCTATCGTTTCCTCTAAAGTATATACTTTTTTAGTGTCTTCACCATCAATAATTTCAACTTGAAATGCTCTTTTAATGACAATTTCGTCGCCATCTCTTAGTCTTTCATCTAAACCTGGCATTACATGGTCTCTTTCTTCAACTTCAATCCCTTGCTTACTTAGTAGACTCCCCACCGTCGTCGCAAAGGTTTTTACCTCCATTGGTGTCCCTTCTTCTGTAATTGTAACCGTCTTTTGCATTGCAATTACAGTTCCTGATACAACAAGCACCAAGGCGATAATTGTGGCAATAAAGAACTTATTCTTATACCAACTATCCGGTTCTTTATTCCCTTGAACTGATTCCATATAAATTCCTCCTACTCTTTTTTGAGATTGGAACTTCCTAAGATTTTATTCCAACTCTTTTTAATTGTCAAGTCGAGATCTTTATGGGATGATTTTCAACAACTGTCATTGTACCCTTTTGGATTTTTTTTATACCTTTGACTTTTAAATATATATGCATGTCAATTTTATATATAACCGGACATGCAATTTTATTATGTTTTTTTAAGATTATCAAATTGCGAAATTTCATAATTTCATTCTTAAAGTTTTTATAGTCTGTGATATCGTCTCATTTGTTGAATTGTATCAGTCATTGCATTTGCAATAAAAAAACATGTGCTACTTCAAAACAAGCAAGGTATATTTCTTGAATTTATTTCTTTTTATTTCATTATTTAATTTTCACAGTTTAAATGAATTTCTAAAACTATATTAATGAATTCAATCTAAAAAGTAAACACATTTTGTCCATCATAATTCTACAGCACAATTTATTTCCTGGGAAATAAGTAGTAATATTTATTTTGCTGTCGATTTATTGCCTAAATTTTATAGATTTATAAAACTTTCTATATCGTTGTGTCAAAAATCATACTTAGAAAATACACATAATCAAGTATTTAGACTATACAAAATATAAAACTGCCTTTATATTTACAAAAAGAAAAAAATCCTACTTTGGAGTATCATATCAAAATAGGATTTTTTCTTTTTTACTAATGCAGTGTCATGGCATCTTCTTTTACTGTAACTTGATCATTTTTTAATATTTGCTTTGTTCGGTCTCCTGTTTTTACGGCATTTAAATAAACAATTTCTTCCGGTACAATTTTAATTACTTTTAGATTCTCTCTTTCCATATTTAATTTGTTTGGATCTTCTGAAAACTGCATTGCTTCATCATATAGCTGCTTATTAGTTACGCTTGTTATTGCTTTTCCAAAAATTTGAACCCCTTTTATTTCTTTGTGATTTAAATATTCTGTATTTACTAGCATACAAACATTAGGGTTGCTCTCAATAGCTTCAAATTTATCTCCACCAGCAGATAAAATATAGAGTTCCATTTCTTTTCCCATAAAATATTGTACTGGACTCGTTCTTGGCATTTGGTTTATACAAGTACCTAAAGCACCATCTTTGTGTTCAGATAAAAATTCTGTTATCTCATTTTTTAATTCTCCTGGAGACATCTTCTGCATTTTTTCTACTTCCTTTCTTTACAATAGATATAGCTTTATTATTTTATGTTTTTCCTTTTTCTATACAAAAAAGAAAATGTCTTAGGACATTTTCTTTTAATATTAAATATTTACTTTATTTTAAATAGTCTTTTTGCATTGTTAGCAGTAGTTTCCATTACCGCTTCAACATCAATCCCTTTTGCCTGGGCAATGGTATCTGCCACATATTGTACAAAGGCAGGCTCATTTCTTTTGCCTCTTTTGGGAACAGGCGCTAAATAAGGACAATCTGTTTCTATTAATAAATGTTCTAATGGTATTTCCTTTGCCACTTCATAGGTCTTCTTTGCGTTTTTAAATGTAACAGGACCTGCTAATGAAATGTAGATGCCTTTTTTAATATATTCCTTTGCTAATTCTACGCTACCTGAATAACAATGTAAAACGCACCCTGTTTCCCAAGCCTTATGCTCCATTAATATTTTAAATACCTCACCATTTGCTTCCCGATCATGAATAATGATTGGAAGATTTACTTCTTTTGCTAATTCAATTTGTTTTTTAAACCACTTTCTTTGTATGTCTCTTGGTGAGTTGTCATAGTGAAAATCTAAGCCTATTTCCCCGATAGCTACAACTTTTTCATTACCACTCAAAGATTTCAAAATATCAATTGTATCTTCATCCATGGTTTTTGCTTCATGGGGATGTACGCCTACAGCAGCATAAATCATATTATATTTTTTTGCTAAGTTCACTGCTGCTACGGAAGAACTTACATCTGCCCCTACATTTAAAATATATTTTACTCCCTGATTTTTTGCTGCTTCTATTACTTGTTCTCTATCTTTGTCAAAACGTCTGTCATCTAAGTGGGCATGACTATCAAATAACATAATATCCTCCTTAACTAATCAGTGTACCAGTTGGCATTTCATCTCCCGCCGTTGCTAAAACAAGTTTTTCATCGTTGGCTGCCGCCAGAATCATCCCCTGTGATTCTACACCTCTTAGTTTTACTGGTTTTAAATTCATCACCAAAATGACTTGTTTTCCTACTAGTTCCTCCAAGGTATAGTGCTGAGCAATACCGGAGACTACTTGACGAGTTTCATTTCCTACTTCTAGTTGTAGTACATAAAGACGATCTGCTTTTGGGTGTTTTTCTGCTTTTAGAACTTTTGCTGTTCTTAACTCTAGTTTGCTAAAATCATCAATTGTTATTTCTTCTTTATGCTCCATCACTTCCACCTTTGCTTCATTCGGATTTAAGCTTTCAAGATATACTTCATTTTCTTCTTCAATTACTTTAATCTCTTTTTCTATATCTAATCTCTGAAATAAGCCTTCACCCTTAGCTACTTTTGTCCCTTCTGGTGTTTTACCAAAAGTTTGACTGTTTTCCCATATCATCGTATTTTCATCTAACCCTAACTGCGTCCAAATTTTATTAGATGTATGCTCCATAAAAGGCTTGATTAGTATTGCAATGATCCTAATACTATCTACTAAGTTATATAGTACTTCGTTTAGGCGGGCTTTCTTGTCTACATCTTTACCTAAAATCCATGGTGTTGTTTCATCGATATATTTATTTGTACGTCTTATTACTTTCCAGATTTCCTCTAATGCCTCATGAAATTGTAGCTTGTCCATTGCAGCTTCCACTTTTTTATAGGCATTAAGGGCAACTTGTTGAAGTTCTTGGTCTAAATCTTCTTTTTCGCCGGTTCTTTCAATTAATCCTTCGTTATATTTTTCTACCATGGCCACGGTTCTGCTCACCAAATTCCCTAAGTCATTAGCTAAGTCTGAATTTAGACGATTTAAGAAAATTCTATTTGTAAAGTTTCCATCTTGACCAAAGGTAAACTCTTTTAATAAGAAATATTTTAATGCGTCTATGCCATACCTTTCAATAATCGGCTCTGGGTATACAATATTTCCCTTTGATTTTGACATTTTATCCTGACCAAATAAAATCCATCCATGTCCATATACCATCTTAGGTAGTGGCTCACCTAATGCCATCAACATAGCTGGCCAAATAATTGTATGAAATCTTACTATTTCTTTTCCAACAATATGCACGTCGGCTGGCCAATACTTTTTATATTGACTATCATCATCACTACCATAACCTAAAGCAGTTATATAGTTAGATACCGCATCAAACCATACGTAAATAACATGCTTTTCATCAAAAGGCACAGGAATTCCCCAGTTGAAGCTAGTACGAGACACACAAAGATCCTCTAATCCTGGCTTTAAAAAGTTGTTAAGCATTTCATTTTTTCTTGACTCTGGGTAGCATATTTCTGGATGATCTTCAAAATATTTAATTAATCTATCTTGATATTTTGAAATTTTAAAGAAATACGCTTCTTCTTTCGCTAGGTGTGCCGGTCTATTGCAATCTGGACAACAACTTCCTTCTTTTAACTGAGTTTCTGTCCAAAAAGATTCGCAGGGGGTACAGTACCATCCCTCGTATTCACTTTTGTAAATATCTCCTTGATCATATAGCTTTTGAAAAATCTTTTGTACACTCTTTTTATGGGCTTCATCGGTTGTTCTAAGAAATATATCATAGGATATTTCCATCCTATCCCATATTTTTTTAATATCTGCTACAATCTCATCTACATATTCCTTTGGTTTTTTCCCGTTTTTTTCCGCAGCTTCTTGTATTTTTTCTCCGTGCTCATCTGTCCCTGTTAAAAAGACCACATCGTGCCCTGTAAATCTTTTGAATTTTGATAAAGCATCAGCAGCAACGGTTGTATAGGTGTGCCCAATATGTAATTTTGCACTGGGATAGTATATTGGCGTTGTTACATAATAAGTTCCTTTTGACATTTTTTATTCCTCCTTTGTTTTTGCATACAAAAAAACCCTCTCCCACAAATTTAGGGGCGAGGGTTAACTCTCGGTACCACCCTAGTATGCCAATACTGTTAAAAAGCAAAGGCCTCCTCGGTTCATTCACCTAGCATATTTAACGGATGCAAACCCGTAATGACCTAAACCAACGTCTCAGCCACAAAGCTCCGGGGCCATCTTCAGCTTGGATCATCGTACCGGTTTTCACCTTCCCCGGCTCTCTATAACGATTCCTCACGCTTACTCTTCCCATCATAGCTAGTATTACTTTATAATATTTGTATTATATATAAAAATATATATAAATATTCATTTTGTGTCAACTATCTCTTTTATAATTACCTTTCTACTGACGTCATATCCCGATTTTCTTTCGCCGCATAATAAAAATATGCTAATTGATTGGTTAGCCATATGCCTCCTACTATTAAAATAGTAAGATTGCCTGTATGGAAGATAAACTTAATAAATAAGGTTGCAACGAATATCCACATTAATACATTTTGCATTGTTATAAATGCATGGTAGCCTACTTTGTATATATAAGTACGTTCAGCTTCATCACAGCTGTCTAACCAAACACTATGAAATTTAGTAGAAGTTGGGTCTCCTTTTTTCATTGGATCATGTTCTTGTATAGACCGTACAATATGAACTTCTACAGCTGACTCAACAAATGACACTAAAAGAAAAATAATAAGAGAAGGCCAAAATAGTGGGTTTCTATCATCAAAAGCTATACCAAACAACATAAAGCTTAGAATTAAATGTACACTATTTACAAGCAAGCTTGAATTAAGTAATTTATCTAACTTTTCATCGAATAAATCCTGTTCTTCATCTGTTTCAATACGAGCTTCTTCCTTTAACCTTTTTGCTTTTTTAAGCCAATAGGAAACCATTCCATAAGTTAATATTGCTAGCCCTAATTGGACGTAAAAAATATTTTCGATAAAAAAATTAGCAAAATCAGAAAAAAGTGTATACCCTACGGTACTTTCTTTAATATAGAGCATACCTATCATTCCAATTGCCCCGCCTAATCCCCCTAGCACCATCCACAGTATTATTTTTAAATAATCTTTTTTATTTTGTTTCATTCTCTTCATCCTCCTTATATTGAAATATTTCCTCTACTTTCACTTCACAAATTTTAGCTAGTTTTAAGGCTAAGGTTACAGAAGGAGAATAATCCCCCCGTTCAATTAGACTAATTGTTTGTCTTGAAACACCAGCCAAACGTCCTAGCTCCCCTTGATTAATTCCAAGTCTAGCCCGGTGTACTTTTAAATTGTTAAACAAAGGCATTTTTTTACCTCCTATTTATAATGACAACTTATTTTTTCATTTTGACAATTTTTATTGTCATCGTTATTATAGTATCGACAAACAAAGTTGTCAATATAAGATTAAAAATAAATTAATTTTCTCTAAAAAAAAATCCTATCATTACTTTTTAAGAATTACTTAGCGTAAACTATCCATTTTGTCTGCTTTTCTTTGTTATGATATTATAAAGTAAAATTAGTATTTTATCCTTTGAAAAAGATGCTTTAAAAGCCTTGCTAATAAGCATTTTGTCTCTAGTTAAAAGATGAATCTAAAAAAAAGGTTTTAACATATGAAGCATTATAGCTAGTAAATCAACAATGTTCTATTCATTTTATTTGATTTCAGGAGGTATTATATGAAGCAATTTTTATTTTTTTTACTTGGGATTACCATGTTTATTTCAATAAACCATACCTATTATAATCCTAATGAGATCGTTTCTTTTAATGAGCAGTTACAACAACAAAGAGATTCTTTGGAAAATTATAAATTTAGAATATCCTCTGATAAGTTAGCCTCCAAAATAATCGGTAAATTTAATGGAATTGAACCGGAAGTTTGGGGTGAAAATATTGACGATGTCATTACAAGAATTGATACTGAAGAAAAGGTTGTTGCCCTGACTTTTGATGCTTGTCATGGGTCTTACGATGAAGCGCTAATTGATTTTTTAATAGAGGAAAAAATTCCTGCAACCTTATTTGTTACAGGAAAATGGATTAAAAAACATGAGGAAACCTTTGTTGCTTTGTCTAAAAACCCTCTTTTTGAAATTGCTAATCATGGATATGAACACAAGCCTTTATCCGTCACTGGACAATCTGCCTACGGTGTTAAAGGTACAAAAAACATTGAAGAAGCCTTTTATGAGGTATTTAGAAACCAGGTACTAATTAAAGAATTAACTGGGGAATACCCTAAGTATTTTAGGTCAGGTACTGCTTATTATGATGATGTCTCTGTGGACATGATCTATGCCTTAGGGTTAAAACCTGTCAACTATAACGTTCTAGGAGATGCTGGAGCAACCTTTAACAAAAAACAAATTGTACAATCTATGATGACAGCTAAAAATGGCTCTATTTTATTGTTTCATATGAACCATCCTCAATCGCATATTTCTGAGGGTGTTAAGAAGGGCGCATTAAAACTAAGAGAGGAAGGTTTTAAGTTTGTTAGAATTGAGGAATACGATAAATTCCTAAGAGAGTGAATAGGGACTACTCCCGTTGTTTATAAGTACTACTATGTTTTAATAGGTTAATTTGGATATTTATATAAATGCTTAAAACATCATGTGACAAACAAACACTGCAGCAATAATAGCTGCAAAGTGTGCGATAAGCGCGGATGGAACTGTATGTCTACTATTTTTTACTCCTATTGCTCCAAAGTAAACCGCCATGGTATAGAAAATTGTTTCAGCAGAGCCCATCATTGTCGAAGCAACTCTTCCTACAAACGAATCCGGTCCATAGGTTGTCAAAATATCTTGGAGAACCCCCAAGGCACCACTTCCAGATATGGGGCGCATAAGAGCCAAAGGTAATATCTCTCCTGGTATTCCTAATCGTGTTGTTATAGGTTGAAGAAGTACTACTAGCATATCTATACTTCCTGATTTTCTTAGTAGACCAATTACTATAAAAATAGCAACTAAATAAGGCATAATTCTTATAGCAGTTTTAAACCCCTCTGATGCCCCTTCAACGAAAGCATCATATAAATTAACCCCTTTTATGTATCCATGTACTAAAATTGCAGTAAACATAATTGGTATTGCTAAAATAGATAAATAAGATAAGCTCTTTAGTATCATCTTCTTCCCTCCAAAAGCTTACATACTATAATCCCTACAATAGTCGAAACCGTAGTTGCCAGTATTGATGTTGCTATGATCTCTGTTGGATCTATGGAACCTGCATCTGCTCTTATTTTTAATACTGTAAGTGGGATAAGTTGAATAGATGACATGTTAATTACTAGAAACATACACATGGCATTTGTGGCTCTTCTTTTATCTCTATTAATTGTCTGTAAGTCCTCCATGGCTTTTATGCCTAACGCGGTTGCAGAATTACCCGCGCCAAACATGTTAGCTACCATGTTCATCATAATTGCACTCATTGCAGGATGGTTTTCTGGGACTTCTGGAAATAGTCTTTTTGTAATAGGTTTCATTACATTGGCCAAACTATAAATCAATCCAGATTTTTGTGCTATATTCATTAGACCAAGCCAAAAGCACATAATACCTGTTAGGCTAATAGCAAACGTTACTGCTTTTTGGCTATCTTCGAGTATAACCTCATTAATTATCTCTGGTTTGCCTGTTAAAATAGCAACTATAACACCTATTAAAGTTAATATAAACCAAATTTTATTCATAGAATAATCCCCTTATTATCTTTGTCTGTCCATTATATGTATAGGGGCTTATCCTTTATGAATACCTTAAATTCAAGAAATTCCTTTTATTTTGTCAAAATTATTTGTATAATATAATCTAAAGAAAACTAAATAGATTTTAAAAGGAAGGTACATATTATGAAAAACCTCTCGTTACTAACAGATTTTTATCAATTAACCATGATGAATGGCTATTTAAAAAATGGTGTGCATGAAGACATGGTCATTTTTGATATGTTTTTCAGGCAAAATCCTAATGGCAATGGTTTTACCGTTATCGCCGGGTTAGAGCAAATGATTGAGTATATAGAAAACCTACAGTTTACCGAGGAAGATCTTGAATACATTAGAGGATTAGGTTTTGATGACACATTTATTGAACACCTTAGAAATTTTGAATTTAAAGGGACGATATATGGCGTAAATGAAGGGGCTATTATGTTTCCTAGTGAGCCAATTTTAAGGGTTAAAGCAACCTGTTTTGAAGCTCAATTGATTGAAACCGCGATTTTAAACATTATTAACTTTCAGTCTTTAATAGCAACTAAAGCTACTCGTGTTTGCAATGCTGCAAAGGGCGATGCGGTATTTGAATTTGGATTAAGACGGGCTCAAGGTCCCGATGCCGGTGTTTATGGTGCTAGGGCAGCTGTCATTGGTGGTTGTTCATCTACGTCTAACGTATTAGCTGGTAAATTATTTAACATCCCTGTTGTTGGTACGCAAGCCCATAGCTGGATTCAAAAATTTGATACGGAGTTAGAAGCTTTCAGAGCTTATGCAAAGGCCTATCCAGATAAATGCATGCTTTTAGTTGACACCTACGATACGCTTAAGAGTGGTGTTCCTAATGCAATAACAGTCTTTAAAGAACTTAAAGAGGCTGGTTATGAACCAAAGGGTATTCGTATTGATTCCGGTGATTTAGCTTATCTATCAAAGGAAGCAAGAAAAATGTTAGATGAGGCGGGTTTCAAAAACGTAACCATTGTTGCCTCCAGTGATTTAGATGAAGCTACAATCCATACTTTAAAAATACAGGGTGCGGAAATATCAGGTTGGGGAGTAGGTACAAATCTAATTACTTCAAAGGATTGTCCTGCCCTTGGTGGCGTTTACAAACTTGCAGCCGTAGAGCAAAATGGAGATTTCATCCCTAAAATAAAAATTTCTGAAAATCCAGAGAAGATCACAAATCCTGGTTCAAAAAAAGTAGTGCGTATTTATGATAAGTCTACAAATAAAGCTTTGGCAGATTTAATCATGCTTGAAGATGAAGTTATTGATACCAATAAACCTTTAACTATTTTTCATCCTATTTACACCTGGAAAAAGAAAACGATATACAATTATACAATTAAAGAATTACTACTTCCTATTTTTGTTGATGGTAAGCGCGTTCGTCCTAGTAAGACGGTACATGAAGTAAAACAATATTTTGAACAGGAGTTATCTACCCTCTGGCCAGAATACATCCGTTTAACTAGACCTCAAATATATAAAGTGGATCTTTCTCAAAAACTTTGGGATTTAAAACATAGTATGGTAAATACATATAGAGACAAGAAAAGTGACGATTAAATCGTCACTTTCTTGTTCATTAGAGGAAACATTACAATTGCTTTATTAAAAGTTTACAAATAAATGTCATTATGCAGTTTCTTCAACAATTTATTCAAATAATAAAATAAAGAGACTGTGTCTATATATTAAGTTTGGTTATATAGCTTAATATAGCCTCTTTTTCATATGGAATTTTACCAAAGTAGATTGCTTTTTTAATTTCCTGAATCACTTCTCCTACTTTAGGCCCTTCTTCTATTCCTAGGCATATCATAATTTCTTCTCCTGAAATTTTAGAAGATAGATTTTCTAGCTCCTTATATCGAGTTAAATAGTTATTTGCTATATACTCAATATGAATTTTAAACATTCCCATCTCTTCTTCTGGATCTAATAGTTTCCTTGTAGCAACAATATCTGATAATCCAATTAGTAGAATATCTAGGGTTTCAGATCCTGTTTCGTTAAACATTTCAAAAAGTGCCTTAGCACTTACATCATTTCTTTTATACAGATTTAAGGGCCACATATGTTTTAATACATATTTGTATAATATATTCTTTTCTCTATTGCTTAATTTATAAATCTCACTATATTTTTTTACAATTTCTGCGCCGGTTATCTCATGTCCTCTAAATCTTACTCTTCCACTTTCATCGGTATGACGAGCAGAAGGCTTTCCTATATCGTGAAATAAAGCCCCCAACTTCATTAATTGTAGCCTTGTTCTTTCACCTGCTAAAACCTCAGATGTATGTTCTTCATATGCTTTTCGTACGTGTTCTTCAAAAAATCCATTAGCATAGATATAATTTTCAATCATTTTAACAGTGTAAATGGAATGTGTCCAGCTATCCACAACATGATACTTACATTCTCCTACATCCTTCATATCTATGACATCTGCAAATAGCTTGTCTAATAATTGAATATGTTTATCCATAAAATTAAAATAGAAATATGCCCGTTGTTCTTTTAAAATCAGAAATAATTCTGATATCACTCTTTCCCCAGATACGCTTGTAATTAGATGTGCTTTCTCTTTCATACTTGCCTGCGTCTCCCCATCAACTTCAAACTCTAACTGAGACATAAGTCTTACGGCTCGCAGTAACCTTATTGGGTCCTTAGTAAAAATATCTGGTTGAATCATTGTAACAAGATTCCTTTTTATATCACATTGTCCATCAAAAGGGTCAATTAGTTTATCTAAATTTAGTGGCCAACCATGTTTAACATCATAAGCCATTGCATTAATCGTAAAGTCTCTCTTTTTTAGATCCGCTTCTATATTTGACCCCTCCATTTTATTTATATCAATATGAAAGTTGTCTTTTAATGCAATTCTATAAGTGTCCCTCTCATTGTCTATTAAAAAAGCTTTTTTATCAAAATAATTTTCAAGCTTTTCGATAAATTTTTTCGGATTTTCGGATACAACAAAATCTAAGTCTTTAATTTGTCTTTTCATTAACATGTCTCGTATACTACCACCAACAATATATATATCTTCATTTGAATGCCTTAGCATATCAACTACTTGTTCAACATGAAACATTTAACATCAGCTCCCAGAGATTTTATCATCTTTCGCTTATTTAAATAATAATTTGTTTATAAATTTAGTATATAGTATATGTATAAAATAACCAAGTTAAATAAATTTTTAACAAAAGAATTTTTTAACAACTATATTGACTTTTTTTGGGATATCTGGTACGATTTAAATTGATGAAAGATGTCGAATATTGTTGCTTTGTGTATTTTCTTGAAAGGAGGCGTAACAATGAAATCAACAGGTATTGTTAGAAAAGTAGACGAATTAGGTAGAGTTGTTCTTCCAATTGAACTTAGACGTACTTTAAACATTGCAGAAAAAGATGCTTTAGAGATTTATGTAGATGGTGAAACGGTTATATTAAAAAAATATGAGCCAGCTTGCATTTTTTGTGGTAATGCTAAAGATGTTACTGTTTACAAATCAAAAAATGTTTGTTCAGAATGTGTTACTGAACTTCAAAAATAGATTTTTAATAAAAATAATAAACTAGGATCCCCCCATTTCCTAGTTTATTGTTTGAGGTAATTATATAATTTTATTATTAAAAGTCTTTATAAAATAAATGTAAAATAGGACAAAGTCGCTTTTACTAGGAAACCTAGGTTTCCTTCGTGGACTAAAACTGTGTTACAACCTTCCTTATACGGAAGTTGCATTTTTTCAAAATAAATTATGAATACCTTCTTATATATCAATAGATTCTTTATAAACTTCCCTTTTGGGAAGTTTTCTTTTTTCAGCAACTTTTTTTATTGCTTCTTTTTTGTCAGTCCCTTGAGATATGTAATAACTAATATGTTCTTTTATTGACATTTCACTAAAAAAATCATCTTCTTTGCTTCTATATACTTCATCGGAACCCTCTAAGATAATAACTAATTCTCCTTTAACGCCTTTTTCTCTAAAATATAACAATACTTCACTTATGCTTCCTCTAACAAACTCCTCATACTTTTTTGTTAATTCTCTTGCCACTGACACGTATCGATTACCTAAAACCTTTAACATATCCTCTAATGTATCCTTTATCCTATGAGGTGCTTCATAGAATATTAATGTTCGGTCATCATATTTTATCTGTTCCAATCGCTCTATGCGTTTCTTCTTTTGATGCCCTAAAAAACCTTCAAAGGCAAAACGTTCAGTGCATAAGCCAGACCCTACTAAAGCAACAATTCCCGCTGTAGACCCTGGTAAAACTTCTATATCTATATTCTCTTTTATACATGCTTTTATTAAATAAGCTCCAGGATCAGATATACCCGGCATACCAGCATCTGATACTAAAGCAACTTTTTCTCCGTCAATTAATCGTTCAATTACACTAATACTTTTACTTTTTTCATTGTGTGCATGATAGCTGGTTAATGGCTTGCTAATTTCAAAATGATTTAATAATCTAACAGTATGTCTTGTATCTTCTGCAATAATAATATCTGCATTTTTAAGGGCTTTTAATGTTCTAAAAGTAATGTCTTCTAAGTTCCCTATGGGAGTAGGACAAACTGTCAATTTTCCTTTACTCAATTTATTTTCCTCCTTCCTCTACACTTTTTTTATTGTAGACATCGTACGTTTCATTTGTATAATTACCTTCCTGATTATAAACATAAAAAGGTTCCATAAGTTTTAACTCTGGCATTGCGGCTTTTCTGCACTCAAATAAAATTAAATTTGCTTTTTTCTTATATGTAGGATGAATAAACTGCATTCTTTTTGGTTCCAGCTTGTATTTCCTACATAGGCTGACAATATCCACTAGTCGTTCAGGGCGATGAATCATAAAAAACTTACCATGATGTTTTAAGAGTTTGCTTGCTACTTTAATCACATCTTCTAAAGTACATTTTATTTCATGCCTTGATATTGCTTTTTTATTATTTATATTTATCAAACCATGGGGATGCATATATGGTGGATTTGATGTTACAACATCGTAAGTATTGGTTTTAAGTGATAAATCCTTTAAATCCTTATTCAAAATTTTAATTCTATCTTCCAGATTATTTAATTTAACACTTCTTTGTGCCATTTCAGCAACCTCTTCTTGAATTTCCACTGCTGTTATATGACTTGTACTAGATTTTCCTGCTAAAAGTATAGGGATAATACCTGTTCCCGTTCCAAGGTCAACTACTTTAGCATCTTTTTTTAGTGTTGTAAAATTAGCCAATAAAACCGCATCAATACCAAAACAAAACCCTTTCGGGTTTTGTATTATTTTTAAGTTATTAACTTGTAGATCATCTACACGTTCACCTTCATTTAATAAAGAAAAATCCATAATTTATCCTCACTTTTTCATGTCTTTTACTTGAGGCAATTACATAATTGTACTAGTTAAACTTTTTATATAATCATGCAATTTGCTCACTTAATAGTCTCTCAATCTGGTCTAGTAGTCTATCTTCAGTTAAAACCTCTGTAGTTCTTTTAATTATAACCCCTTCTCTGTCAATTATTAACGTTGTAGGACTATTTTTTATATTATAATTTTTTATTACGCTACCAGTTTCGTCATTTAATATTAAAGGTTCAAACCCATCTTCTTTATATGCTTCAAACTTAGTTGATATCTGTTTAGCACTTTCAAAACTCCCTATAATGATAAACTCAATTTCTTCTGATACTAAGGGATAGATATTTCTAAATATTGATATTTGCGCCTGTTCTTCATCCTTTATATTATCTACAAAAGTTAAAATAGTAGGCTTTTCTATATCAACTAAAATCTCTTGTCCATTTAAATCACTAAGTGTAAATGTTTCTATAATAACTTGCTCTTCAGATGCTTGATTTCTACAACCATTTAAAAACAAGATCATAATTATAATAGCAGCTACTATGTACTTATTCTTTAACATATTATCACCCAAAAACTCCTACTCCTCTAATTCCTTTAATTCTTTATCTATTTCTTTGTCGGAAAGTTTCCTTTGATCCTTCAAAGATGGATCCGCTTTCTTTACTTTTGTAACGTCACTAAGGTTAAATAATTTAATCTCTTCCGTATTATCCTCTAGGTTTTTAACTTTTACTTTTACTTGTTCTAAGAGCGTATTTGTCTCTACTACAGTTCCCTTCCCATTAGGTGTTAAAACAGTTGCACCTATTCCTGGAAGTTTATCTAATACTTTTTGGTAAACATCATGTTCATACTTTAAGCAACAAAATAATCTGCTGCAAATTCCAGATATCTTTAATGGGTTAAGTGACAAATTCTGATCTTTTGCCATTTTTATAGAAACAGGTTCAAAATCACCGAGCCAGGAAGAACAACATAAAGGTCTGCCACAGGGGCCTATTCCACCTAACATTTTTGCTTCATCCCGTACTCCAATTTGTCTTAGTTCTATTCTTGTTTTAAAAACTGCAGCTAAGTCTTTTACTAACTCTCTAAAGTCTACTCGTCCATCCGCTGTAAAGTAAAAGATGATTTTGTTATTGTCAAAAGTATATTCTACATCCGTTAACTTCATATCTAAATTATGTTTCTCAACCTTTTCCTGACAAACATTAAAAGCTTCTTGTTCCTTTTCTTTATTACTTTTATTTCTTTTTTTATCGTCCTCTGTTGCTATTCTAATCACATTCTTTAGTGGAGATACAATATCATTAGGAGAAATTTCTTTCGGTCCTACTACAACCTCCCCATATTCCACTCCTCTAACTGTCTCTACAATAACAAAATTTCCTTTATCTATTTTAAGAGTACCAGGATCAAAGTAATATATTTTTCCAGCTTTCTTGAATCGTACACCCACTACTGTAACCATTTGGTGGCCTCCCATCTTTTGTTATCCCTATTTTACCAAACAATTTGTAAATAATCTATCTTTAATATGTATCTCACCCATATTATGTTTAAAACACTGGATAGTAATACTATAAATATTATAGTAACCATTTAATCTTTAAAGATTGTTTCTAACTCTATGAGCATCGTCTCTATTCCTAAGTTATAATTAATGTTACTCTTTAACTGTTTTTTCTTTTCTTCAACTAAATAAATTACACTTTTTAATTGATTAAAAGTTACTTCCTTTGCATATTTTCTAATCATTTCGATATGGTCAATGTTCATTAGTAGTCCAACAGTTTCAGTTTCTTTGTAAATTAACAAATCTCTATACCAACTTATTATTAAGTCTAATATTTCATCAATATGTTCTTTTTCTTCTTCGAAGAAATGTATTTCCTTGAGTATATTGATTGTATTTTCTCTTAGAGCCTTTGTGCTAATTTCAATAACTTTATTTCGTAATTGTTTAAAATGATTGTTATTAGTTAATTTTATAGCTTTACCCACAAGGCCATTTGAAAATGCTGCTATCATACTAGCAGTTTTTTCTTCTATGTCATGTATTTTTATTAAATATTCTTTTATCTCCGTAATCCTCTGTGGTTTTAATTTTATAATCTGACAACGGGATACAATGGTAGGTAGTAGTGACTTCGTATTATCGGAAGTTAGTATAATGACTGCATAAGCTGGAGGTTCTTCTAAAGTCTTTAGTAGGGCATTTTGTGCTTGAACTGTCATTTTCTCAACATTTGTAATAAGGTATACTTTTCTTATCCCCTCATAGGGCTTAATATGAATTTGTTTTTGCATCTCTCTAATATCATCTATTTTTATACTGCCTTCTTTTTCTATTTTGTAAAACTCCGGATGATTACTATCTTTAAATTTTCTGCAGCTAATACAATGATTACACGGCTTATTCGTTTCATCCACACATAGGATTCCTTGAGCAAAAATAGTTGCCAACTTTTTTTTCCCTATACCCGATAATCCTTCTATTAAATATGCATGGGCAATTCGTTTTTTTTCTATTGCTTTTTTAAGAATTTCAACTGCATTTTCTTGCCCTAAAATTTCTTCAAAGGCCATATCTACGCCTCCAGTAATTTATTAATAACTATCTCTATATCATTTTTTATGTTATCGATGCTATTATTTGCATTTACAACTTTGATTCTATTTGAATATTTATTTGCTAGATTTTTGTACTCATTGTATACGGAGTAATGAAATGCTATTTCTTCTTGTTCTAATCGATCAATTTCTTTACTTTCTCTTATTCGTTCAACAGTAATCTCTGGTGATATGTCAAAAAATATTGTTAGGTTAGGCTCTATATGATTGGTTGCAAAATCATTTATGTTTTTTATTGCCTCTAAACCTAAGCTTCTTCCTGCTCCTTGATAAACTAAGCTTGAATCAACAAAGCGGTCACATATAACAACCTTACCTGCTTTTATAGCTGGATGTATAACTTCTGTAGTGTGCTGTGCTCTTGATGCTGCATATAGCAATGCTTCTGCCTTTGGACACATTTCAGAATTTTCTTTATCCAAAATGATATTTCTTATTTTTTCACTTATCGGTGTGCCTCCTGGCTCTCTTGTAACCACTACATCATATCCTCTTCTTTCAATATACTCTTTTAGAAACTTGATTTGTGTTGTCTTCCCAGCCCCATCTAAACCTTCAATCGTTATAAAAAAACCCTTCATATACCTCACCTCAACCTTAGTTTTTTATAATATCTATGTACTGACCTTTTTCATCTTTTAATCCCAAAACTTCCATTCCTAATTCCTTTGTTACTTGTATATAATTAATTATTTCTTCACTAATTAACTCTCCAGGTATTAAAATCGGAACCCCTGGTGGATAAGGTATGATAAACTCGCCGCTAATTTCCCCAATACTTTCTTTTAGCAAAACTGTTTTTTTTGGCTTATTTATACCTTGCCTTGGTGTCGTGATCTGATTTGATTTTGGAAAACGAATTATTGGAAATTGTAGCTTCTTATTTACATTTACTTTTGTTTCTAAGTCATATAAAGCATAGATTAGTTGATCGAAATCTTTCTTTTCGTTTCCTATACTACAAAGCCCTAATATGCCAAAAATATTAGATAACTCTACTTGAACATTATAGTCATCTCGTAAGTGTTTTTCAATTTTGTATCCATCTATTCCACATTCGGTTTGAATCCATAATTTAGTTAAGTCTATACTTGATTCAGAATTCTGGTTTAAGGGTAAGCCAATTCTGAATTTAGTTATTTCTTCCATACTTCTAACAAAGTACTGAATATTAAATAGTAATTCCTCCATTAGTATTCTCCCATGTGTTTGATATATCTTAATAGCCTGTTCTATCGAAACCATTAATATATAAGAAGGACTACTACTTTGGTGTACTCTTAACATAAATTTCAATCTATCCTCGTCCACTCTATTTCCTTGAATGTGCATTATAGCACTTTGAGTAAAAGCCGGTAGGGTTTTGTGTACACTTTGAACCGTTATATCTGCGCCACATTCTAAAGCAGTTAAGGGCAGTTGGTCACTTAAACCTAAATGTGCTCCGTGAGCTTCATCCACCAAAAGTATTTTATCATAACTGTGGACAATTTTAGAAATCTTTTTAAGATTTGAAGCAATCCCATAGTAATTCGGATAAGTAATTAATACCGCCTTAGCATCTATATTATTAATAATGCATTGTTCCACGTCATCAGGTTCTACTCCCAAATCTATACCTGTTTTATAGTCAACTTTTGGATAAACATATACCGGAGTTAAATCCGCTAAAATACATGCATGAATAATAGATTGATGACAATTACGATTAATAATGATCTTATCCCCCGGATATGTTGTAGCCATAATCATACTAAGTATTCCAGAAGTACTCCCATTAACTAGGAAAAAACTTTCTTTGCTCTTAAAGGTGCTTGTTGCTATTTCTTTCGCTTTCTTTATTGCACCCTTAGGGTTATGTAAATTATCCGTACCTTTAATTTCAGTCGTATCTAACTTTGCTAAGTTAGTATTTATTTGAGCATTAAGCTTATTAAAAACCTGTCCATTTTTATGTCCAGGCATGTGAAATGAAATAATTTCTTGCTTATTTATTTTTAATAATTCATCTAGGATTGGTGTATTCATTATGTTCTCTCCAAAAACAAATTTTGTATATTATATGATTGCATTTTTCATAGATATAATTGTATAAAACAATGACTATCTTTACTACTATAATAATCTACTTTATTGATCTCTACCTTATTAAATTTTTATTTTTTTTAAAAACGTATAAAAAAGTCTTATTATGGAAATGATGATAGTATGTCGCTTTTTATTGAGTTAAATATCCTTTTATTTTTTTCAACTAAGGGAGGTTTTTCTAATGCACACCAAAAAAATAACAAATCTTAAAGATTTAGTTAAGTTTTACGGTGGGAAAAAATCCGATGTGGAAATAGCATATATGTTAGATGTCCCTATAAATACAATAAGAGCGACGAATGCTAAAAAAACTAACAAATAGTTCTGGGTTTCAATTAATGCTTGCTAAAAACCAGTCAGTTTCTACCACTTAGATTCTGACTGGTTCTTTTATTATATACTTGTTAAGTTGTTCAAGTTGTTTGCTCAATTTGTTTTTGAATTTCTAATTTTTTTAACTTTTTTAAGAAATAGCTATATTTTAAGTGATCTTGTGGTGTATTAACTATCTCCTCTTCACAATTTTTACAAATAAATCTATTTAATATAACAATGCCCTTCTTCTCACTACTTGTATCACAAATACAACATTGTAATTCCATAGTCTCTTCCCCCTAACTTTTAAATATACCTTAATTATCTCCCATAATAATTATTTTATTCAAAAGTCAAGTACATTGTTATCAACTATTTTTATCAAATTGACGTTGTAACTCCTCGTACAATACATTGTTAGGCTCAAATATAAAGGATTTCTTCTCATTATTTTTAAAATACTCTACTAAATAGGATTTTTTTCCCTTGGTCTTGCAGCATAGTTTAGATACTTCCTTTTGTTTTTGAGTACCCTGTGCCTCTTTAACTAGACATATTGATTGAATATCACTAACTTTAATATTAAGTATTTTTTTCTCTTTTTTGCCTACTTCTTTTGCAATAGTTAATTCATCACCAATTAGTGTGTAGGTGTAGGCTGTAATAGATGCATTTACTAAATAAAAACATAGTATTAATCCAAGTACCAATAACACTATACTGGTCCCGTGGCCTAATTTAGATGGTAAGTTGTTGGTTAGTTCTATTCCTATATTTATAAGAAATAGGGCTATTAACATATATATAGTTATTTTCCTAAAAGGCTTTTTTGACTTTTTTACGGTTTGCTTTAGCATGAATGCCACAGTTTAAACTCTCCCTTTAAATCTTTGACTATTTAATTACTTTTAAATTACCGGATTGACTTTCTTCTTCCATCTTAATTTTTCTTCGTTTCCCTTTTTTATTAACTTCGTGTTTTACACATGAAAATAATGTTAAAAACATTATAAATAATGGCACTAATATTATAACTAAAATTGCAATGTTTTTAATCTGTGTAATCATTTTATCCTCCATAATTATATTATTTAGTTAAAATTCTTTGTTCTATGATTTTAAACAATTAATCTATAAATGTAAAGTATATATAATCGCACAATTTTTTGCATAAATTTTCCTTTTGTTAATTTGTATGCTATACTCTTATTATTGTATAATCATTATTAGACACACTTCTAGTTTTCGTACTAAATTTATAAAAATAAATTTTTAATTGGAGGTTGTGCAAAATGAACAACCCTTATATAAAAGAAGGTAATTCTATAAAGTTAGAAGTTAATATTATCCCCCCACCACAACCACTAGATGGGGTTATTGAAAATATATTCGATGATTATCTTGTTATAAAATGTACCCACTCCTATATACAAAAAGAGCCCCAAAAAGTTAGTTGTACCATTCCACACAATGAAAAAGTTTGTATGTTTCCTAGTACTTTAGAACGTTCTAATGAAAATATTGTTTTTGTAAGTATGCCAGAGGTTCATACCGTCAAGCTGATACAACGAAGACAATATGTTCGGGTACCATTAATAACTGATATTACTTGTTATCTTCTGGTTATTAATAATACTGCTGTCATTGGAGATAAAGCCTTTTCGGCTACAATAAAAAATATAAGTGCAGGGGGTGTTCTAATTGCATCAAAACTTTCTATACCAGAACAATCTATCTTTGGCTTTGAACTTAAAATTGAAGATAAAAATTTTGTATTTACCGCCTGTGTTGTTAGAAACATGAAAAATCATCAAGACCAAGTATTCGAACACGGATGTGAGTTCATTGGTCTTGATGACAAGGATCGCGAAACACTTATTTCATTTTGTAGTCGTGAAAATAATAAAGTGAAATAATTGAAATTTCAATTTATTACTCACCAAAAGCTTTTAGTTCTAAATTTTACTTGGTAGTTTTCTTGTAAATTTTTTCTGTACTATATACATACCAAAAACCATTAATATTAAAACCCCATAAAGAATTAAAGTTTTTATAGAAAAAATATTGTTTGCATTGTTCCCAATACTCCCAAATAAAATTACTTTAGGCAAAATTCCCAAAACAGTTCCTATAACAAATTGTCTCATATCCACCCCTACAATACCAGCTGTAACCGTAAGTATGTCATAAGGAATTCCGGGTATAATTCGCATAAAAAAGACTGTTCTAATGATTTGCTCTTCTTCCATTGTTATTAACTTTTCTCTATATTTGTTTTTGGCAAACTTAGAAAAGAATTTGGTAAAACGTTGGGATAACCGATACACCAAAACAGTTGAAACAGTAAAGCTTACTAATGTGTAAAGTGTCCCAAAGAAAGTTCCAAATATTAGTCCCCCAGCAATAAATATCACTGGTGCAGGAATAAGAAGTAACGTTTTTAAACTCCCAATTATTATAAAGACGATAATTCCTAAACTACCATATCCTGCTACTGTACTTTGAATTGTATAAAGATCAATATTCAAATTGTTTTTAATTTGTATTAATAGCACAAAGATGCAAGCACATATAAAAAAATATGCCGCTTTTTTTTGCCAACTACCTATATTCATATAAACCCCTCTTCTCTAAACTATAGGTCTTATCTTTATATTATATCATTATTACTCCATTAAAGACATTATGCGTAGGCAGATTTTATATAAAAACTTTACACTATTTATTTACAAAAATATATTTGATAATGCTTTTTTATAGATAAAATGATAAAATATACTATAATATATGTCTAAAGGGAGGGTTTATATGCATCATTTAACCCAAGCACAAAAAAACTTATTACTAATCTCATTGATTATTATTGGATTAGCTTTTATGGCTATGATTTTTATGCCGTCTTATTTATCTTCTACTGCTAATACGAATTATGTCGAGTTTACTATTGAGTCCGGTTCATCTTTGGATTCCGTAGCAGAAGGACTATACGAAAAAGATATTATAAAAAGTCGTTTGTGGTTTAAATATAAAGCTAAATCAGATAATATTGATAAAAAAATAAGACCTGGGACATATCAAATTGAACCCGATATGTCTTTTGATGCGCTTTTCAATATGTTTCAACGGGGATCAAATTCATATGTTGTATTTACAGCACCTGAAGGCATTACCCTTTATCAAATAGGAGCTAGAATTGAAAACCTAGATTTAGGGACACAAGAGGAATTTATCAGTGCCACAGAACGCTATTTTAACAAAAACAGTTTTGATTTTAATACAGATGACCTATTTTTTAATTTAGAAGGCTATCTTTATCCTGATACTTATCATTTTTCAGAATATCAAAGTATAGATGATATTGTGTTTCAAATGGCAAAAACAATGGAAGATGTGTTTACACAAGCGTATCTGGATAGGGCAGAAGAGTTAGGCTTATCTATTCATGAAGTGTTAACCATTGCTTCTCTAGTAGAGAAGGAAACTTTTTATGATGCGGAACGGGAAAAAATAAGTGGGGTTATATATAATCGATTAGAGCAAGGAATGCGTCTCCAAATTGATGCTTCTGTTATTTATGGATATGGCGAAGGGATAAAACATATTAACAGAGTGTTATACGCACATTTAGATCAAGATACACCCTTTAATACCTATCGTAGAGATGGTATTCCACCTGGTCCAATAGGGTCACCTAGTGAAGAATCTATACGTGCTGCTCTTTATCCTGAAGATCATGATTACTTATTTTACGTACTAGGTGAAGGCGGCCATGTGTTTAGTAAGACTTTTGCAGAACACCAAGAAAATGTTCGTGCTTATCGTAATATGGTAAATAATAACTAGAGGCCTATGGCCTCTAGTTATTATTTTTTATATGTAATTAGCGCTTTTTGTATTTGAAGCCGTGATACAACTCCAAACTTAAAATCTAATCTTTTACCTCATTAGCTTCTTTACCATTTTAAATAATGACTCAATCTCTTCATCATTTCCAGCCTTTAGTTGATCTGTTATACAATTTTTTAAATGACTTTCCATTAAAATAAGTTCTACGGCGCCAAGTGCAGACCGAGATGCTTCTATTTGGTTAATCACATCGTCACAATAAGTTCCCTTTTCAATCATACTTTTTATACCTCTTATTTGTCCTTCGATTCTATTTAAACGGTCTAAAATAGATTTTTGTGCTTTTAAAGATTCTTCCGTTGGTATTTTTTCCATGTTCTATTCACTCCTTATTCACCTTATTTTACTATACCCTGTCTAGGTACTCAATATGTATTTTTATATTTTTTTCCAATTTGAATTGACAAATAGGTTTTTAACCCTTATTATATTATTAATCATATAAGATTAGTAGGTTAATAGGAGGGATATATTGAAAATATCTACAAAAGGAAAATATGGATTAATTGCAATGATTGATTTAGCGATAAACTATAAAGGTAGTTACATACCTTTAAATGTTATTGCAGAAAGACAAAATCTATCTACTAACTATCTTGAACAGCTCTTTTCGCCTCTTAAAAAATCTGGATTAGTTAAAAGTGTAAAAGGTCCTCAAGGTGGGTATATTTTAGGTGATGACCCATCCAAGATTACAATCGGCGCTATTCTAAAAGTACTAGAAGGGAATTTATCCGTTATTAATACACAGCCTACAGATAATCTTGTAGAGCAGTGTCTAAAAATACACTTATGGGATAAAATTGATGAAAAAGTTCAAACTTTTATTTACGATCAAACCCTTGAAGAATTAACCAATGAATATATAAAGATGAACAGTAACTCTGGATATATGTTCTATATATAATTAATAAATCGCATAATTAGTTATGTGATTTCTCAATTTAAAATAAAGGGAGTGTTTTTATGAAAATCAAGAAAAATATTACTGAATTAATTGGGAATACACCCATGTTAGAGTTGGGTAATTATTCAAAATCATATAGTATTAATAGCGCTATAATTGGAAAACTTGAATACTTTAACCCTGGTGGAAGTGTTAAAGATAGGATTGGATATGCAATGATTAAAGATGCAGAAGATAAAGGCCTAATTACAAAAGGTACTATTATAGTTGAACCTACTAGTGGTAATACTGGTATTGCTTTGGCTTATGTTGCAGCTGCAAAGGGTTATAAATTAATTCTAACAATGCCTGATACGATGAGTTTAGAACGTAGAAGTCTCTTAAAGGCTTTAGGTGCTGAGCTTGTATTAACTCCAGGCTCTTTAGGCATGAAAGGTGCTATAGATAAAGCCCAAGAAATTGTGAATAATACCACTAATGCTTATATGCCTCAACAATTTGAAAATTCAGCTAATCCAGATATTCATAGAAAAACCACTGCTGAAGAGATTTGGCGAGATACAGAAGGGAAAGTTGATATTTTTATAGCTGGTGTTGGTACAGGAGGTACTGTTACTGGCGTAGGTGAAATTTTAAAAGAGAAAAATTCTGACATAAAAGTAATAGCAGTAGAACCTACAGATTCACCAGTTCTATCTGGGGGCAAAGCTGGTCCTCATAAGATTCAAGGTATTGGTGCAGGCTTTACTCCTAGTATATTAAATAGAGATATTATAGACGAAATATACCAAGTAAGTAATGAACAAGCTTTTGAAACATCAAGAAAAATTGCTGAAACAGAGGGGCTTTTAGTTGGTATTTCATCTGGTGCTGCAGCTTATACCGCTACACAAATTGCAACGCGACCAGAAAATAAGGGAAAGAATATTGTTGTTATTTTGCCTGATACAGGGGAAAGATATTTGTCAACAACCCTTTTTCAACCGGAATAAAGCAAACTGGTAAATTTCAAATTAAGTTTTTTTATTGACATGTTAAAAAATATAGAGTACTATTATAAAAAATTAATAATTTTTCTCATCAAGAGAGGTGTAGGGACTGGCCCGATGAAACCTCGGCAACCTTCATATACGTTATGAAAGGTGCCAACTCCAGCAATATTAAAGATATTGAAAGATGAGAGAGGCCTTTTATAGACGATTATATTTGTATAAATATAAGTTTTTTAATAACCTCTTTCATCATCCTCAAATGATGAAAGAGGTTATTTTGTTTTTAAATTCTAAATTTAAAGGAGCGATTATTTATGAGTAAGAAGCGTTTAAAATTTGACACACTACAGCTACATGCAGGACAACAAGCAGATCCTACTACGGGTTCTAGAGCAGTTCCAATTTATCAAACTACCTCTTATGTTTTTAACAATACTGACCATGCAGCTAATCTATTTTCATTAAAAGAGCCCGGGAACATATACACTAGAATTATGAACCCAACAACAGATGTTCTTGAACAAAGAATTGCGGCTCTAGAAGGAGGGGTTGGGGCATTAGCTGTTGCATCAGGACAAGCAGCCATTACCTATTCTATTTTAAATATTGCTAATACTGGAGACGAAATTATTTCTGCTAGTACCCTTTATGGAGGGACTTATAATCTATTTTCAACAACGTTACCTAAGTTAGGTATTAATACAGTATTTGTAGATCCAGATAACCCAGAAAACTTTAGAAAAGCTATTAAAGGTAATACAAAAGCTATCTATCTTGAAATAATAGGTAATCCAAGTATTAATTTAGTAGACATTGAAGCTGTTGCAAACATTGCTCATGAGAATGGTATTCCTTTAATAGTTGATAACACTTTTGGTACTCCTTATTTGATTCGACCAATTGATTTTGGTGCTGATATTGTCGTTCACTCTGCAACAAAATTTATTGGAGGTCATGGTACATCAATTGGTGGATTAATAATTGACTCAGGGAATTTTGATTGGGCAGACAGTGGTAAATTTCCTGGATTTACTGAACCAGATCATAGTTATAACGGTATTAGATATGCTCAATATTTAGGAGAATTAGCATTTATCATAAAAGCAAGGGTTCAGCTTTTAAGAGATACTGGATCCTCACTTAGTCCATTCAATGCTTTTTTACTTCTACAAGGACTTGAGACTTTATCCCTCAGAGTAGCTCGTCATGTGGAGAATTCAAAAAAAATAGCTAATTTTTTACAAAATCATCCCTTAGTTTCTTGGGTTAACTACCCTAGCACAAAAGATAATAAATATTATGAATTAGCAAAAAAATATTTTCCAAAGGGTGCTGGTTCTATCTTTACTTTTGGTGTTAAGGGTGGAATAGATGGGGCTAAAACATTTATAGATAACCTAGAAATTTTTTCATTATTAGCTAATGTTGCTGATGCTAAATCTCTAGTTATTCATCCAGCGAGTACTACACATGCACAGTTAAGCGAAGAGAAACAAAAGTTAGCAGGAGTTACACAAGATATGATTCGATTATCTGTAGGTTTAGAAGATGTAAAGGATTTAATTACAGACTTAGATCAAGCATTAAATAGCACAAAGTTAACCTAACATAAAAAAAGTTACTAATACCACTTTCCATAGGAAACTCTATAATTCATTCGTTATCGTATACTTATTTTTATCAAGTTGCTAGTAGGCATTTCTATAGGTGTGAACGTTGTTATATTTACAATCCTAATGGAATATGCCTATTTAAGGTGTTGTGGAATTGTATACTTCTATGGGTATAGTACAGTGTATACAACAGTTTTTAGTTTAATAATATTAGTACAAGGAGTTCAAACTAATAGGTAACCAAATATCATCAAAATAAAGAAAATTCTTTATACTAAAATCTAAATATAGTAACTAATTGTAACATGTATCAAATTGTATCTTTGTTAATATCATACTTATATTTAAACAATTCTAATGATTAATATCTAGTTTTACAAGTCACATAATGTTACTTAATTTATGTGACTTTTTAAAATTAATATTTATACAGCATATTTGGCATATATTATCTATTGGCACTTATTTTGCAAAGTAATATAATAACATCAAAGGAGGCGATTAAAATGCCCTATTTTACAGTAAATGACATCAATCTATATTACGAAATAAAAGGCAATCCTGATGCTGAAGAAACGATTATTTTATTTAATGGCATCATGTCTGGTATTGGTACTTGGACTCCAATTTTAGACGCTCTTGAAAAATTAAACTGCAAAATAATTCTTCATGACTTTAAAGGCCAACTTCTTTCTGATAAGCCTGAAGGTCCCTATACTTTAGCAGAACATGCTTCTGAGGCAAAGGCGCTATTAGATTTCTTAAACATAAAAGAATTTCATGCAGTTAGTACATCCTATGGTGGTGCTGTAGCTATGCGGTTTGCTACAGATTATCCTGAAAGTGTAAAAACGATTACGATTATCAATTCACTTAGTGAAGCTGATGAGATTATTAAACTACATATTAAATCATGGCGTTCTTTAGCCCTTACAAAAAACGCCCATGACTTTTTCTGGAGTTGTGCACCTGCTGTTTATAGTAATACTTTCCTTGAAAAATATAAAAAGGGTATTGAACAAAAAATAAAAGAAATGGAAAATATTCCTGATGACTTTTATTTTGGCCAACTTCAGTTATATAAAACATTTAATAATGGTGTTGGATTAACTCCCCAATTAAGTAATATAAAGTGTCCAGCTTTAGTCGTATGTGGAGAAAATGACGTAATTACTTCCTTAAAGTTTTCAAAAATTATCGCCAACAACTTACCACAATCAGAATTTGTTGTTATTCCAGACTGTGGACATGCTGCTATTTTAGAAAAGGCAGATACGATAACAACATTATTATTTGGATTTTTAACAAAACATTTTGTTAAATAAAAGTATTTCTATCAAGAAAAGCGCGTATAAAAATTAAAATACGCGCTTTCTTTCATCTTATTATTTTTTACAGTAAAGGATGTTCGCTTAAAGCTTTCAGTCTCATCCAACGACGATCTACTTCATGTTGTATACTTTCCATTCGCTTTTTATTATTCTCTTCTAATAAATGTTTTGTTATTCCCATGCGCTTAAACCAACTTGCCACAGGAATCTTATTTTTTGATTTTTCAGGATCATAATTCAGTGTGGTTATACCATGGTATATTTCAAATAAAGGGAAGTAACAAGAATCAACAGCAGTCCCAATCACACTTCTTTGTTCTTCAGGGGGACTTTTCCAATTTAACGGACAAGCTGAAATTGCTTTTACATAAGCTAATCCTTCCTTCTTTGATACATATTGTGCTTTTGCAATTTTTTTAATAAAATCAACAGGATGAGACTCTGCTACAGTAGCTATATAAGGTATATGGGTACCTGCCATAATCATAGGTGTATCTTTATGAAAAGTGCTCCACTCATCCCCTTTTTGAAATGAGCTTTTTCCTTCAAATGAAGGGCCTACAATTGATGTTTTGCTTTCAGCTAAGTGGGGCGTTGTATAAGAAAGTTGGTACCCAGTGTTCATATACCCACCGTTATCATATTCAAAAATGATCATATTGTGATTTCTTATTGCAGTACCAATTGCGGGACCCATTCCAATATCCATACCACCATCACCACTGACCATAACAAAAGTAATATCCGTATCCTGTGGTATCTCTCCTCGTCTTTGTTTCTCATGAAACATTTCAACAACTCCACTAAGGGTCGGTGCACCGTTTTGAAATAAATTATGGATATATGTACTTCTAAATGCTGTATGTGGATATCCGGTTGTTACAACCATTCCACATCCGGTTTGAAATAAAAAAACTACATATCCATTTAGCCCCTTTGACAATAAGTTTAAGTTGGGAAATATTCCACATCCAGGACAGGCTTGATGACCAGGAGCTATTCTTTTTGGTAACCCCGTCATATTACGGGTGTTCACCCCTTTGACACTAAGCACTCCAGTTTCTTCTTTTTCAACTGTTACACCATTATCAAAGTATTCGACTGTAGGTTTATCAATATATTGTTTTGCCTCCGTATTATTATTTCCTTCATATGAACCAACATAACTAAAAGTATTTTTAATTTTCCCATGCTCTGCAACTTCTAATGCTTCATTTAATAAGTCTACTGCATCTTGTATGAAAAATTCTTTTCCACCTAAACCATATACTCTACTAAATACTAAAGTGCTGTTTTCTGGATCATCTTTTAATGTGCTTTTAATCTCAATACTCATATTCCCTGCTTTTGTTCCATAACTTTCTTGTCTATCTGCTACACATAGCGCTTTTACATTTTTAAATGCTTTCTGTATTTCTTTACTTGGCCAAGGTCTAATGACATTAGCAGCAATAGCACCAACTTTTTTGCCTTCTTTTCTTAAGTTATCTACTGCTTCCATCGCTGTATCAAAAGATGAGTTCAGTATGAAAATGCAAGCCTCAGCATCTTCAACTTGATATGTTTCTAATAAATCATAATATCTTCCTGTAACCCTGCCAAACGCTTCAAATACCTTTGGTAAAGCTTCATAGGCTTTGTCCATTGCTTCGCTTAGCTGTAGCTTATTATTTATTAAGTCTGGTTCATTCATATATGGACCAAAAGTTTTAGGGTTTTCTACATCTAATGCATGATAGACAGGTTCATATTTACCTATAAATCCTTGTACATCTTCATTGTTTTTAAAAATATGATTTTTTCTTTTCTGGTGACTAGTAAAAAAACCATCACTTGCAATCATTGCTGGCAACATAACATCTTTTTGTTCTGATAATTTAGTAGCTATAATATTAAAGTCATATACCCTTTGGGGGTCTTTAGCCATTAAAGTGATCCATCCTGAGTTTAGTGTATACATGATATCACTATGATCCCCTTTTATATCAAGGGGCCCTGAAACAGCTCTTGTAACAACATTTAATATCATAGGTGCTCTAGTCCCAGATTGCACTGGTAACTGTTCTAATGCATATAATAAACCATTTGCAGATGTTGCATTTATTACTCTACCTCCGGCAACCGATGCACCATAACATATTCCTGCTGCACCATGTTCCCCGTCTGCAGGAATCAATACAATTTCATGCTCACCTTCTGCCTTAAACGCACTTAATTCTTCCGATATTCCCGTTGAGGGTGTTATTGGAAAATAACCCATAACATGAAAGTTCATTTGACTTGCTGCAATAGCAGCCATTTCATTACCGTTCTTGAATATACTTTTTTGTTCTCTCATTATCTTATCCCTTCTTTCAATCTATAACTTCACTGTTAATTTATCTATTTCATGATCTATCTCTAATTCCTCAGTTAATGCTTCAACTGGACATACATCTACACATCTTAAACAACCTTTGCAAAACTGATAATCCAACCCTAAATTAAACATTTGTATTTTTTGTTTCTTCTCATCTTCTTTTAACTCAAATTTATAGCAATAATCAGGACAAGTCATTTCACACATCCCACAATGAATGCACCTTCCTTCATGAAATAATGGAATTTTGCCTTGTCTACTAGACTGATTATTTTTTAATATACTATTTCCTGGCTCAACAATGACACCTCCTATAGGTGCATTTTTATAACCCCACTTTGTTTTCATTTCTTCAAATTCAATATAAGGGAATTTGCCATCCTCCTCAAAATGTGCTAATTCAACTTGTTGATAACCAGCATTAAATCCTCTTATATTCGATTCAATTTGAAATTCTGTTTTTTTGCTAAAGGTTTGCTTTATACTATTAATCATAGCATCTTTATCCATAAACTCCATCATTCTAGTAATGGCGCCAATCATAATGGTATTCATTACAACTTTTTCATCGTAAGCAATTTTAATGGCATCTACAGTAACCACAGTGCCTCCTACTAACCTTAAATAATCTCTGGCCTCTTGTGGACTTTTATCTGTATTTATAACAACAATTGTATCAGAGGTTACTCCGGCTGTTATAGGAAGTCTAGCAGCTAAGTTTTCATGAAAAACACCTAGTATATTAGGTTTTGTTACAGGACTATTAATCCTTAAATGTTTACAATCATCACAATATCTTATATAAGAGCTAACAGGTGTTCCTTTTTTTTCTGAACCATAGGTAGCAAAATTTGATCCATTATACCCCATCCCCATGACTCCAGCTTCTGCAATAATTTTTCCAGCAACATTTGCTCCTAAACCACCTATACTTTCTAATCTAATTTCAAAAAAACCATACTTGTTTTTAATTGGTAATATTGCTTCCTTCACTACTATACCTCTTTTCTTTATAATTTAGCATGAATGTTATATCTTCTTATCTTATAAATAAAAATACATAATAAAAATATAAATTTTTATTATGTTAATCTATCTATATAATTTTTTAATACATAACCGTCATCAGGTGTATATTTCAAAACTCTTGTATCTTCAGTATTAAAATTCTTTAAGTACACTGTAAACAGATTGTCTTGTTGATCAACTTCATAAAGTATGCATCTATACCCTGTATCATAATACGCCTTAAAATTTTTAATTGGTTCTGAATTAAAATTAATGTTCATAAAGTCATATCCTTTCTCTTAGTTTTTTCCCCTATGAAAAAAATTAATATAACTATATTACTTATTACCTTTAAGATCAGGCTAATATTTTTAAACCGCTAAACTTTTATATTTACTGTCTCTTAATTAAGAGTATAGATTTATAATATTATTCTTAGATTTATCTAAAGATATAAATTTTATTCATTGTAGTAAAAAACAAACACTAACTTTTAACTTAATACATATTAATATTAGTATCTAATACGCCGTAAAACGGTTTACAAAACAAGTGAGGTGCGTTTATGTATTATAGTAATTACAACCAATCATACTACTTCTCTAAAAGAGCAGTGGCTTATTTAAAACCTAGTCCAAAATTCCCTAAAATTAGAGGTACAGTATATTTTTTTGATGTGCCAAACGGCGCAGAAGTTTGGGTTGAAGTATTTGGACTCCCAGAATATACACCAGCAACAAATGATCGACCACCAATAGGACCTCATGGTTTTCATATACATGAAGTTGGCATTTGTGATGGGAGTAATGATGAACCATTTGAAAGTGCAGGAGGTCATTGGGCACCTGATGGTCAACCTCATGGTAATCATGCTGGAGATCTTCCAGTTCTTTTTTCTAATAATGGATACGCTAGAATGCAATTTTTTACTAATAGATTTAAGGTCAATAATATTATAAACAAATCAATAATTATCCATATTCATCCAGATGATTATAGAACCCAACCTACTGGTGATGCTGGTGAACGGATTGCCTGCGGTATAATTAAAAGGTCTTATTAACATAGTAGAAAAGTAGCACTTTCCTACTATATAAAAAAGAAGATCACCCTTTGGTGATCTTCTTTTTATGTGATTCTTTATGAATATTTTCTAATACTTTCATAAACAAGTTTAGTGTTCTAATCCTATCATCATCTTCTACACTATATAAGGAGTTTGTAGTTATAGGGCTATTTCTGTTATTTTTAAGTCTTCTATTTCTAAATTCATCTAGTTTAATTACCTTACAGTTACTCATTATTTCACTTCCCTTTTTAGAAGTTTATATATATATTATTCTACTTATTTTAATTTATTCCTTCTAAATGGAAGGATAAATTATATTTAAAGATTCACATCTCACTATCAAAAACTAAAAAAAATACTCCATCATTTCTGTGAAGTATCTTTACATTTGTATCGCAACGACCCACTCTCCCAGGCGATCTCTCACCAAGTACCATCGGCGGTTAAGCAGATGTCCCAAAAGTAGTTTGGTGTCAGTCGCTTATACAGAGTACAAGTTGATGACCAAAAGTGTGTATTTCCTACTTTTGTGTCAGCAACTTAGTTAAAAATAGACGTATTACTTTCCTTGCACAAATCATAGTAATGGGTCTATTTTTAACTTCCTATTTAATATTTAAGCCCTTTCAGCGCTTTGTTTATCCTAATTAGAAATTAAATAAACAAAAACTAAAAAAGATACTTCAACATTTCTGTGAAGTATCTTTACTTTTGTATCGCAACGACCTACTCTCCCAGGCGATCTCTCACCAAGTACCATCGGCGCTGAAGGGCTTAACTGCTGTGTTCGGTATGGGAACAGGTGTGACCCCTTCGCTATAGTCACGACATTTGAGATATTCTCTCAAAACTACACAATATTTAAAGTAAAGTTTCATCTTTTGGTCAAGCCCTCGACCTATTAGTATCGGTTAGCTTAATACATTGCTGCACTTACACCTCCGACCTATCTACCAGATCGTCTTTCTGGGGTCTTACTCCTTGCGGATGGGAAATCTAATCTTGAGGGGGGCTTCGTGCTTAGATGCCTTCAGCACTTATCCCTTCCGTACTTAGCTACCCAGCTATGCTCCTGGCGGAACAACTGGTGCACCAGCGGTACGTCCATCCCGGTCCTCTCGTACTAAGGACAGCTCCTCTCAAATTTCCTACGCCTGCGACGGATAGGGACCGAACTGTCTCACGACGTTCTGAACCCAGCTCGCGTACCACTTTAATGGGCGAACAGCCCAACCCTTGGGACCTACTACAGCCCCAGGATGTGATGAGCCGACATCGAGGTGCCAAACCTCCCCGTCGATGTGGACTCTTGGGGGAGATAAGCCTGTTATCCCCGGGGTAGCTTTTATCCGTTGAGCGATGGCCCTTCCACTCGGAACCACCGGATCACTAAGCCCGACTTTCGTCCTTGCTCGACCTGTATGTCTCGCAATCAAGCTCCCTTATGCCTTTGCACTCTACGCACGATTTCCGACCGTGCTGAGGGAACCTTTGGGCGCCTCCGTTACTCTTTAGGAGGCGACCGCCCCAGTCAAACTGCCCACCTGACAGTGTCCCAAGACCAGTTAATGGCCAAAATATACACGGGCCAGACTACCAGTTAAGG